>LWDN01000041.1:96755-97166 GCA_002083515.1 Proteobacteria bacterium HN_bin10
CGAGTCCCTCCACTCCTGCCACTCTCGCTTGCGGAAGCGGCAGGCCGATCCGATGTGAAGCGCGCGCGTGGATGGAAAGATAGAAACGACACATGGCGACGGACCAAGCCGATCAAGACGCTGAACCGCGGCGCAGGGGCGGCGGCCCGTTCCGGTTCTTCGGTGAAGTGCGCGCTGAGGCGCGCAAGGTCACCTGGGCGACGATGAAGGAGGTGCAAATCTCCACCATCATGGTGATCATCTTCGGCATCGTCACCGCGATCTTTTTTTTCTTTGTCGACTCGCTGCTGCGGCTGGCGATGAACTTCCTCCTGAATTTGGGACTTTGAGCACGGCGATGGTTGAAGAGCAGCAAGAGGCGCAAACGCAGCCGCGTTTTTCCGGCAAGGCGCGCTGGTACATCGTCCACGC
>LWDN01000042.1:0-6772 GCA_002083515.1 Proteobacteria bacterium HN_bin10
GGCGCCCGCGGCGGGGCCGATCGCCCGGCGGACGATCTTCGCGCGGGGCGCGCGGGCCGCGGTCATCGCGATCGCGGCGCTCACGGCTTTCGCCGGTTTCCAACGAGCGCTTGTCCTGCGCCATCGGGTCGTGCTCGAGGATCTCGCCTTTGAAAATCCAAACCTTCACGCCGATCTTGCCGTAGGCGGTGTCGGCCTCAGCAAAACCGTAGTCGACGTCGGCGCGCAGCGTATGCAGTGGCACGCGGCCTTCGCGGTACCATTCCATGCGCGCGATTTCCGCGCCGCCGAGACGGCCCGAGACGTTGATGCGGATGCCCTGCGCGCCCAGGCGCATGGCCGACTGCATCGCCCGCTTCATGGCGCGGCGGAACGCAACCCGGCGCTCGAGCTGCTGCGCGACGCCCTCGGCGACCAGGTTCGAATCGGTTTCCGGCTTGCGCACTTCAACGAGGTTGAGATGCACTTCCGCGCCCGGCGCCATCTTGGCGAGGTCTTTGCGGAGCTTCTCGATGTCGGCGCCCTTCTTGCCGATCACCACGCCCGGCTTGGCGGTGTGGACGGTGACGCGGCACTTCTTCAGCGGACGCTCGATGATGATCTTGGAAATGCCGGCGGCGGCCAGCTTCTCGCGCAGGAAGGCGCGGATCTTGATGTCTTCATGCAGCAGGCGCGCATAGTCCTTCGTGTTGGCGTACCAACGCGAGTCCCATGTGCGGTTGACGCCGAGGCGCAGACCGATCGGATTGACTTTCTGACCCATTAGGCGGCCTCAGCTTTTTCGGGCTGCTTGGTGGTGTCGCGCAGCACGATGGTGAGTTGAGAGAACAATTTTTCGATGCGGACGCCGCGGCCGCGCGCACGAGTGTGCATGCGCTTCATGGTGATGTTCTTGCCGACATGCGCCTGCGCCACCACAAGGCCGTCGACGTCGAGGCCATGATTGTTCTCGGCGTTGTCGATCGCCGACTTCAAACACTTGAGCACGTCCTTGGCGATGCGTTTCTGGCTGAAACGCAGCTCGTTGACGGCCTTCTCGGCCGAGAGCCCACGGATCGATTGCGCCACCAGGTTCAGCTTTTGCGGGCTGATGCGCAGCGTGCGCAGCACCGCCTTCGCTTCGTTTGACGCTTCGCGGCGGCGATTCTTGCCGTCCGGTCCGCGCTGATTTTTTCTCGCGACCGTCATGGCTTACTTCCTCTTGGCCTTCTTATCGGCGCCATGGCCGAAATAGTTCCGCGTCGGCGCAAACTCGCCGAGCTTGTGGCCGACCATGTCTTCGCTCACCAGCACCGGCGTGAATTGCTTGCCGTTGTGGACCTGGAAGGTGAGGCCGACGAATTGCGGCATGATGGTGGAGCGGCGCGACCAGGTCTTGATCTGCTCACGACGGCCGCTGCCGGCGACCTTCTCGGCCTTGGCCAGCAGATAACCGTCAACGAACGGGCCTTTCCAAACAGAACGCGGCATCTCGCTTAGCTCACTTTCTTCGAGTGACGACGACGGATGATCAGACGATCCGACGGCTTGGTTTTGCGGGTCTTCGGACCGCGGGTTTTCTTGCCCCACGGCGTCACCGGGTGACGGCCGCCGGAGGTCTTGCCTTCACCGCCGCCGTGGGGGTGATCGACCGGGTTCATGGCGACGCCGCGCACGCTCGGCTTGCGCCCGAGCCACTTGGTGCGTCCCGCCTTGCCCCAGACTTCGTTCATGTTGTCGGGGTTCGACACCGCGCCGATGGTGGCCATGCACACGTCTTGAACCATGCGCACTTCGCCGGACGCCATGCGCAACTGGGCAAAGCCGGCGTCGCGACCGACGACTTGCGCGTAGGTGCCGGCCGAACGCGCCATTTGCGCGCCCTTGAGCGGCTTCAGTTCAATATTGTGAACGATGGTGCCGACCGGGATCGCCTTCAGCGGCATGGCGTTGCCCGGTTTTACGTCGACGCGTTCGCCGGCGACCACCGTGTCGCCGACCTTCAGACGTTGCGGCGCGATGATGTAAGCCAGCTCGCCGTCCGTGTACTTGATCAGCGCAATGAACGCGGTCCGGTTCGGATCGTATTCGAGCCGCTCGACCTTCGCTTCAACGCCCCACTTGCGGCGCTTGAAGTCGATCTTGCGATACGAACGCTTGTGCCCGCCGCCGGTGCGGAACGCGGTCACGCGCCCGACATTGTTGCGGCCGCCGGACTTGGTCAGCCCTTCGGTCAGCGCCTTAACCGGCTTGCCTTTGTGCAGCTCGGCGCGATCGACGATCACGAGCTGGCGGCGACCCGGGGAGGTCGGGCGGAAAGTCTTGAGCGCCATTACGAGAGCCCCGTCGTCACGTCGATTGAATAGCCGGCCAGCAGCGTCACCACCGCGTTCTTGTGGTCGGAGCGCTTACCCGGAACGCCGCGGAACTGCTTGGTCTTGCCCTTGCGCACGATCGTGTTGACCGCCGCAACTTTGACATTGAACAGCTTCTCGACAGCTTCCTTGATGTCCTTCTTCGTCGCCGCGAGCGGCACCCGGAAGACAACCTTGTTCTGCTCGGATTGGATCGTCGATTTCTCGGTGATCACCGGCGCCAGGATGGTGTCGTAGTGTTTGTTGAGCGCGCTCATGCCGCGGCTCCTTCTTCAGTGGCCTTCGCGGCGCGCTTCTTCGGCGCGGCCTTGGCGGCGCCCGCCTTGTCCTTGAAGCGCTCGTGAATGGCGCTCACCGCATCCTGCGTCAGCACCAGCTTCGGCGCGCGAAGGATGTCGTAAACATTGAGACCGGCGTTCGGCAGCACATCGATGTGGGCGATGTTGCGCGCGGCGCGGGCGACATTGGCGTCGACCGTCTCGCCAGCGATGAACAGCGCCTTCTCAAGCTTCAGCTTGTCGAGCGACTTCTGCAGCGCCGACGTCTTCGGCTCCTTCAGCGTCAGCGCGTCGATCACCAGGATGTCACCGGCCTTGGCCTTGGCCGAAAGCGCATGACGCAAAGCCAGCGCCCGGAACTTCTTGGTCAGATCGTGCGAATAGTCGCGCGGCAGGCGATTGTGGGCATGACCGCCGCCGCGGAAAATCGGGGCGTTGGCGGCACCGTGGCGGGCCTGGCCGGTGCCTTTTTGTTTGTAGAGCTTCGAATGCGAGCGCGAAACTTCGCCGCGGCTCTGGGTCTTGTGCGTGCCGGCGCGGCGCTTGGCGAGCTGATACTTCACCATGCGCTGCAGGATGTCGGCGCGGACTTCCTTGATGCCGAAAATGGCGTCGTCGAGGTCGACGGAGCCGCCCTTCTTGCCATCGAGAGTTTGAACGTCGAGCTTCATATCCGTCCTCACTCAGCCGCAGCTTGCTGACGCAGACCGGCGGGCTTCGGCGCTTCCTTGGGAAGCGCAGCCTTCGCCGCATCGCGCACTTCGACCCAGCTGCCCTCGGCGCCGGGCACAGAACCGCGGACAAACAAAAGTCCGCGCTCGGCATCGACGCGGACGATCTGGAGATTCTGGGTGGTGACGCGCTCGTCGCCGAGGTGGCCGGCCATCTTCTTGCCTTTGAAGACCTTGCCGGGATCCTGGCGCTGGCCGGTCGAGCCGTGCGAACGGTGCGAGACCGAGACGCCGTGCGTGGCGCGCAGACCGCCGAAGTTCCAGCGCTTCATGGCGCCGGCGAAACCCTTGCCGATGGTGATGCCGGCGACATCGACCTTTTGGCCGGCGACAAAATGGTCGGCGCTGATAAGGGCGCCGACCGGCAGGAGATTGTCTTCCGAGACGCGGAACTCGCGAACGACCGCCTTCGGTTCGACCTTGGCGCGCGCGAATTGGCCGCGCTCGGCTTGCGACTTGTTCTTGGCTTTGGCGGCGCCGGCGGCGAGTTGCACCGCGCTATAGCCGTCGCCCTTGGCCTCGCGCGCGGGCGCCTTCGAGGCCGCGTTCTTGCGCGACTTCTTCGGCTTCAGCGCGACGGTCTCGCCGGCAGCGTTCTTGAAGTCCTCGGCCTTGACCGTGCGGCGGCCAACGACTTGGCAACCGGCGAGATCGAGCACGGTCACGGGCGTGTGCGCGCCGTCTTCGCCGAAGACGCGCATCATGCCGACCTTGCGCGCGATAACGCCAGTGCGACGGGATTGCTCTTGAGCCATCGCTATCAACCCAGCACTTGAATTTGAACGTCGACGCCGGCCGATAGATCGAGCTTCATCAGCGCATCGACAGTTTGCGGCGTCGGCTGAACGATATCGAGCACGCGCTTGAACGTGCGAATTTCGAACTGTTCGCGGCTCTTTTTGTCCACGTGCGGAGAGCGGTTCACCGTGAACTTCTCGGTGCGGGTCGGCAACGGAACCGGGCCGATCACGGTCGCGCCGGTGCGCTTCGCCGTCGACACGATCTCCTTGGCCGAGAGATCGAGCGTGCGGTGATCGAAGGCTTTCAGCCTGATCCGGATGTTTTGCTGCATCATCGCCAAATCTTCCCGAACTCGAATTCCCTGCGCCGGCGACTTCAGCCGCCGAACGCAAAACACGGCGGCGCGTCCTTCGGATGCGCCGACGAGAAAAACGCCGCCCCGAACCGAACGGCGTCTTCATCAGAGTGGATCGCAAAAAACGCTGCTCTTACGGGACCACCGGTCCCGCGTGCTCGACCCCGCCAAATCCCGAAGGACGCTTGAGGAAGCTGCCGCGTAACTTGCGAACCGCGTCTAAGCTGAAGCTTACGGCCGGCTCGAAGGCGCGTGTCCTACAGAGGTGAAACCGGGGCGTCAAGGCGCGTTTTGCGCAGGCTGGGCAGGCGCCGCCGGGGCTTGCGGCGGCGCCGCCGCAGGCGGGGCGGCGGCGATGACATTCACCTCGCCCGAGCCCCAAACTTCTTGACGAATATTGCCGGTGACGGACTGAACGGTCACCTCGCCGGAGCCGGCAATCTCGGCCTCGATGCTGCCCACCGCCGCGGTTACGTCGACGTCTCCGGAGCCGACGATCGAGACGTTGAGGCTGGCCACAGGTGCTGCGATCTGAACGCCGCCCGAACCGGCAATGTCGATCTCGGCGTTGTCGATGGATCCGCCCCGTACCGTCACGCCGCCGGAGCCGGCGCTGTCGGTGTTCAGATCGCCCGTCAGAGCAGCGATGGTGACCGAACCCGAACCGGCGAGATCGATTTCCGCGTCTTCCGCGATGTTTCCGACGGTAACGTCGGCCGAACCGGCGATATCCGCATTCAGTGAGCGCGCCGCGCCGGCTTGAAGGTCGCCTGAGCCGGCCATGTCGACTTCCAGCGCCCCGGCGACATCGCCGGCTGTTGTGGTGCTGCAACCGCTTACCTCAAGCGTCAGCGCCTCGGTCGCTCCGATCTCCGTGCTTCCGGCGCCCCCGCGGCTAACGCGCAGCGTACGCGGAGCTCGAATGACGATACGGGGCAGATCTGCCGCGGCGAACTCGCCCTCACCGTAACCGCGTACCGTGGCGCCGCCATCGTCCTTGCAGTCGCGAACGCGGCCGCGGAGCTGCCCGTCGATGGTCACGCGCTCGCCTTCGGCCGACACCGTCGGCATCGGCAGGCGGCCCGCTGAATTGTCGATTTCCACTGAAAAATCAGTGCGATCTTCCGGCGTTATGGTGACGAGCGCGGCCAGGTGGCGAAGACGAAGGTCAGAGCCGGCGTAGGTCTGCGCCTCCATGCGCCCCGGCGCCACGGCAACCACCGCCGCCGGCCCGCGCAGCCCGTCCTCGTCGTCGAAGTCCACGTGGAAGCTGCCCCAGTGGCCCCCGCCGAACATGGCGCCGATGCCATAGATGATGGCTATGGCGATAGCGGCAACGAATACAAACCGTTCCATCCACGTCTCCCTCACGCCGGCTAAGGCGTTCTCTGGCCAGAAGATGCCCCGTCGGCAAGGTTTGGATGCGCCCAGCGCCAGCGAACGTGGCACGGGAGCGGCTTGGTCGCACCGGAAAAAAAAAGGGGCCGCCCATCGGGCGGCCCCTAAAATGTCGGATGTTTACCCGGACTACTCGACGATCTTCGCCACGACGCCCGAACCGACGGTGCGGCCGCCTTCGCGAATAGCGAAGCGGAGACCTTGGTCCATGGCGATCGGGCTGATCAGCTCGACCGTCATTTTGATGTTGTCGCCCGGCATCACCATCTCGACGCCCGCCGGCAGCTGAACGATGCCCGTCACGTCGGTGGTGCGGAAATAGAATTGCGGACGGTAGTTGGTGAAGAACGGCGTATGGCGGCCGCCTTCTTCCTTGGTCAGCACGTACACCTCGGCTTCGAACTTCTTGTGCGGCGTGATCGAACCGGGCTTGGCCAGAACCTGACCGCGCTCGACGCCTTCGCGGTCGATGCCGCGCAGCAGCGCGCCGATGTTATCGCCGGCTTGGCCCTGATCGAGCAGCTTGCGGAACATTTCGACGCCCGTGCAGGTCGACTTCACGGTCGGGCGAATGCCGATGATTTCGATTTCATCGCCAACCTTGACGATGCCCTTCTCGACGCGGCCGGTCACGACCGTGCCGCGGCCCGAGATCGAGAACACGTCTTCGACCGGCATCAGGAAGGGCTGATCGATCGGGCGCTCTGGCTGCGGGATGTAGGTGTCGACCGCGGTCATGAGTTCCATGATCGCGTCTTCGCCGATCGGCGCATCGCGGCCTTCGACCGCCGCCAGGGCCGAACCCTTCACGATCGGCACGTCGTCGCCTGGGAAGCTGTATGAGGAAAGCAGCTCGCGCACTTCCATCTCGACCAGGTCGAGCAATTCCTTGTCGTCGACCATGTCGACCTTGTT
>LWDN01000042.1:6914-11011 GCA_002083515.1 Proteobacteria bacterium HN_bin10
GTAGTCGGCGTGCCCCGGGCAGTCGACGTGCGCGTAGTGGCGGTTGGCCGTCTCGTACTCGACGTGCGCGGTGTTGATGGTGATGCCGCGCGCCTTCTCTTCCGGCGCCGCATCGATATCGGCGTAGGACATGGCCTTGGCGCCGCCCTTCTTGGCCAACACCATCGTGATCGCCGCCGTCAGCGTGGTCTTGCCGTGGTCGACGTGGCCGATCGTGCCGATGTTGCAGTGCGGCTTTGTCCGCTCAAATTTTTCCTTGGCCATTGTGAGGTCCTGTTTCTCCGGGCGAATAGCTGGTCGGCGCTAAGGCCCAGCCGAAGCGCGCGTAAGGTGCGGGTCTTTAGCCGTGCGCGGGGCTACGTCAAGCCCCGCAAGGCCTTGGCGCGCCGGTTCGGCGCGGCTAATGGTCATGCCGCGACGGTCGTCCGAGAGGACGCGAAAAAGGGAACGCGGTGCGAGGCGCAAACCTCTAAATCCGCGGCTGTGCCCGCAACTGTAAGCGGCGAGCGCTCCCGCCACTCAAGCCACTGGACCCGAAACGTGGGCCCGGGAAGGCGGCGGAAGCGCGATTGAGCCGTGAAGCCAGGAGACCTGCCGCCGCACGTCGCTCGTTCGCCGGCCGGGTCCAGCCGCACGAACCGGATGTCTCCGCAGCAGCGACGCGGGCGGCCCCGCGTGACCTCACGCCCCGCTTGTCGCTGTCATTGCGCGCCGGCGGGGACGCGGCGCGTTGCAAAACGGAGATGCTCCTATGCGTCTTTCATACCGCGCCGCTCTTCTGGCGGTGCTTTCGTGCACGTCCCCGTCGGCTCTCGCCAACGACGAGGACGAGATCGTCGTCACCGCCGTCGCGCGGCCGACGCCGACCGAAAACCTCCCGGCGGCGGTGACCGTCATCGACGCCGACGCAGCGCGCGCACGCGGCGAAGTCACTCTGGACCAGGCCTTGGCGAACGTCCCCGGCGTGCAGGCGCCACGCACCGGCCCGCTCGGACAACAGGCCAGCATCTTCTCCGGCGGGTTCGAGTCTAATCACACGCTGGTTCTGTTCGATGGCGTGCGCATCGACGATCCCTCGACGCCCGAGGGGCTGTTCGACGCTGGGCAGGACCTCCTGGGCGGGGCGCATCGCATTGAAGTCGTGCAAGGACCCTTGAGCGCCATCTACGGATCTGGCGCGCTCGGCGGCGCGATCAATATTGTGCCGCGGCGTGGCGGCGACGACTTGCACGCGCGGCTCGAAGCGGCGGCGGGCTCGTTCGGCACAATCATGGCAGGATTCGGCGCCGATGGCGCGCTCGGCCCGCTGCGTTTTGCCGTCAGCATCGAAGGTTTGGCCACCGACGGCTACGACATCGTGCCTGAGCGCATCGCCAGCCATAGCGGTGAAGCCGACGGCGCCGAGATCAGTACGGCGATGGGGCTCTTCGACTACGCCGTCAGCGATGCGCTTGCGTTCGATCTGCTGTTGCGCCGCCGCGAAGCGCGCGCCGATTACGATCCCGGTTTCTTCGGCAATATCGGCGAGAATCCGGAAGCCGAGATCAAGCAGAACGACACCTCGCTCTGGCGCCTCGGCGCGACTTGGCGTGCGAGTGAGGATTTAACCTTGCGGCTGTCCGGCGGCGCGCTCGATGCCGACCGCGTCACAGCGGACGCCGGCCTCATCGGCGACGAATATCACGGCGAGCGCCGTTTCGCCGATTTCAACGCCACTTGGCGGCGTGGGACTTGGACCGTGCTCGCTGGCGCGCAAACCGAGGACGAAACCATCGACGCCGTTAGCTTTGGATCGCCGGTCGTCGGCGCACAGGAGCACTGGGGCGCCTACATCGTCGCGCAGGGCGCCGCCGGCTCGCTCGATTTCACGGGAGCGGCGCGGGTTGACGATTTCGAGGGCTTCGGCGGCCAAACGACCTGGCGTGTCGGCGCTTCGCAGACGCTTGGCGACGGCGCGCGCATCTACGCGGCCTTCGGCACAAGCTATCGCGCGCCTTCACTCTACGAGCGGTTCGTCCCTTTCTTCGGCGCGGCCGGGCTGAAGCCAGAGCAGGCGCAGAGTTGGGAAATCGGCGGCGACGTCCGAGTACGCGCCTTCGGCCGCGATGACGGACTTGAGTTCAGTGGGCTCTACCGCGCCAGCGAGATCGAAGATCTCATCGGCTTCTTTGGCTTCAGCTACGCCAATGTCGATAAGGCGGAGATTCGCTTCGCCGAGGCGCGCGCGGCAGCGCGTCCGCTCGACTGGCTGACGGTGCAAATGAGTTACGCCAACACCGATGCGCGCGACGTTTCCTCTGGACAACCATTGCAGCGCCGCCCCCGCCATGCCTGGTCGGCGCACGTAGAGGCGGAGCGTGGTCCATTCAGCGCGGAGGTGTCCTGGCGCCAGGTGGGCGCGCGCCTCGACACGATCTATGACGATCTTGGCTTCTTCTCCGGAACCGGCCGTGTCGCTGCGTACGACGTGGTGCGGGCGTCGGCCTCTTGGGCTGTGAACGATGGGGTGCGCCTCTACCTCGCCGGAGACAATTTGCTCGACGAAACTTATGAGCCCGTGAACGGCTTCGCCGGGGCGCCTGCCAGCCTTCTTGCCGGCATCCGCGTGACGCACTGAGGCGAAAGGCGTAGCGTCCTCCTGTTCAACAGGAGGACGCTCATGGCTGTCGCAAAGGTGATCGAAGTTACCGCTGGTTCCAAAAAGGGGCTCGAAGACGCCATCGAACAAGGCATGGCCAAGGCCTCGGACACGCTCGAAAATGTCGAAGGCGCCTGGATTCAAGACATCAAGGTCGTCGCCAAGAACGGCAAGATCAGCGAGTGGCGCGTGAACATGAAGGTGACCTTCGTGCTCAACTAAGCCTATCGAGGCGGCGCGCTTAGGTTCAGATCGTCGCCGGTCAGGTTTTGATCGGCGTCGAGACACACCGACCTGAGCGCGCCGTTCGTCTCACCGCTGGGCAGCAGATTGGTCCGATACCAGTAGCGGCTGAGAGAAACTTCGCCTTCGGCCACGACGCCGATCGGCGCCCAGGTCGCATCGACTCGCTCGCGGATGGACGCGGCGCGCGCCCATGAGGGATAGTCGTCCGCCACGTGCGAGAAGCGCACGCGCAGACTTCCGCATGCAAATTGCCCCCATTGCATGTCGAGGATTTCGACCACGCGCCTTTGCGCGCCGAGGCAAAACTGGGGTCGCACCCCGCCATAAGGCGAGCCGCGCAGGGCGCGGGCGCCCTCGGCCGTCAAAGTGTACTCGACGACCCCGGGACCCATGTCCGGCCGATCCACTGCGAGCAGGAGGCCCATATCGACAAATTCGGTCATGCGCGCGCGGCTCCGCGCGCTCACCTCGCCGCCCCAATCGCGCTCCATGAGGTCGTATCGCGCATAGTACACGTTGCGGCGGGTGCTGGCGTCGAGCCACAACCCAGGCCAAGCAAAACAAAGCGGCGCGTCGGTCGCCAAACGCTGCACGGCAGCCATCACCTCGGCGCGATCGACGTCGTTCTCAACCCGCTCAATCACCGTGTCCGCGGCGCCGGAGCGCACCGCCAGCGGCATCCGCAACAACTCGTCGCGCGACGGCAATTCGATGACGCCGCAGCCGGCGAGCGCCAGCGCGACCCACACACCGGCAATCCGCACCCTCGCCAGCGACATGGCGGCCTCCCCGTTCAAGGCCTGCGAGCGACGAAGCTAGCCGCGCTCCACTTTTCTCGCAAACAATGCGCGCCTGTAACCGGTGCGGATTACGAATATACAACAATCACCGCGATCGGCAGTGAGCGATTGGTCGGGGCGGCGGGATTCGAACTCGCGACCCTTAGCTCCCAAAGCTAATGCTCTACCAGGCTGAGCTACACCCCGNGAGGCGGCGCTGCTTGCCACGCAAGCGAGCGCCCGGCAACCGCATCAACCGGGAAAGATGCGGTGGCGCACCCGGTCGCCTGGGCGGATGCCCAGTTCGGCGGCGCGCCCGGCCCGGATTTCGAGCACCCCTCTCGTGAGGCCAGCGGCCGGAATAGGCGCCTCCGAATAAGGGACCGTGTGATCGGCGATGTTCAGAATGCGGCCATCCACGCCGATGAAGATGA
>LWDN01000042.1:11118-11378 GCA_002083515.1 Proteobacteria bacterium HN_bin10
CGCGCTCGGCGTCATCGTCGGCAATCTCCACGTTAAGCCGCACAGGGCCGGTGCGAGTCTCGACGGTGAGGACCTCCGTCTGCGCCGCAGGCCCGACGCTTTCGCCACTTTCGCTAGCCTGTGGCGCGCAGGCGCCGAGCAGCGTTGCAGCGGCCAGCGCAGCGGCGAAAACCATCTTCCAAGCCATGAGCGTCCCCTGGTTCCAGGGCGGTCTTAGCACGGCGGGCGGGGCGGCAAAGTGGCAGGCCCTAGGGGAGTCG
>LWDN01000042.1:11400-24241 GCA_002083515.1 Proteobacteria bacterium HN_bin10
TCCTAACCGATAGACGAAGGGCCCGCGGAACCCGTGTTCGCGGGGAAGCGGCCATATAGAGGCGCCCGGCTGGGCTGGCAAGCGGGGCGCAACTACCCGCTCGCCGCTGCCAAATCCACAATTTCCACCTCGGCGCGGACATTGCCGTTCCATTCGTTGCGCTTGACGCGGACGGCGGCGTGGAAGCGCCCTTCCCGCTTCATCAGGGCCTCGCCCAGCGGCGTCTTCATGGCGCGGAACGCAATGCCGCCGACGCGCGCGCCGCGCGCATCCTCCAAAGTGAAGCGGACGTGCTCCTCTTTCACCAATTTGGAAAAAGAGATGGTGACATCGGCCAACGCGAAAACCGGTTCGGGATGGCCCTGCCCGTACGGCCCGATCCGATCGAGCGCATCGATCAGGCCGACATCGACGCCGCCGACACCGGCCACCGCATCGACGGTCAAAGCTCGCGCCTCTCCGGCGGCGGCCGCCATTTCGCCTTCGAGTTTGGCCGAGAGGAAATCCTTCAGCGCCTCGACCTTGTCCCACTCCACCGTGAGCCCCGCCGCCGCCGCATGGCCGCCGCCGTTGAGCAGCAAGCCTTCCTGCTTCGCCGCCGCCACCGCCGCGCCCAGATTGACGCCCGGCGTCGAGCGGCCAGACCCCTTCGCAGGCTCGTGCTCGCTGACGCCGCCCAGCACGATCGTCGGCTTGTGCAAGCGATCCTTCAAACGCCCCGCGGCGATCCCAATAACGCCCGGATGCCAGCGGTGCGAACCGACAATGACGACCGAACGCTGCTCCGCTTCCGCGATGGCCGCAGTCTCGGCTTCCGCCAGCATCTCGGCTTCGCGCTGGCGCCGCTCCTGGTTTAGCGCCTCCAAGGTCGCGGCCAATTCGCGTGCTTCGTCGTCATCTTCCGTCGACAGCAAACGCGTCGCGAGCGAGGCGTCGCCGACGCGGCCGCCGGCATTGATGCGCGGCCCCAGGATAAATCCAAAATCGTAGACGGTGGCGGCGCCCTTGCGACCGGCATTCTCGGCGAGCGCCACAAGGCCGATATTCTTGCCGTTGCGCAGGATCTTCAGCCCTTGCGCGACGATGGCGCGATTGAAACCGGTCAACGGCGCGACATCGCAGACGGTGCCGATGGCGGCCAGATCGAGCATCTGGATGAGATCGGGCAGATGGTTCGATCCGGGCGAGCCGCGGCGGCGCGCTTCGCGGTTCACCGCCGCCAGCGCCACCAGCACCACGCCGGCGGCGGTGAGATGGCCTTGTCCCGACCGATCGTCCAAGCGATTGGGATTGACGACCGCGCGCGCCTTCGGCGGCGGCCCGCTCATCAAATGATGATCGAGCACGACGACATCGAGGCCCAGCTCAGCGGCGGCGTTCAGCGGCGCCTCGGCCGCGGCGCCGCAATCGACGGTGATGACCAGTTCGACGCCCTCGGCCTTCAGCCGCTCGAATGCGACGATCGAGGGCCCGTAACCCTCCTTCATCCGATCGGGCACGTAGATCTTGAGCTCGCGTCCGCGGGCGCGGAAGTAGCGCACCAGTTGCGCGGCGGATGAGCCGCCGTCGACATCGTAATCGGCGAGCACCGCGCTCGGGCGGCCGCTGACGATGGCGTCCTCGATGACGCGCGCGGCTTCGTCCATGTCGGCAAAGCTGGAAGGATCGGGGAAGTGGGTCTTCAGCGTCGGCGCCAGGAACGCCTCGGCGTCATCCAGCGCCACGCCGCGCGCCGCGAGAATCCGCGCCGCGATCTCCGGCAAGCTGAAGCGGCGCGCGAACGCTTGTACGAGCGTGTGATCAGCTTCGCGGGTGCGCCAGCGCCGGCCGGTCAGCGAGCGCTCGACGCCCAGAAACGCATCCTGTGCGTAATCCATCTTGCGCGCAGCACTTGTCATTGCCGGTTCGAATCGACTCTCCGCCGACAGCATCGCACAGGTTGAAGCGCCGGCGCTAACGGCCCATCCGAGCGCCGCCGCCGTGCTCGACCGGCATCACGAACGGCGCCTCGCTCGCCACGCCGAGTGCTTGGATCGCCGCAACCGCCGCCTCGATGCGCGCGCGCGCGCAGGTTTGGGTCGTCAGCACGATGGGAACCGCGGCTTCGCCCTGCACCGGCATTTGCAGGAAACTCTCGATCGAGATTTCCTCGTGCGCCAGCCGATCCGAAATCGCCGCGACCACGCCGGGTTTGTCCACAACCTGCAGCCGCAGATAATAGCGCCCGCGTTCGGCCGGCGTCGCGCGCGGCGCACTTGCCAATTGTGCAAGCGGGCGCCCGAAGGCCGAACCGCCGCGCCCTTCGGCCAAATCGATCAGGTCCGAGGCGACCGAGGCCGCTGTCGGACCTTCGCCGGCGCCGCGGCCAATGAAAGTCAGCTGCCCCGCCGGCTCGGCGTCGACCACCAGCGCATTGAGCGAGCCGCTCACGTTCGCCAGCGGATGATCGTGCGAAAGCAGCGCCGGGCGCACATGCATCTCGACCGCCCCGTCCGCCAGCGCGCCCTTGGCGATCAGCTTGACGCGATAGCCCAGCTTGCCGGCCAAGCGGATGTCGGTCAGCGACACGCGCTCGATACCCTCGATGCGGACGTGGCCGTAATCGGGGCGCGCGCCGAAAGCGATCGCCGAGAGGATCGTCAGCTTGTGCGCCGCGTCGAAGCCGCCAATGTCCATGGTCGGATCGGCCTCGGCGTAGCCGAGCTGCTGCGCTTCGGCGAGCACCGCCTCGAACGAACGGCCAGAGGCCTCCATCTCAGTCAGGATGTAATTGCAGGTGCCGTTCAAGATGCCGGCGACGCTGCTGGCGCGTGAGCCGGCGACGCTTTCCTTCAGCGCTTTCACCATCGGCACGCCGCCGCCGACCGCCGCCTCGAACAAGAGTTTCGCGCCTTTGCTCTCCGCGAGTGCGGCCAGCGCTTCGCCATGCTCGGCGATCAGCGCCTTGTTGGCGGTGATCACGTGGGCGCCGCGGCCGAGCGCAGCTTCCACCGCGCTCTTCGCTGCGCCGACGGCGCCGCCGATCAGCTCGACGACCACATCGATGCTGGGATCGCTGGCCAAGGCAATCGGGTCCTCGAACCAACGATAGCGCCCGACGTTCACGCCGCGATCGCGCCGTGCATCGCGCGCGCAGACCGCGACCAGTTCGAGTTTCTCGTTCAGGCGCGAGCCAGGATCGGCGAACAATTTCGCCACCCCGCGCCCGACCGTTCCCAAACCGGCGATGCCGACCCGAAGCTTGCTCATGTGCGCTCCGCGGCGGCGGCGTTGGATTGCAGAAATTTCTTTAGGTTCCGCGCCGCTTGGCGGATGCGCTGTTCGTTCTCGACCAGGGCGATGCGCACGAAACTGTCGCCGTACTCGCCAAAGCCCGCGCCCGGCGCCACCGCGATCTCCGCGCCTTCCATCAAGCGCTTGGAAAACTCGACCGATCCCAGATGCTTGAACTGCTCCGGCAGTTCCGCCCACACGAACATCGAGGCGCTTGGCTTCGGCAAGGTCCAGCCGGCCTTGGCGAAACTCTCCAGCAGCACGTCCCGCCGCTGCTTGTAGGTCTGGCGCATCTCCTCGACGCAATCCTGCGGACCGTTGAGGGCTGCTGCCGCCGCAACCTGCACCGGCGTATAGGCGCCGTAATCGAGATACGATTTGACCCGCGCCAGGGCCGCGATCAGCCGCTCATTGCCGAGCGCGAAACCGACGCGAAAGCCCGCCATCGAATAGGTTTTCGACAGCGTATTCACCTCGACCGCGACATCAAGCGCGCCCGGAACCTGCAGCACCGAAGGCGGCGGCGCGCCCTCGAAATAGATTTCCGAATAAGCCATGTCGGACAGCAGAAACATCTCGTGTTTCTTCGCGATCGCCACGGCGTCTTTGTAGAAATCGAGATCGGCTGTCTGCGCCGTGGGGTTGGCGGGATAGCACACCACCATGGCGATCGGCGGCGGCACCGAATGCCGCACCGCCCGATCGACGCCGCGCAGATATTGCTCCGGCGAATGCGCTTCGATCGAACGGATGACGCCGCCCGCCATGATGAAGCCAAAAGCGTGGATCGGGTAGGACGGGTTCGGCGAGATGATCACATCGCCGGGCGCGGTGATCGCCTGCGCCAGATTGGCGAAACCCTCTTTCGAGCCGAGCGTCGCGACGATCTGGGTGTCGGGATTGAGCTTCACCCCGAAGCGGCGATCGTAATAGCCCGCCATGGCCTTGCGCAGACCGGGAATGCCGCGCGACGCCGAATAGCGATTGGTGCGCGGCTTCGCCGCTGTTTCGCAGAGTTTGTCGACGATGTGCTGCGGCACGGGTAAATCCGGATTGCCCATGCCGAAATCGATAATGTCGACGCCGCGCCCGCGCAGCTGCGCCTTCAGCTTGTTCACCTCCTCGAACACGTACGGAGGCAAGCGGCGAATCTTGTGGAACTCTGAGCTGCTCATCGCGGCCGGCGCGATCTCAGTACGGGTTGTGCGAGTTGCGCGTCGCCTCAAGCTCCCGCCGCGCCTCTTCAACGAAAGCGTTCGGATCTTCCGTCGGCGCCGGATCCTGCGCCCGCGGATGCGCCGCCACACGCGCGCGGGCCGCCAGGAGCTCCG
Source organism: Proteobacteria bacterium HN_bin10 (assembly GCA_002083515.1). GTDB lineage: Bacteria > Pseudomonadota > Alphaproteobacteria > Caulobacterales > Aquidulcibacteraceae > Vitreimonas. The sequence goes on from LWDN01000042.1 coordinate 16,005, forward strand.
CCTCAGCCGCGCGCCAATGGCGTGCGTCGGTATTGGCGGAGGTGCCGCCCTCCGGCACTTCTCGCAGTGCCGGATAGCCCTCGACGTCCGCCCAGGCCGGGGTCTCGCCGCCCGGCGTGTTCACGCAAGCGCCGAGAGCGGCCGCCAACGCCACAACGACTAGGGCTCTGCGCATCGATACGTACTTTCTCGGTTCGATTCCGGACCTAATCTGTGTCCTATACCAGAGCCTGGCTTTGCGCCACCACGCCCAGTCGCATTACAATCGCGCCCATAGGGAGAATCCGATGACGGACGCCGCCGAGGGCGCGAAACCAGACGCCGGCCAGCCGACCGCGAAGCGGCCGCGCAAGCGGGCGGCGAAGACGCCAGCCGCCGCGGAGGCCCCCGCTGCGCCCGAGCCCAAGCCCGCTTCGAAACCGCCGGCGGCGGAACCGGCGCCGCTCAACCAAGTGATCATGGCGCAAACCGCGGAAAGCCTGACCGCCCTATCGGCAAATCTCACCCAGGCGATGACGCGCGCCAATCAAGTCTTCTCCACAGCCTTCCTCGAACAATCCAAGGACGCCGCCAGCTGGCAGCCCGATCCGCTCGGCATGCAGGTGGCGCTCAACGACGTCTGGTCGCACCTCGCCGCGCAGCCCGAGACGCTGCGCTCGGCGCACGCCAACCTGTGGCAGCGCTACGCCGACATTTGGCAGCGCCACGCCAGCTACATGCTGACCGGCCAGCAGCCGGACGAAGGGCCGGTCCGCGACAAGCGCTTCAAGGATCCGGAATGGCGCTCGAATCCAGCGTTCTCGATGCTGCGCGAATCCTATCTCGCCACCGCCGATTTCATTACCGACTTGGTTGACCGCGCCGAGGGCGTCGATGAGGCGACGAAACGCAAAGCCGCGTTCTTCATCAAACAGGCGGTGGACGCCGCCTCGCCCTCAAATTTCCTGGTCACCAACCCGGCCGCTTTGCGCGCCTTGTTCGAAACCGGCGGCGAGAGCCTAGTCAAAGGCGTGCAAAATCTCGCCTCCGACTTGAAGCGCGGCAAGGGCGCGCTGGCGATTTCGCAAACCGATATGGGCGCCTTCCGCGTCGGCGAGAACGTCGCCGCCTCTCCCGGCAAGGTCGTGTTCCGCAACCGCGTGTTCGAGCTCATTCAATACTCGCCCACGACCGAGACCGTGCACGAAGTGCCGTTGCTCATCTTCCCGCCATGGATCAACAAATTCTACATCCTCGATCTTCAGCCGAAGAATTCGATGATCAAATGGCTGGCCGATCAGGGGCACACGGTTTTCCTGGTGTCCTGGGTCAATCCCGGCGAAGACATGGCCGAAGCCACCTTCGAGGACTATGCGCGCGAAGGCATTTACGAAGCCGTCGACGCGGTCACCAAGGCGACCGGCGTCGATCGCATGAACACGATCGGCTATTGCATCGGCGGCACGTTGCTCGCCGCCGTGCTGGCGCACATGGCCAAAACCGGCGATCGCCGCATTCAGAGCGCCACCTTCTTTGCGTCGCAAGCCGACTTCAAATGCGCCGGCGATCTCCTCGTCTTCTCCGACGAGCAGGGGATCAAGTTCCTCGAAGACAAAATGGAGCAGGCCGGCGGCGTGCTCGACGCCCAAACCATGGCCGACACCTTCAATGCGCTCAGGTCGAACGATCTGGTCTGGAACTATGTCGTCGACAATTACTACATCGGCAAACAGCCGCCGCCATTCGATCTGCTCTACTGGAACGCCGATCAGACGCGCATGCCGAAGGCGCTGCACCTCTTCTATCTGCGCAAATTCTACCGCGACAACGCCCTGGCCGAAGGCAAGCTCACGCTGCTCGGGGAAAAGCTTTCGCTCAAGGACGTGAAGATTCCGATCTTCATGCAGAGTTCCAAAGAAGATCACATCGCGCCCGCCGCCAGCGTCTATCGCAGCGCATTGGCCTTCGGCGGGCCGGTCGAGTTCATCGTCGCCGGCTCCGGCCACATCGCCGGCGTCATCAACCATCCGGCGGCGAAGAAGTATCAGTACTGGACCAACAACAATCTCAAGGGCTCGATCGAGGATTGGATGGCGTTCGCCACGGAACATCCGGGCTCCTGGTGGCCGCATTGGGATGCGTGGCTGCGTTCTCGCAGCGGTCCGGAGGTGCCGGCGCGCCGCCCCGGCGACGGCGAATTGCAGCCCTTGTGCGACGCGCCCGGCGAGTATGTGAAGGTCCGATCGAGCGACGCCTAACCTGGAGCCTGCCGTGCCGTTTTCCCTCTATGACATCACTGTCCCATCTTTCCGCCAGACCCTCGGCGCGATGAACGGGCTGCTCGACAAAGCCGCCGCCCATTGCGCGGAGAAAGGGGCGCCCGAGGCCGACCTCGTCAATGCGCGCCTGTTCGAGGACATGCTGCCGTTCAGCTATCAAATGAAATCGACGGTCGTGCATTCGGCCGGCGCTTTGAGCGCGCTGTCGAAGGGCGTGTTCTCGCCCGACACCACCCCGCCGCCCAGCACGATCGCTGCGCTCAAGGAGCGCGTGACTGCGGGGTTGGCCGCCCTGGACGCTTTTGCGCCAAGCGACATCAACGCCTTCGAAGGGCGCGACATGAATTTCGAGTTCAGGGAGTTCAAACTGCCGTTCACGGCGGAGAATTTCCTGATGTCGTTCTCGATGCCGAATTTCTACTTTCACGCCACCACCGCCTACGACATCCTGCGCCACAAGGGCGTCGTCATCGGCAAGCGCGACTTCACCGGTCAGTTGCGGCTGAAAACGTGAGCGCCGACACCGCCCAGATCGTGCGGCCGCTCCGTTATGGCGAGCCCTTGCCGCTGATTCATGCCGTCTCCAATCGCAACCCGCGCTTCGCGCTCGGCATGTTGGGCGGTCGCTACACTTTGATCTGCGCCATCCAAGACATCGAGTCGGATGCGGCGCGAACCGCACTCGCCGAGATCGCCGACTATCGCAGCGACGAGCAGGCGCGCCTCTGCGCCGTGTTCACGGCCGGCGCCGCCAGCCCAGAACTCGATGCCGTCGGCGCCAAGCGCCTCGTGATCGACGATGCGCAGGCCGCCGAAACCTGCCGCCTGTTCGACCCGCGCATGCCTGAGGGCCGCTGCCTGCTGCTCGATCCGGCGTTGCGCGTGCTGGGCGCCTGGCCGTTGCAGGACGCGGCCACGGCGCTGCGTGCGCTCGACGCCGCGCCGCCTCCCGCGAAACGCGCCGGCCCGGCGCCGGTTCTGGTGGCGCCGCACATTTTCGAGCCGGACTTCTGCACCCGCCTCATCGCCTATTACCGCGAGCGCGGCGGCGTCGCTTCCGGCATCACCCAGCAGGATACAAGCGGGCGCACCTTCGTGGCGCTCGATGACGGCTTCAAGCGCCGCAGCGATTGCCTGATCGAAGACACGGCGCTGCGCGAGGCCATCATGCAGCGCATCTATTGGCGGTTGGGACCGATGATCGAACGCGCCTTCATGTGGCGCCCGACGCGCATGGAGCGCTACCTCGTCGCGCGCTACGCCGCCGATGGCGGCGGCTTCTTCAAGCCGCATCGCGACAACACCACCCACGGCACCGCGCATCGACGCTTTGCGGTCACCATCAATCTCAACGCCGGCGAGTACGAAGGCGGCGATTTGCGGTTCCCGGAGTTCGGCGCGCGCACCTATCGCGCGCCCACCGGCGGCGCGGTCGTGTTCGCTTGCGCGCTCCTGCACGAGGCGACGCCGGTGACGCGCGGCGAGCGCTTCGCATTCCTGCCGTTTCTCTACGATGACGCGGCCGCCAAGGTGCGCGAAGCGAACAGCAAATATCTGGACGAGAGCTTGGCGCCGTATAGGGATAGCTGAAGGCCAACGCTTTGCGGACGCAAACCCGCTCGACGAGCTCACTCCAGCCCGGCGCCTTCCTCCAGCCCCAGCGCGATATTCAAATTTTGCACCGCGGCGCCGCTCGCGCCTTTGCCAAGATTGTCCAGGAGCGCCACTAGGCGCGCCTCGTCATCGTGACCGAAGACGTGAAGCTTCATCTGGTTGGTGTCGTTGAGCTCCTCCGGCGCGAGCGTTTTGATCGCGCCGGCCTCTTCCGCGCCAGCGACCGAGACGAAGCGCTCGCCTTCATACGCACGCGCAAGCGTCGCGCTCACGTCAGCAAGCTTTGGCCTCGCCGGCAGCGCCGAAAGCGGCAGCGGGACTTCGACGATCATGCCCTTGTAGTAGCGCCCGACACTCGGCGCGAAGATCGGCGCGCGCGCCAGGCCTGCGTATGTCTGCATTTCCGGCACATGCTTGTGCTTCTGCGCCATCGCATAGATGCGATACGGCGCATGGGTGTAAATTGGCGACGTTTCGTCTTCGAATTCGGCGATCATCGCTTTGCCGCCGCCCGAATAACCGCTGACGGCGTTGACGCTGAGCGGCCAATCGCGCGGGATCATGCCTGCCTCCACCAGCGGCCGCACCAAAGCGATGAAGCCAGTCGGATAGCAGCCTGGATTGGAAGTGCGCTTCGACGCCGCGATTTTCGCGCGCTGATCCTTGGCCATTTCGGCAAAGCCATAGGTCCAGTCGGGCGCGGTGCGATACGCCGTCGACGCGTCGATCACCTTCACCGCATCGTTCTCGATCAGCGAGACGGCCTCGCGCGCCGCATCATCCGGCAGGCACAGGATCACCGCGTCGACGCTGTTCAGCAGACGTTTGCGCTCGTCGGCGTCCTTGCGCTTGGCCGGATCGATCGAAACAAGCGCGATGTCGCGCCGGCCTTCCAGCCGTTCGCGGATTTGCAGTCCCGTCGTGCCGGCTTCGCCGTCGATGAAGACCTTCGCGTCCATACTCAGACCTTTTTTGCGCCGTCGAGTAACTTGGCGAGCATGCTGACAAATGCAATGAACTCGACCGCGCGCTCCGGAGTATCTGTAATCAATTTGTGGGCGCGCGGGTTACGGAGCCCGGCGACTGCGCCAGTGAACAACTCCATGTAACCTCGCTGTTCGCTTCGATCTGACTCGTCTGATAGAGAGTTGAACGCGAGGATCGGGGCGTTTGGACTGAACGCCTTGCGCATTAAGGAGTCCCCATCCTCCTCGACACCGCTCCGCAAACGTACAAGCCCATTCAACGCCTTCACTGCGTCCTCGATCGCGTTAGCGTAGTGTTCATCTCGAAAGAGGCCGCTGGCGGCACGATCGATTTCTGGATGCAGGGACAGACCATTGTAGGCTCGCAATACTGAAGACGTCGGATCAAGGTCGGCGTCGCCCATTTCCTCCAGGAAGTGGTCCCTAATCTGCTCTAGGATCGTTTTCGCTCGCCCTAGGCCGTACTCCAATCCTTCTCGAACCTCCCGAAGAGGGGTTCCGCCCATGACGTATGACGCCGTGTCTAAATGCATAACGTCGCTGTATCGCGCATATTCAATGGTGCCGTGCCCGAAGACACTCCGGAGAAATTGCTCCATCGCCGTCTCGAGTCGCGTAATCCGCTGATCATCTCGATCCTTCACGGTTGCCGGGTCTAACTCCCCAAGTTCTTTCAACCTTCGTTCAATCTTGGGTAACGCCGCTCTCATTTGTGCTGGCGACAGATTGGCGCTCGGAATGACGGGCGAACGACTCACAACCAAACTCCAAAACAAAACGGGCGCTCCGTTGCCGAAGCGCCCGTTCCGTGTACCAGAAAGTGAAGCTTAGCGCTTCGAGAACTGGAAGCTCCGGCGGGCCTTCTTGCGGCCGTACTTCTTGCGCTCGACCACGCGGCTGTCGCGGGTCATGAAGCCGGCATGCTTCAGCGCCGGACGCAGGCCCGGTTCATAATCGGCCAAGGCCTTGGAAATGCCGTGGCGCACCGCGCCCGCCTGGCCCGAAAGCCCGGAGCCGGTGACCGTGCAGATCACGTCGAACTCGCCTTCGCGCTCGGTGATCTTGAACGGCTGGTTGATCATCATGCGCAGAACCGGACGCGCGAAATAGGCGTCGCTCGGCTTGCCGTTGATGGTGATGACGCCCTTGCCGGGCTTCACCCAGACGCGCGCGACCGCGTTCTTGCGCTTGCCGGTGGCGTAGGCGCGGCCGAACTTGTCGACCTTCTTCTCGCGCGCGACGGCGATGTGTTCGGTGCCCGTGCCGGGTTGGCGGCCGGTGATCTCGCCCAGAGACTCAAGACCTTGGCTGATGTCGCTCATGATTAGCCGATCCTCGAGTTCTTGCGGTTCTTGGATTTGAAATCGATCGTCACCGGCTTCTGCGCCGCGTGCGGATGTTCGGCGCCGCCATAGACGTGAAGCTTGCCGAGCTGCTTGCGCGCCAGCGGGCTTTCCTTCGGCATCATGCGCTCGACCGCTTTCTCCAGCACGCGCTCAGGATGCTTGCCGGCGAGCACCTTGCCCGCGACGCGCTCCTTGATGCCGCCCGGGTGGCCGGTGTGGCGATAATAGACCTTGTCGGTCATCTTCTTGCCGGTCAGCGCCACCTTCTCCGCATTGATCACGACGACATTGTCGCCGGTGTCGACGTGCGGGGTGAAATCGGCGCGATGCTTGCCGCGAAGGCGCAACGCGATGAAGGAAGCGAGGCGGCCGACCACAACGCCCTCGGCATCCACAACGATCCAGCCGTTGGTGATTTCCGAGGCCTTGGCCGAGCGCGTCGAAAGAGTGCGCATTGGAAAGGGTCCTGACAAAACGAAGGCGCGCGTTTATTGCAGCGCGGAATCGACGTCAATAGGCGTCGATTTCCGTTGTATATTCAATTATTTGATCGAACGGTATTATGACACCGTTAGTGCATTACCGCCATGCCGCCCGCGCCGCGATCACCGTCGCCATCCATAGGAGCGCGGCGCCCGCCTGGTGAATGAGGCTGAGCGAGAGCGGCGAAGCGGCCACCACCGTCATGATCCCGAGCCCCGCCTGCAGCAGCGCAGCCAGACCGACGAGAGCCAGCGCCCCACGCGCTTCGCCCTGCCCGCGGAAAAGCGCGACGAGCGCCAACAGCACAGCGCTCAGCGCCACCACATAGCCGAACGAACGATGCAGCAAATGCTGCGTCGCATGCTCTTCGATGAAGTTCGCCCAGAACGAATCCATGCCGAACGCGCTCGACGGCATCCACTCGCCGCCGATCGTCGGCCAATCGGCGTAGGCCCTGCCGCCATCGCTGCCCGCAAGCAAAGCGCCGAACATCACTTGCACGAACACCAGCGCCAGCAATGCGAACGGGGCCCAGCGCCAAACGCCAGCTTGCGATTTCTGCGACGGCCAGCCGAACGCGCCGAGCGCCGTCCACAGCGCTATCGCCAGAATGAGAAACGCCATCGCCAAATGGATCGCCAAGCGCAACGGGCTGACATCCAGGCGATCGAACAGACCGCTCGTCACCATCCACCAGCCGATGGCGCCCTGCAGGCCGCCAAGCGCGAACAACAAGGCAGTCACACGAAAGCGCCCGCGCAAGCGTCCGGTGAAAAAGAAGAACAGCGCCGGCAGCAGAAACACCAGGCCGAGCGTCTGTCCCAAAAAGCGATGGCCCCACTCCCACCAATAGATCTGACGGAATTCGGCAATGCTCATGCCGTTGTTCTGCGCCTGGTATTCCATCGTCTGTTGGTAGAGCGCGAATTCCTCCGCCCAGCCCGCTTCGCTCAGCGGCGGCACGAAGTGCTTCATGAAGTCCCATTCGGTGATCGAGAGGCCGCTATCGGTCAGCCGCGTCGCCCCGCCGACCACGATCATGGCGAACACGAACGCGCACACCACCAAGAGCCAGATTCCCACCAGACGCTGGCGCGGCGGCCAAATGTCCCCTTCACTCATGCTTGCGCTCGTCCCTTCGCCGCTCCCATAGAACCGCCCGAGCATGACCGAAACGCGGCGCGCCGCCGCGCGGGAGACCCGCCTCATGAACATGCGCACACGTAAGGCGCTGGGCTGCGCCGGCCTGCTCATCTACCTCGCGGCTTATGTGGGCTTAGCCGTCGCCGTGGGCGCGACCCACGCCGTGAATTGGCCGCCCTGGGCGCAGTTCCTGTTCTACGCGGTCGCCGGCGTCATCTGGATCGCGCCGTTGAAGCCGCTGTTCGAGTGGATGAACCGAAGCGAGTGACGGGACGCGCAACGCGCATTGCGGGTCCGCGCCCAGGCCGCTAAAGACACCGCTCCCGCGAATGGGCTCGGCCCTTGCCGCGGCCGGTCGGAGCGTGGCGCAGCCCGGTTAGCGCACCAGTCTGGGGGACTGGGGGTCG
>LWDN01000043.1 GCA_002083515.1 Proteobacteria bacterium HN_bin10
CAGCCAGGGCACGATGATGGCGTTGCATGTGGGCTTACGGCGCGAGCGCCAGATCGCGGCGGTCCTCGGTTTTTCCGGTGTGCTGGTCGGCGGGAAGACACTGAAGGAGCAGATGCGCTCGAAGCCGCCTGTACTGCTCATCCATGGCGACCGCGACCCGACCATTCCGGTGGCGGCTCTGTTCGATTCGGCGGAGGCGATTGCGGCGGCGGAGCATGGCGCGCAATGGCATGTGTCCTACGGGGTGCCGCACTCGATCGGCCCGGACGGGCTGGAGCTGGGCGGCGAATTTCTCGCCATGTACCTGAAAACCAAGGGCTTGGTGGGCGCGGCCTGAGGTTTTTCGGCCACGTGGCGGGAGTGTCACGAACCCGTCGCCGCAAATCAGGTATAGCTAGGGCTCGGGGCATTCTGTTATGCTGCGGCGCAGAAGGAGAGGCGTCTTCAGTCCACCGAGTGTGATCCCTCACCAGGTTTTGGCGCGGCTGCATTGGAGCGGCCGCCGATGAACGTTTCCAGCGCCCCTCTAGCGGGATGGCCGGCGCTGGTGCTCAACGCCGATTTCCGCCCGCTTTCGTACTTCCCACTTTCGCTCTGGCCTTGGCAGGAGGCGGTGAAGGCCGTGTTCCTTGAGCGCGTCGATGTCGTCGCGCGCTACGATCAGGTTGTGCATTCGCCGTCGCTGGAAATGCGGCTGCCGAGCGTGATTTCGCTCCGCGACTATGTGCATCAGGATCGCCCGCCGGCATTCACGCGCTTCAATGTGTTTTTGCGCGACGGCTTCGCCTGCCAGTATTGCGGTTCGCCGGACGATCTCACCTTCGATCACCTGGTGCCGCGCTCGAAGGGCGGGCGCACGACCTGGGAGAACATCGTCACCGCGTGCGCGCCCTGCAATCTGCGCAAGGGCGGCAAGTACGCCCATCATTCCGGCATGCGGCCCTATCGCCGCCCGCGCCGGCCGAACATGCACGAGCTGCAGCATGTCGGCCGCCGCTTTCCGCCGCACCACCTGCACGAAAGTTGGATGGATTATCTCTACTGGGACGTCGAATTGGACGCTTAGGCCTTCGAGACCATTATGTGGCCTTGCTTCCAGAGACGCTCGAACATTTGGCGCGTGTGCGCTCCGATCTCGCCGACAGTTTTCACCCCATCAACCGCCGAGAATGGCGCAATTTCGTGCGCGCTGAGGGTGATCGGTTGGCCAAGCCGGCTGAATTGATTCTGTGCAAGGCGCCGTATCCCCGGGTTGTAATGTGGAACGTAGCTTTTCCAGGCATCGCCCGAAAAGGAAATCGCGGGCGTGGGTCTCTTGCGCGCGAAAAAGAAGTGCCAATGCGCCCACTGCATTAGCAATTCCATTGACGCCCACTGATCGCGCTCTGGAATTTTCGCCAGCCGCGCCCGGAGTTCGGGCGCGATTGAATCGGATCCTTCCGGATAGTAGAGAGCGTTTTCGAACCAGCCCTGGAAATGTAGTCCATTGCCTTCGATTAGAGCCAGAACTTGCGGAACTGTGTAGGCGCGATCCTGCGGGTGAAGGAAGGTATCGACAAACCCGGCATCGCTTTTCACGTCTTGCGATGCGTTGATATGAAAATGCGCGAAGTGCCAGGGTGGCAAACTCGCCAACACCTGCCGCGCGAAAGCGATACCGCTAGCGTCTGGCTTGACCTCTAGGCGCCGAAATAAGTCCTGCATCATGTAGACGCCAGTGCGGCGAAACGCGGCATACACCATGCCGACAAGTACGCCGTCATTGACCATGACGCCCGCCAATGCGCGAGCGCCTTCGTCTGGATCCGCCATGTGGTGCAACACACCGGTACAAATGATCAGATCGAAGTTTTCGCCGATTTTGCCTACTTCCCGGAGATCGCCTCTGAACAACCGCAAATTCTGCAGCGCGTGTTTTTCTTGCAGGTATCGGTGATGCGCTAGGCTTGGCTCCGAGAGGTCAACGCCCATGACATCGGAATCGCGGTTGGTGAACGCAAACCAGGCCGCTTGCTGAGTGCCGCAACCGGCGACGAGGATCTTTAGTTTCTGTCGCGGCCGTCCTTCAGGCCACAATAGCGGCGCCCACAATGTGGGATCGCCGACCTGGTAGTTTCCTTGCGATATCGCTTTGGAGAGATCGAGGATCGGTGGCGGATAAGGGTGGCCCTCGTAGAGCTTCGCGACAATTGTGGAGACATCTTCCATGCCTGTCGCGTGCCCCTGCGGGGAGCGGACGTCAAGGCAGTTGCTTCGTGCGCGCAAACGCGGTCAGCGGAGGAGCCTTCCGCGCGCAATGCGGGCGCCGTCGGGCGTGGCGCAAAACCCAACCTTGATTCGAGGGCTGCTGGCGGCGAGTTCAAGCTCGGCGGCGAGAAAGCCCGATTGAAACTGCGCCCGGCCAAACGCGCGTTCCACTGACGGATCGAGCGCCATTGCTGTGACCCAAGCGGCTGCCGCCACTCCCAGTGCTTGTCCGAGGTTCATGTCCTGGCTCCCTTGGCCAGGGCATCTAATCGCGTTTCTTTGCGCGCGTTCGTCTGCGCTGACACAAAGCTGAAATGTGAGACTTTAGCTCAGCCCAGCCCGGCGGCTGCGTCGTTGAACGTGCCGTCAAGCGCATCGCCGATCGCGCCGACGGCTGCGACGATGACCAACCCGATGGCCGCTGCGATCAGCGCGTACTCGATGGCGGTCGCGCCGCGCTCATCGTGCAGAAAGCGGATCATGCGGCGCTCCGTTCGATCAGGCGGTTGATCAGCACCACGTCCGCCGGGGGCATGGCGTGGGCGCGAAGCTCTTCCGGCGCAACCCATTTCGCGGCTTGCGCGGCCTCGGGGTCGAGCTTCAGCGCTCCGCGCCAATAGCTGGCGAGGTAAAGCGGCATCAGCAGATGGAAATCCGGATACGCGTGCGAAGCGAACGCGAACGGTTCGAGAGCGTCTGGCTCAACTATCAAGTCCAGCTCCTCCTTCAGCTCCCGCGCCAAAGCCTGTTCGGGCGCTTCACCCAGCTCGACCTTGCCGCCGGGAAATTCCCAGAGCCCGCCGAGCTGCTTGTGTTGAGGCCGCTGCGTGATCAGCACCCGCCCCGATGAATCCAGCAAAGCGGCCGCCGCCACCAAGAGGAGGCGCCGCGATGAAGGGGCATTGTCGCTGGCTTGCATGAATATCCGGTGAGGCCGGTTGGTTGACGCGCTCTTAAGCGCGTCAACCCTTCACGCGCGTTTACGATGTTGGCAAGCCTTCTTCTTTGAGCGCCTGCTGCACGGCGGGGCGCGCTCGGATGCATTCGAAATAGGCCGTGAGCTTCGGCGAGACTGGAATCGAGAACATCCGGGCCCAGTTCAGCGTGACGAAGGCGTAGGCGTCGGCGATCGAGAAGCCGCCGAGCAAATAGTCCTTGTCGCCCAATTTGCGTTCCAGCAGCGCCAGGCGGTTGACGGCGTTGTCGACGATGGCGCGCTGAGCTTCTTCGTTCGGTTTCCTGAACAGCGGCGAGATGCCTTTGTGCAATTCGGTGGCGATGAAGTTCAGCGTTTCCAGGAGCCGCCAGCGCTCATGGCCGGTGACCGGAGCGAGGTTGGCGCTGGGCGCCTGCGCGGCGAGGTATTGCAACAGCACCTGCGCTTCGGTGAGCACTTCGCCATTGTCGAGTTCGAGTGCGGGCACGGCGCCTTGCGGATTGATGTCGTAGAAGTTGCGTCCGCTCTCGGTGAGCCGCTCCTTGCCGAACGTCACCCGGTCGAGGGCGGCGTCGAGCCCGGCTTCGCGAATGATGATATGCGGCGCGAGCGAGCAGGCGCCAGGAACGTAATAAAGCTTCATCGGGATCTCCTCAAAGACGCGCCTCAAATGGGCGCGCGCCGATCCCGCACAAGTGTCAGCGATGTGCCTGGGTCAGCTCCGATAGTCCCCGTTGATTTCGACATAGCGCTTGGTCAGATCGCAGGTGAACATGCGGGCGCGGCCCGAGCCGGGGCCGACGACGACGCCGATCTCCAGTTCGGCGTTCTTCATGTAAGCGCTCATCGCCGCTTCGTCGTACTCCTCGGCGATCATGCCATTTCGCGCGGCTATGAGCGAACCAAAGCGCACGCCAATCATCTCACGCTTCACCGGTTGATCCGAGCGGCCGATGGCCATGACGATGCGGCCCCAATTGGCGTCTTCGCCGGCGATGGCGGTTTTCACCAGCGGGCTTTCGCAGATGGTGCGGGCGATGGCCTTGGCCGAAGCGTCGTTGGCCGCGCCCTCGACACTCACGGTGACGAGCTTGGTCGCGCCTTCGCCATCGCGCACGATCTGGATGGCGAGATCGGCCAGCACCCGCGAGAGCGCGGCGCGGAATTCGGCGAGGCGTTCGTCGCTGGCGTCGGAGATCGGCGGCACATTGGCCTGGCCGGTGGCGAACAGCAGCACGCAATCGTTGGTGGAGCGATCGCCATCGACGGTGATGGAATTGAAGCTTGTCTCCGTCTCTTGGCGCAGAATCGTCTTGAGGATCGGGGCCGAGAGCGCCGCGTCGGTGAACACGAAGGCCAGCATGGTCGCCATGTCGGGCGCGATCATGCCCGAGCCTTTGGCGATGCCGGCGATGCGTACCTCGGCGTCGCCGATTCTGCAGATCGCGCCTGCGCCTTTCGGGAAGGTGTCGGTGGTCATGATCGCCGCGGCGGCCTTTGGCCAATTGACCGGCGCTAGCTCCATTTTCGGCAGCGCGGCCGCGATCTTCGCATCGTCGAGCACGACGCCGATCACGCCGGTGGACGCCGCCAGCATTTCACGCGCTTCGACGCCGAGCTTATCCGCCGCCGCTTCGAGCGAGCGCTTGCAGGCAGCATCGCCGGCGGGACCGGTGAACGAATTGGCGCAGCCGGCATTGACCAGTAATCCGCGCGCGCCGCCGCGTGTGGCCGATAGCGCCTGCTTGCACCAATCGGTTGGCGCCGAACCCACGGCGTTGGAAGTGAACACGCCCGCCGCTCTGGTCCCCTTGGCGCAGCGAACCAACAGCAGGTCCGGCCGCTCGTGCTTGTAGAAACCGGCGCGGCCGATGGCGGCCTCTAGTCCCGCAATCTCCGGCAAGTCGGGAAAGCCGCCGGGCGCGAGCGGCGATACCGCAAGCGCCTTCATTGCGTGCCGCCGGCTTCCTGCGGCGCTGGCTGTGCGGGCGCCGGCGCCGGTTGTGCTGGAGTTTGTGCCTGCGGCGCGGGGTTGGGCGTCTGGTTGCCCCCGGTGACGCCGCCCGGACCCATCGGGAACGGGAAGGGCGGCGCGTTGGCGTCGGGTTGCGGCGTCGTCGGGCGCACCGGTTCGGCGTCTTCCGGTGCGGTGACTTCGCCGCCAGGCTCGACGCCTTCCTCAGGCTGGCGCAGGCGCTCGATACGCGCGTCGCGCGCCAGGCGCTCTTCGAGTTGCGTCACCTCCTGGTAGCGCAGCCAATCGATGATGCGCGGGCGCAAGGTTTCGAGGCTCTGCACGCCGCGGGCGCGGCGGTCGAGCAATTGGAAGATATGCCACTCGTTCTCGAGCTGAATCGGTCCGATCAGATTGCCGATATTGGTGTTCTCGACCTCTTGGCGCATGGCTGAGGTCAAATCCGAAAGGGCGGCAAAGCCTAGATCGCCGCCGTCGCCGCTGGTGTTCTGCTCGAACGCGATCACTTCAAATCGCTCGCCCTGATCCAGCCGTCTTTTCGCCTGATCGGCGGCTTCCCGGCTTGGGAACACGATGTGACGGAGGTGCACTTCCTCGCCTTGGCCCAGTCGGCTCGCATTCTCGCGATAAAGCCGTTCGATCGCTTCGGGATCGGTGGCGCGCGCATCGATCTCGTCATAGATCGAGGCGGCCAGCACGCGTTCGCGCGCGTTCTCGACCTGGCGGCGCACATCGGCGCGTCGATCGATGCCGCGCGCTTCAGCTTCCATCGCAAACAGGCGCATCTGGATCAGTTCTTCGAGCGCCAGATAGAAGGCGTCGGAATTGGCGTCCAAATCCTCGGTTTCGCGCAGCCAGCCGCGCGCCACGGCGTGGGCGCGCACGTCCTCGATGTAGATCGGCCGCCCGTTGACGGTGGCGGCGACAATCGGATCGGCGCCGCCCTGGCTGTCGCCGCTGGAATCGCGGCCGAGGCCGCAGCTCGTGAGCGTCAGGATTGCGGCGCAAATCGCCGCCGGGAGGAGGGCTCGCTTCAGCGTGGCCATGCGTTCTGCTTTCCTGGTCTGGGCCTGTGCAAAAGTCGCGCCCGGAACCGCGTTCCCTGGGCCGCATTGACACGCCTAGGGGGCGCTCTTAAGTCTCGCAAGCGCACGTGTCGAGGGTGTTTTCGCACGCGAGCGCGCGTCGGTGGGACTGTAAAAAGCCAATTAATTCAAAGCACCGGACGATCCTTCCCGCGCTCGCTGCCGAAGCGGCGCCTTAACCGTTAGAACCCGCCAATGCTCAATCTCGCTAAGCAGATTTTCGGCTCCGTCAACGAACGCAAAGTGCGCGCGCTGCGGCCGATGGTGCAGCGCATTAACGCCCTCGAACCGACCTTCGAGGCGCTGTCCGACGAGGCCCTCCGCAACAAGACCAGCGAGTATCGTCACCGTTTGGCTCGCGGCGGCAAGATCGACGAGGTTTTGCCGGAGGCGTTCGCCACCGTGCGCGAAGCGGCCAAGCGCACGCTCGGCCAACGTCATTACGACGTGCAGCTGATGGGCGGCATCTTTCTGCACCAGGGCAAAATCGCCGAAATGCGCACCGGCGAGGGCAAAACGCTCGTCGCAACGCTGCCGACTTATCTCAACGCGCTCGAAAGCCGCGGCGTTCACGTCATTACGGTGAACGATTATCTGGCCAAGCGCGATAGCGAGTGGATGGGTCAGATCTACCGTTTCCTCGGTCTTTCAGTCGGCGTGATCGTGCACGGCCTCTACGACAACGAGCGCCGCCAAGCCTACGCCGCCGACGTTACCTACGGCACCAATAACGAGTTCGGCTTCGACTACCTTCGCGACAACATGAAGTATTCGCTGGGCGAGATGGTGCAGCGCGGTCACCGTTACGCCATCGTCGACGAAGTGGATTCGATCCTGATCGATGAAGCGCGCACGCCGCTGATCATCTCGGGTCCGACTGAGGATCGCAGCGAATTCTACAAGTCGATCGACGCGCTCATTCCGCTCTTGCGGCCCGAGCATTTCGAGCATGACGAGAAGCAGCGTTCGGTGGTGTTCACTGAAGAGGGGTCCGAGCGCATCGAGGAAATGCTGGTCGAGCGAGGCCTGCTGCAAGGCTCGCTCTACGAACCGTCGAACATCACGGTCGTGCATCACGCCAATCAGGCGCTGCGCGCCCACAAGCTGTTCACCCGCGATAAGGACTACATCGTCAAAGACAGCGAAGTTGTTCTGATCGACGAATTCACCGGTCGCATGATGCACGGCCGACGTTTATCGGAAGGCCTGCACCAGGCGATCGAGGCCAAAGAAGGCGTGCAGATCCAGCCGGAGAACCAGACGCTCGCTTCGATTACGTTCCAGAATTATTTCCGCCTCTACGATAAGCTCGGCGGCATGACTGGCACGGCCTCAACCGAGGCGGCGGAGTTCGGCGATATCTACAAACTCGACGTGGTCGAAATCCCGACCAATCGTCCCGTGAAGCGCCAGGATTCCGACGACGAGGTCTATCGGACGGCGAAAGAGAAATACAAAGCCGTCATCGCCGATATCGAGGAAACGCATCGCAAGCAGCAGCCGGTCCTCGTGGGCACGGTGTCGATCGAGAAGTCGGAATTCCTTTCGAACCTGCTGAAGCAGCGCGGCATCCCGCACCAGGTGCTGAATGCGCGCTACCACGAACAGGAAGCGCAGATCGTCGCGCAGGCCGGCGTGCCCGGCGCGGTGACCATCGCCACCAACATGGCCGGCCGCGGCACCGACATTCAGCTCGGCGGCAACATCGACATGCGCCTCAAAGCGGCGTTGAAGGGTGACGAGACGCCCGATCAGATCGCCACGCTGAAACGCCAAATTACGGTCGATGTCGAACAGAAGAAGCGCGTCGCGCTCGAAGCAGGCGGCCTCTATGTTCTCGGCACCGAGCGCCACGAAAGCCGGCGCATAGACAACCAGCTGCGCGGCCGCACCGGTCGCCAAGGCGACCCCGGCAAGTCCAAATTCTACATCTGCCTCGAAGACGACCTGCTGCGCATTTTCGCCGCCGAACGGCTCGACGCGATCATGCGCGGCCTCGGCATCCAGGAGGGCGAGGCTATCGTCCACCCGTGGATGAACAAGGCGTTGGAAACGTCGCAGCGGCGCGTCGAGCAGCGCAACTTCGAAATCCGCAAGAATCTGCTGAAGTACGATGACGTCATCAACGATCAGCGCAAGGCCATCTTCGAGCAGCGCATCGAATTCATGCGCACTGCCGATGTCGCGCCGATCGTGCGCGACATGCGCCATGACGTGGTCGAGAAGCTGGTCTGGCGTCACATGCCGGAGAAGGCCTATCCCGAGCAATGGAACACGCCGGAGCTGATGGTCGAGGCCGAGGAAATTTTCGGTTTCCGGTCGCCGGTCGACGCCTGGGCGGCGGAAGAGGGCATCGCCCAGCAGGAGATCATCGAGCGGCTGACGCGCGAAGTCGATCAGGCTTATGCGCAGAAGGCCGCGATGCTCGGGCCGGAACGCTTGCGCGCGGTTGAAAAGCAAGTGTTGCTCAGCGTCGTCGATATGCGCTGGCGCGAGCACCTCTCGTTCCTCGATCACCTGCGCAGCGTCATTCACCTGCGCGGCTACGCCCAACGCGATCCGTTGAACGAGTTCAAGACCGAAGCCTTCACCTTGTTCGAGCGGATGTTGCTCGATCTACGCACGACGATCACGCGCATGTTGCTCAGGCTGCAAGTCGGCCAGGCCGACGAAGCGGCGCTGGCGCCGCGGGCGCCGACGCAGACCTACGAAATCCACCAAAACCCGGATACCGGCGAAAACGAAATGGCGCCGCCGCCGCGGGATGCCCCGCCGCTGGCGCCCGATGGCTTCGATCGGCAGGATCCGGGCACGTGGGGCAAGGTCAGCCGCAACGCCCCGTGCCCGTGCGGGTCCGGCAAGAAGTTTAAGTATTGTCACGGCACGGAAGCCGCGACGGCTTAAGGTTCTTGCACGACGATTCCGGTTACGGTCTTGGCTGTCTTGACCAAGGACTTGTCGAAGCTGACGAACGCCGCGCACTGATCCGAAGCCGCAAGATGGAGCGCGTCCGCGAAATCAACGCCGCGCTCGGCCCATGATAGCGCCGTGCTGACGATGCTTGGCTGTTCGAGACTCACGGTGGGTTGACCGGCGAGCGTGCGCAAGCTCGCGAAGATTTCGGTCGGCGCGAGCTGATACAAGGCGCGCAGCACCCACTCGGTTTCAAGCAACACGGTCGTGGCGATGAACACGGGTCCGCCATCGATGATGGCTGCGGCACGCTTGGCTTGGCGCGCGTCGTCGGCCGTCAGGTACCGGACGACGACGTTAGTATCGATTGCGCGCATGTCGCCGCCGCGCTTCATCCAAGACGGCCCTATCCATCTGTTCGATGGTCTTCGGCTTGCCCTTGTGCCTCAGCATGCCGAACGCCGCGCCCGGTTTGGTCGGTGCGATGACCTTTGCCTCCTTGAGGAGCACGCCGTCCTCCGTCTCCTCGACGGTCAGTCGCGTGCCTTCCCCCCACTTGCGACGATCGCGGACGGCCTTGGGCAGGATGACCTGGCCTTTGGTGGATACGATGGTTTGCGACTTGGACACGGTAAGACCAAGGTAAGACGGGGCGCGCGCCGCGTCAAGGTCCCGGCGGCGCTCCTGCCAGCGCCGTGATCAGCACCCGCCAGTGCGTGAGGTTGTCGTAGAATGACTGCACCGGAACGCGTTCGTTCAGGCCGTGGCTGAAATCGTCGCTGTCGCGGATGAAGAGCCCATCGACGCCATAAGTCGGGATGCCGGCGGCGCGGTAGAACACGCCGTCCGTCGCGCCGGCCGACATTGCCGGCACGACCTCGACGTTTGGATAGTTGGCGCGGACTGCCGCGGTCACGGCGGCCAATACGTCAGGCCGCAGCGCCGACGCGTCGCTCGAATAGTACGTGTCGAGCGGCGCCACCTCGACGCTCTCGCCGACGACGCCCTGCAGTTCCGTGCGTATTTCCTCGACCGACACGCCGGGGAAGATGCGGCAATTGACGGTGACCGTCGCGCGCTGCGGCAGCGCATTGTCAGCATGGCCGCCGGACAGCATGGTCGGCACGCAGGTGGTGCGAATCTGACCGACAGCGAACGGGCTCGCCGACAGAATCCGCGCCGCGCGACGATCGCCCGGGTTCTGCGCGAAACGGGTCATCGCCTGGCCGATCTCGCCGCCGACGCGCGGGCCGTTGGCGCGGAACGACGAAATCGTGGTGTCGTTCCACATCACCCGGAACTGATAGGCGCGCACGCGCGCAATGGCGTCGGCGATGTCGAAGATGGCGTTATCCGCGCGCGGCTGCGATGAGTGTCCGCCCGGATTGCGCGCTGTCAGCGTATAGCTGGCGTAGCTCTTTTCGGCCGTTTGCATGCTGTATGCGGTTGCAGCGTTCGTCGCTTCGTCGAGCGTGCCTTGGCCGGCGTCGGCATTGAGTGCGAACTCGGCGTCGATGAGCGCACGATGGTTGGCGAGCAGGTCGCGCACCGTCGCGCCCGAGGTTTCTTCATCGCCGCTGAACGCGATGATAAGGTCGCGCGAGGGCGTGTAGCCTTCGGCCTTCAATTGCAGGAAGGTCGAGACCAGCGCCACCAGCCCAGCCTTGTTGTCATAGACGCCGCGGCCGAAGAAGAAGCCGTTCTCTTCGACGAAACTGAAAGGATCGCGCTCCCAATCCTCGCGACGCGCGGTGACCACATCCATGTGCGCGATCAGCAGAATAGGCCGGCCGCCGCTGCCGTTGCCGCGATAGCGCACGACCAAGGCCGCGGTGTCCTGATAGGGGACGACGTGGACATCGCCCGCGGGAAAGCCGCCGGCGCGGAATTGGTCGGCCAGGTAGTTCGCCATCTCCGGCACCCGCCGGCCCTCGACCGAGGTATCCATCTCGACCACGCGGCGGAGAATCTCGCGCGCCTGCGCACGCTGCGCTTCGCCGGGCGCCTGCGCCTGGGCTGCGCCCGCCAACCCGCACAAAAGCAATGTGCTGAACACCAGCGCTTGAAGTCGCGAAGCCATGAAATTCCCCGCTCGTTTCGGCGCATGCTGGCGGCGGGTTAGGGCTTTGGCAAGAGATTGGGCGCAGGGCTTGAGCCCATGTCTATCCTCATCCTCGGCGTCGATCCGGGCCTCAATCGCTGCGGCTGGGGTCTGGTTCTGAGCGAGGGATCGCGCCTTAGCCACGTCGCCCACGGTGTGATCAAGCCGCTCGCGCAGCAGCAACTTGCCTCGCGCCTGCACCAGTTGTTCGAGGGCTTGTGCGAGGTGATCGAAAAGCACCGGCCCCACGAGGCGGCGGTCGAAGAGACGTTCGTCAATTCCAACGCGCGCGCCGCTTTGGCGCTTGGCCAGGCGCGCGGCGTGGCGCTGGCGGCGGCGGCGCGTGGCGGCATCGCCGTGGCGGAATACGCGCCGGCGACGATCAAGAAAGCCATTGTCGGCTCCGGCGCCGCCGACAAGACGCAGATCAGCTTCATGGTGCAACGTCTGTTGCCCGCGGCCGGCCCCGTCAGCGCCGATGCGGCCGATGCGTTAGGGGTTGCGCTTTGCCACGCCGCCCACGGCGGATTCAGGAGACGGACCGCAGCCGGTCCGGCGTTGACCTAGATCCGCGCCACCAAGCCGTAGGCCAGCATCGTGGCCACGATGGCGTCAGCCTTGTCGCTGGCGAGATCGGCCAGTGCGAACGCTTCGCCGCCAAGCGCGCGCTCGACCGCCGCGCGTTCGGTCGCCGCGAACGTCAATTCGCCGCCTGGCGCGATGACGACGACATTGTCGCCGTCCTCGGCGATCCGGAACGGCGCGCGCGGTTGTAGCGCGAAACGGTCGCCCGGAGCGAGGGCTTGGCCGGCGTCGCGCACGCTGAAGCGATTGTTGGCGGCGCGCGAGCGGATGAAATTGTCGATGGTGAGATCGAGCGCCGGATCGAGTTGCACGTCGCGCGCCAATTGCTCGGCGAGCTTCGTGAGATGCGTGCGCGCGGCGGCGCGGTCGAAGTCCGCCCGCGCGAAACCGGCGGGCAAGCTGCGGCGCAACTCCGGCGAGCGCAGCGCCGCTTCCGACACCGCTTCCAACATCAGGTCCGCCCAGGTGCGTGTGATCAAGCCGATAGTGATGTGCAAAGACGGCTTGTCGCCGGAGGTGCGCGCATCGTGCATGAGACCGCGCGGCACGTAAGCGCAATCGCCGGCCTTCAGCACGAATTCCTGGCGCAGTTCGCCGGTCGGGTGACGCCCTGACTCAAAGCCTTCGCCGCGATAGGGGATGGCGACCGGCATGTCATAGAGCCGCCACGCTTTCTCGCCTTCGACCTGAATGACGATGACATCGTGATTGTCGTAATGGGTGCGGAAGCCCTGCGCGTTCGGCGGGGTCAGATAGATGTTGGTCTGCACGTGCGAGGAAAATACGTGCTCCAGCCCGCGGCAAAGACGCGCCAACGCTGGATCGAACTGATGCGCCTGATTGAGGATGATCGTGGCGCCGCGCCGGAACAAGTCCGCCACGGCGCCGCGATCGACGTAATTTGCCGCATCGATGTATTCGGAACTCGATAGCTGACGCGAGGCGTCAGCCATGCTGAGCTGGCCCTCGCGCAGATCGAGCGTGGTGACGATGCGGTCGACGATGTCCAGCGACAAAAGTCCCGCAAAGCGCTGCGGCGCGTTGTGATGCGCCACCAGCGCTTCGCGTTCATAGACGCGCGCGAAGAAATCGTCTTCCCGGCCGGCGCCAATGAGGTAGCCGACCGGATCGACGAGCCACGGCTCGTGCGACATTGAACTGGCTTACCAGTTGCGGCGGGCGCCGCGTCCGAAGCCGCCGGCATCTGCAGCCGGGCCACTGTCGTTGTCAGTGAGACCGGTCTGGGACCTGCGCGTTGCGCCGCGGCCATTGCCCTGGGCGTCCGCGTTGCCGCCCTGATCGGTGTCGGTCAGGCCGGTGCGGGCGCGGCCGCCGCCGATCGGATCGCTCGGATCGGTGTCGGTCGCCGAGCCACGGCCGTTGCCTGAAGCATCGGTCGGGTCGCGATCGGTGATGCCGGTGCCGCGTCCGCGGCCGGGCGCGTCCGTCGGGTCCTGATCGGTCACTTGCGCCGCCGCCTCGCCGCCACTGACGAGCGCCGCCGCACCGCCAGCGAGCGCTGCGCCGCCGGCAACGCGTCCCAAGAACGAACGCCGGTTAAGCCGCTTTTTTTCGTCCGACATGCAATCCCCTGTCCTCTGGCAGTCTTGCGAATGGCTCGCAAAAACAGCAGTCCTCGCAATGATTTGCTACCACGAACATGAACGCGCCGCCATCTCTCAATCATGGGATGTTCACATTGCGCGCAGCTTTCAGTCGGCTGGCGAATCTCACGATGATGGCGGCGGAGTTCCAGGGATGATCGGTTCGTTGAGCGGGGTGGTCGCTGCCGTCGGGGAAGATACCGCCCTGATTGAGGTGGGCGGGGTCGGCTACGTCGTGCAGGCAGGCGGGCGCACCTTGGCGCGCCTTCAGGTTGGCGCGCCAGCGCGCGTCTATGTTGAGACGCATGTGCGCGAGGACGCCATCAGGCTCTTCGGCTTTGCTTCCGAAGAGGAGCGCGCTTGGTTCGCGCATTTGCAAACCATTCCGGGCGTCGGCGCCAAGGTGGCGCTCGGCATCCTCGACGCCATGCCGCCCGAAGCGCTGACAGATGCAATTGCGCTGCAAGACAAGGCTGCCTTCGCGCGCGCGAATGGTGTGGGTCCAAAATTGGCCGCGCGCCTTGCCACCGAGCTTACTGGCAAGGGCGGTCCGAAGGGCTTCATCGGTTTGGGCGCGCCGCCGCGCGCGGCGTCCGCCGGCGCGCCTGCCGCGAACGGCGCGCGCGCCGAAGCGGTTTCCGCGCTGGTCAATCTCGGCATCGATCAGTCGAGCGCGGCGCGCGCGGTCGCCTCGGCGGCGAAGCAGTTCGAAGCCGACGCGCCTGCGCCTGAACTCATTCGCGCGGCGTTAAAGGAAGTCAGTCGCTAGCTGTCGAGCTTCAAATCGGCTCGTTCGGTCGCTGAAAGTTGCGCCTCGGCGCGCTCGCGGATTTGCCTAGCGTATTCGAAGAATGTCGATTCCAGCTGCTCGGCCGCGCGGCTCGCCAGCAATTCAAGCGTCCGCGACGCCTCGATCATATCGCGGGCCAGCTCGTCCAGCGCTTCCTGCCGCTCGTCCGCGGCGGTCTTGATCGGCTTGAGCACGGGTTGGGACCTCCGGGACCGGACTTTGTCTCTGGGCCTGCCGTTACACTAAACTACTTACTAGTAAGTGAGTCGCCACAGACGTTAAGTTCGAATAACCGAGCCCGGGAAAACGAGGATTAAGCCCCAATGGCGGCGCGTTTGGCGGCGGATACGGCGGAGCAGATTTTGGACGCGGCCGAGCGGCGCGCCCAGACCGTGGGCTACCATGGCTTCAGCTATGCCGACGTGGCGGGCGAGCTCAGCCTGACCACCGCCAGCGTGCACTACCACTTTCCGGCCAAGGCCGATCTCGGCGCGCGCCTGATCGAGCGCTACACGAGCCGGTTTCTGGAGGCGTTGGCGGACATTGAGGCGCGCGCATCGGCAGCCTCCGATCGGCTGCGCGCCTACGTACAAATCTATGAGGACGTGGTCGCCGCCAACCGCATGTGCCTGTGCGGGATGCTGGCCTCCGAGTACGAGACGCTGCCGGTGGCGATGCGCGAGAGGCTCGGTGACTTCTTCGCAAAGAACGAAGCTTGGGTCACCGCACTGCTCACCGCCGGACGCGCCAGCGGCGAACTCAGCTATGCCGGCGATCCGAAGGCGACGGCGTCGGCTTTGGTGTCGGCGCTGGAAGGCGCAATGCTCGTGGCTAAAGCCCATGGCGGGCTCGCGAGCTTCAAGGCGGCGGCGCAGGTGATGCTCGGAAATCTGATCGGGCCGCGATGAGCCCCGTTTCGGCGGAACGATTTAGGAACCCGAATCGCGTTAAAGCCGAGGCCATGGCCGAGCCTGCAGAACGCATCACCAGCCCGAACCGCATGCCCGGAGAGGGGGCGGACCGGGCGCTCAGGCCCCAGGGTTTCGACGAGTTCGTCGGCCAGCCGCACGCCAAGGCGAACCTCAAAGTCTTCGTCGAAGCCGCGCGCAATCGCGGCGACGCCATGGACCATGTCTTGCTGTTCGGCCCGCCGGGCTTGGGCAAGACCACGCTGGCGCAAATCATCGCCCGCGAGCTTGGTGTCGGGTTTCGCTCCACCAGCGGCCCGGTGATCGCGCGCGCCGGCGATCTCGCCGCTTTGCTGACCAATCTCGAACCGCGCGACGTGCTGTTCATCGACGAGATTCATCGCCTCGCGCCGCAGGTTGAGGAAATCCTCTACCCGGCGATGGAGGACTATCACCTCGACATCATCATTGGCGAAGGGCCGTCGGCGCGCAGCGTGCGCATCGATCTGGCCCCGTTCACGCTTGTCGGCGCGACGACGCGCGCAGGGCTCCTCGGCACGCCACTGCGCGACCGCTTCGGGATTCCAGTGCGTCTCGATTTCTACGGCCCCGACGAATTGCTCGGCATCGTCACGCGCGCGAGCGCCAAGCTCGGCATGCCGATCACCACCGAAGGCGCGCTCGAAATCGCCAAGCGGGCGCGCGGCACGCCGCGCGTCGCCGTGCGCCTGCTGCGGCGCGTGCGCGATTTCGCTGACGCTGACGATGCAACCATTGACGCCAAGCTTGCCGACACGGCGCTGAAGCGCCTCGACGTCGATAGCGACGGGCTCGACATGCTCGACCGGCGCTACTTGCAGGCGCTGGTGGAAACCTATTCAGGCGGGCCGGTCGGCGTCGACACGCTGGCGGCGGCGCTGGCCGAGGCGCGCGATGCGATCGAAGACGTGATCGAGCCCTACCTGATGCAGCAAGGCTTCGTCATGCGCACCCCGCGCGGCCGCGTCGCCGCGCCGAAGGCGTACGAGCGGCTGGGCAAGAAGCCGCCCAACAAGCCGCCGGAAACGGGAGCCTTGTTCGGGGAGGGGTAGGTCGGCCGGCTAGCCGTGTCGAGTGCTTCCTTTCGCATATAGTTCGCCCTGATCGAAGGCTCTCAGCGCTGCCTCCGCCGCGTGGGGGAGGTCAAGAAGACGCTCAAATTGAGTGGATGTCGTTCGATCTCATCGAGGAGGTTTGGATCGACGTCTGAGGCCCGTTTGAGCTCTTCTGTTACATCGGCAATTCTTTGGAGCGCCGCCGCCCTTAAAAGCGCATGGGAGAACTCGATCTGTGCTCTCGCTCGCTTGACGAGGTCTTTGTCGATTGTTTTCCGGCGAGTCACGACACCAACCTTTGCCTCTTCACCCCTACATTGGAGGATGACTTGCTCGATTTGCCACTCGCCCTGATAGCAGCCTCCCGAGCCAAAGTGTGCGATAGCTTTGTTTCGAAGGTCGCATAGTTCCTTGTGGATCGCTTTCTGTTCGTCGCCAAATTTTGACAAGAGATCGAATTTGCGCCGCTCGCGTGAGGCTGTGTTGGTGCCTCGGACGTCAGGAAGAATTGCGCTGCTCAGCAACGCTGCTTCGGTAATGACTTGATTAAAATTATCGCTTCTCGCGGCGAGAAATTTCTCAAGGGCATCGAGGCATTCAGGCGCCATTGTAAGGTCGGCACCTAGCGAGTGCAAATCTCGGGCGCTCCTAATCTTGCCAGCTAGTGGGAGATGTCGCCGTTCGGCGAACAGCCTGTCAGATAGCGCCGTGAGGTTTGAATGTAGGGTCGCTCATGTGGGCTTGTTTCACCGATAAGACAACGTCTGTGTAAGGTGGCGACCTGACTTAGTTATTCAAGCGGTGCGATTTGTATCCACGCTTAAACCGTGCTATATTCCGCTCATGCCAGACGACGGCTCCATCACCATTAGGCTCGATGAACACACCGCGCGCCAGCTGGCCGAGCGCGCGCGGGAAGAGGGCGTAACGCCGGAGCAGTATGCCGCCGAGCTCGTCGCCGAATTGATGGCCTCAAGCGACGGCGAGCCCTGGCCTCCATTGAGCATCACCGACGAGGAGTTGCGTGTCTCGATTGAGCGGCAACGCCACGAGATCGCCGCTGGCGCGGCTAGGCTCTACAGTCATGAAGAGGTGATGGCCGGCGCACGCGCGATCCTAGCGAAAGCGCACGACGCCAAGCCGTGAAGCGAATCGTCTGGACCAGCGCCGCCCGTGCCGATCTCGATGGCATCGCTGAATATCACGCCGGAAGCGACCACCGTGTCGGCGACACCATTGTCGCGCGTATCGAAGCTTCGGCTGCAAAACTCGCGCGCTACGACACCGGTCGCCCAGGCCGTGTCTCCGGCACGCGCGAGAAGAGTGTAGCCAAGACGCGCCACATCATTGTCTACGAGATTCACGGCGATCTGCTTTTCATCTTTCGCATTGTTCACACCGCACTCAATTGGCCTTGACATCTTTGGCGGCACCGCCGCTTCAGCGCTTTACAATACTGAGGAAACATGCCCGCCACTGACAACAACCCGCGCTTCTGGGATCGCCTCGCGCGCAAGTACGCGGCCAGTCCGATCTCCGATATGGTCGGTTACGAACGCACGCTTGAAGCCACGCGCGGCTACCTGAAGCCCGAGCACACAGTGTTCGAATTCGGCTGCGGCACCGGCACGACCGCGCTCAAGCTCGCGCCCTCGGCGGCGCGCATCGTGGCGACCGATCTTTCCAGCGAGATGATCGCCATCGCGCGCGAGAAGGCGGCGGCGGAATCGTGCACCAATATTGAGTTCGCCGTCTCCACGCTGGGGTCGCCGTCTTGGCCGGACGGGAGCTTCGACGTGGCGTTGGGCTTCAACGTTCTGCACCTGATCAACGACCGGCAGGCCGCGCTCGCCGGCGTACGCCGGCTGCTGAAGCCGGGCGGCGTGTTCATCTCGAAGACACCGTGCATTGGCGAGATGAACCCGCTGCTGAAGCTCGCCATTCCCTTGATGCAGGCGGTCGGCAAGGCGCCCCATGTCGGCGTGTTCAGGGGCGCCCAACTCGAACAAGAGATCGCGGCGGCCGGCTTCGAGATTGTCGAACGCGCGCGCCACGGCGCCAAGCGCAAGGACCCGCGTGCGTTTCTTGTGGCGCGCAAATCTACCTAAGGCTCGCACCCGTCGGGGCCGCAAACGCCGCCCGTTGATGCCGCGCCAGCATCGATCGGCGCATCGCTGGCCATCGCCGCCACGATCGAAGCGCCCAGCGCCATGTCCTCGACATGGCCGAATTGATGCATGCGGAGATTGCCGGCGCGATCGTAGAGCAGCGTCGTCGGCGTGCCGCGCATGCCATACGCGCGCATTGTCACCGGCATGCCGCCCTCTTGCGCATCGATGCCGACAGGAAACTTGATCCGATACTCGTGCAAAAACGCCCCCAGCGCCGCGACCGATCCTTGCGCCTCATGGTGCTCGAACACCGTGTGCAGACCGATCACGGCCAGATCGTCCTCGCGAAACGTGGCGCGCGCCTTCTGCGCTTGCGGCAGACCCTGGCTGACGCAGCCTGGGCAAAGCATCTGAAACGCCACCGCCAGCACTGCGCGGCCCCGCAGGCTTTCGAGCGTCACCGGCGCCGGCGCGTTGAACCAGTGCGAAATCGTCCAGGGCGGGGGCGTCATGGCCGGGAGTGTACGCCAACGCCGAAGAACATCCAATCACTCACGCCGCTGCAATGCCAAGCAAGGTCTGCGCGAGCCAATCATGCATGGCGCTGCGCGCGTTGCGGCGATGGCGCGCCAGCGAGACCTGGAACGGGCGCACCTCGAACGGCAGTTTGAGAATGCTCAATCCGAAGGCGCCCGCAAACCGTTTGGCCAGCCGGCTGGGCACGGTGGCGATCGCGCCGGTCTCGCGCACCATGGCGAGCGCGGGCAGAAACAGCGGCGTCGCCGCAATGACACGCCTGGACCTGCCATTCTGACGCAGAACATCGTCGACAATGCCGCTCAGTTCGCCCGAGGGTGAAACGAGCACGTGCGGGGCCGCGCAATAGCGCGCCAGGGTCAGCGGTTTGCGTGCAATGGCGTCGCGACCGCGCGCGACCGCAACGTAATCTTCTCGGTAGAGTTCCGTGAGCAAGGTCGTTTCCGGCGTGCGCCAGAAAAAGCCGATGGCGAGATCGAGTTCGCTCGCCGCCAACGCCGCCAGCGCTTCGTCCCGTCCGATGGCGCGCGCCACAATGCGAATCCCGGGCGCCTGCCTCGAGGCGACGCCGACCAGCCGCGGCAGCAGCGTCGCGAGTTCGTAGTCGAACGCGCCGATGCGGACCAGCGCTTCTGCGGTCGAGGGATCGAACGCCGCCGGCGGCGAAAGACCATCGCGCAATTCCTCGATCGCGCGCTGCACCCGCGGCGCCAGAGCCAGGGCGAACGCCGTCGGTTCGAGCCCGTGCGGACGGCGCAGGAACAAATCGTCCTCAAACACGTCGCGCAGACGCTTCAGCGCATGGCTGACGCCCGGCGGCGTCAACCCAAGTTCAGCCGCAACGGCGCTGGCCTTGCGGTGAGCGAGCAGGCGTTCGAACACCAGCAGGGTGGTCATGTCGAGGCGCCGGAGTTTCGTAAGGCGAATATCTGCCATAAGGCATTTTCAATAGGCGGAAAGTGAGGGCGAAACTAGGGTGCGGGTCACAGGAGTTCGCGCCGGCCTTCAGCGTCGTGAGGCGCAGCGCGTGAGCCTGTTGCAATTTGTCTTTGGCCGGCGGCCCCGGCCGTTGGCGTCAAATACGGAGACCAAAGTGTCGGAACCTTCCACCTCAACGCGCCGCGTGCTGATGATTGCCGCCAATCCGGCAACTTCGCCGACCACCGGCTGGCCGATCGGATTCTGGTGGGCGGAGCTGACGCACCCTTATTGGGCCTTCAAGGAGGCGGGCTATGCCGTCGACATTGCCTCGCCCAGCGGCGGCGATCTTCAGGCCGACGGCTATTCCGATCCCGAGGATGCGAGCGGATATTCGGCGCAAGACGTTCTGTCTCTCGGGTTCAAAAGGTCGCCCGCGCACGCGGCGCTGCTGAAAGGAACGCCGCCGATCGCGAAGGCGGACCTTGCCGGCTACGACGCAATCTTCGTGGCGGGCGGCCAGTCGCCCATGGTCACCATGATCGACGACGCGGCGCTGCACGCGTTCGTCGCGCGCGCCTACGAGATGGGCAAGATCACAGCGCTCGTGTGCCACGCCACCTGCGTGCTGCTGAAGGCGCGGCTGTCGAACGGCGATCTGCTGGTCAAGAACAAGACCTGGACCGGGTTCGCCAATTCGGAAGAGGCGTTCGCCGACAGTTTCGTGGGCAAGAAGATTCAGCCGTTCTGGATTGAGGACGAGGCGCGCAGAATCGAGAACACTAACTTCATCGTGCATGAGCGGTTCAAGCCGTTCGCGGTGCGTGACGGGAACCTGATCACCGGCCAGCAGCAGCATTCAGGCGCCGCCGCCGCTGCGCTCGTCATCGAAGCGCTGGGCCGATAAGTCAGATCAACACATCCAGACGCTGGAGGCCATTGAAGAAGGGCAGCGTGCGCCGCTCCGGTTTCCCGTCGGGCCGCGCCAGGCGCAGATCTGGGAAGCGTTGGAACAAACGCAAGATCGCCGCCTGCGCCTCGATGCGCGCCAACGGCGCGCCGATGCAGATATGCGAGCCGCCGCCGAAAGCGATGTGCGGGACGGGCTTGCGGGTGATGTTGAACCTGTCCGGATCGTCGAACGCCTCGGGATCGTGATTGGCGGCGCGCAGCAGCGAAATCACCGATTGGCGCGCTTTCAATGGGCAGCCGCCGATCTCCATGTCGCGCGGCGTGACCCGCGCGGTGATGTCGACCGGCCCGTCATAGCGCAGCACTTCCTCGACCGCTTGATTGATCAGCGACGGATCGGCCTTGAGCTTGGCGCGTTCGCTCGGGTGCGTCAGCAGTGCGTAGATTCCATTGCCGATGAGATCGCTGGTGGTGAGGTTGCCGCCCACCAAGAGCCCGATCAGATTGGAGACGATCTCGGCGTCGCGGAGATCGGCGCCTTCGGCCTGAAGCTGCACCACGTCGGTGATCAGATCGTCTTGCGGGTGCGCGCGCCGCGCCGCGATCTGGGCCTCGAAATAGGCGCGGATGGCTTCGCCCGAACGTTCGAGATAGGCGCTCTGTTCGGCGGTGCGGAACGGGTTCAGCACCTGGATCACGCCCTCGGACCAGTCGCGGAACTCGGCGCGCCGCCCGATGTCGACGCCGAGAATGGCGCCGATGACGTCGATCGGAATGGGAATCGCGAATTCGCTCAGCACATCGAAGCCGCCCTTTGCGGAAACGGCGTCGAGTTTTTCATCGACGATCGCGTCCACCAGAGGCTTGCACTTGGCGGCGCGCGCGTAGAGCGCCTTGGCGATCGGCGGCCGCACCCGTGAATGATGCGGCTCGTCCATCAGCAGGATAGAGAAAGAGCGCAGTTCGCCGGTTTCAGGGTCGCGCTCGAAATTCTCCACGAGGCGCTGCGTGAACGGTCCCGGCGGGTCGACCTTGTCCGGCCCGCGCAACATGGTGCGATCGTTCAAGGTTTCGCGCGCCAGCTTGTAGCGGGTGACGATTGTCGAGCCCGCCATTTCATCGCGATAGACCGGGTGCGCTTCGCGCAGGCGGCGGTAGAGCGCGTGCGGATCGTCGCGGAAGTCGGGATTGAGCGGCGTCAGCTGCAGGATGGTGGGCGGGGCGGTCATGGCGCCGGCGACCCTGCGCCTACGCCCGGTGCGCGACAAGACTTTTGCAGTGGGGCGGGGGCTTGCCTTCGAACCCTGCGTCACATGCGACCCGCGGGATGGGAATCGCGCCGATCAAATAGCGCATTGAACGCGGCGACCGCCGCGCGCGGTCCCGCCGGGTGCGTCCATACGCCGGCTGAAACCGCCAGGAAATCGGCGCCGGCGCGCACCAGCGGTTCGGCGTTGTCGATCGTGATGCCGCCGATGGCGACACAGGGCGTCTCCATGGTTTGCTGCCAGATTTCCAGGATTTCCGGATCGGCCCAATGCGCGGGGGCCTTGGTTTCGGTGGGATAGAAGGCCCCGAACGCGACATAGTCCGCGCCGGCTTCAGCGGCCTCGTAGGCGAGATCGCGCGAGTTGTGGCAGGTGACGCCGACGATGCGGTCGGCGCCGAGCAGGCGCCGCGCTTCGCCATAGCTTGCGTCGCTTTGGCCGACATGGACGCCGTCGGCGCCAAGCTGCGCCGCCAGGTCGGGGCGGTCGTTGACGATGAAGGCGGCACCGGCGTTCTGCACGACGGGCTTCAGCGCGGCGCCCGCCTGCAGCACGGCGGCGTCGCTCGCCTCCTTCAGCCGCAGCTGCACGCAGGCGACATCGCCGCCGGCCAACGCGTCCTCGAGCGCGCGCGAGAAGTGCGCCAAGTCGAGGCGGGGCGGCGTGATCAGATAGAGGCGGCAGCGATGAGCCATGACGCTCTCCTTAGCGCGGTTGGTGATGAGCGCCAGGGCCCGCCTGAAAGCGCACATGCGCCGGCGCCCGCGGCGAAGCATTCGCTTCGCGCGGTGCGTGGCTCTAAGGACCGCCGGCTTCCAGCCGGC
>LWDN01000044.1:0-6917 GCA_002083515.1 Proteobacteria bacterium HN_bin10
GTTCGGCAGCACGAGCACGTCGTAGTCCTGCGGGTTCTGCACGAGCTGCATGCACATGTTGTCGACGATGCGGTCGTCGAACTGGATCGTCGGGTAGCGCTCGGCGACCTTGCGCGCGTGGCCGAGCTCGCTGAACTCGGCGACGTCGAAGCCGACCGAGAAGGTCTTCAGCGGCGCCGGATCGCCGCGCTCGCGGCGCAGGCTCTCCATGATCGCCACCACCATGCTGCTGTCGACGCCGCCGGAGAGCTGCACGCCCAGCGGCACGTCCGACATCAGCTGCATCTCCACGGTGCGCCGCAGCTGGGCGTCGAGCTGCTCCGTCGCCGCCTCGAGGCTGATCGGTTCGGCGCGGAAGCGCACGTCCCAGTAGCGCAGCGGCCGCGGCGGAAACGCGTCGTGCACGGCGATCCGCATGCAGCAGCCCTCGGGCAGGCGCGAGACGCCCTCGAACATCGTCGCCGGGCGCGAGACGTAGCGCGTGACGAGGACCTGGGCCACGCCCGCGCGATTGACCTTGCGCGTGCGCAGCAGCGGATGGCGCAGCAGGGACTTGATCTCGCTCGCAAACAGCAACGCGGCGCCGTCGGTCCACCAGTACAGCGGCTTGACGCCCAGAGGATCGCGCGCCAGCGACAGCGTGTGGCTGCGCGCATCGTACAGCGCGAAGGCGAAGATGCCCTGCAGGCGCTTCGTCAACCCTTCCAGCCCCCACTGCTCGTAGCCGTGGACCAGCACCTCGGTGTCGCTGCGCGACCTGAAGCGGTGGCCCAGCGCCTCGAGCTCGGCGCGCAGCCCGCGGTGGTTGTAGATCTCGCCGTTGAAGACGGTCCAGACCGTGCCGTCCTCGTTGCCCATCGGCTGCTCGCCGGTGTGCAGGTCGATGATCGCCAGGCGCCGGTGACCGAGCCAGCACAGGCCGTCGGCCGAGCGCCACTCGCCCTCGCCGTCGGGCCCGCGCCGGCGCAGCACCGCGAGCATCTCCGCGCCGACGCGCGCCGAGATCGAGCGCGCCTTCGGCCGCGCCGACATCGTCCGCCAGGAGGGGGCGGGCGCGGCGCTCACCTACCGGCTGGAGACCTGCGCGTTATTGTTGTTGTTTGCCGCAAACGGCGGCAGCGACATGCGCTTGGCGGAAGCGCATCCGAGCGCGCGCAGCGGCGAAGCGCCGGCGCCAAGCCTGGACCAGTGCGCCGCGGAGGCGAGCGCTAGGCGTTCGTGATGGTGAAGGTCGCGTACCTCAACGGCCGCTCGTATCGTGGCGCGCCTCTGGCTGCCGGCCAATTGCCGGACGCCGAGATCCCGGATCACAAGCTCATCGTCGCCGAGGGTGCGAAGCGCGGCATCGAATTCGTCATCGAGTATTGGGATGACCCATCGCTGCCTCAGCGCGGCTACGCCGCCGCGATCATTCGCACGTGCTGGGATTACACAAGCCGCGCCGATGAATTTCTGGCGACGCTTGAATCCCACGAACGGGCAGGGCTTCCGATTTTCAACCCGTCCAGCGTCGTGCATTGGAACGCGCGCAAGACCTACCTCAAGGAGCTTGGCCCCTCTGCTATTGAGACGGTCTGGGCCGATCGGGCCGATGCACGCACGGTGGCGCAGGCGTTTGATGCGCTGGATGCTTCCGAGATCGTGGTGAAGCCGCAGGTTGGCGCGGGTTCGATTCGAACGGTGCGGCTGAAGCGCAATGCCTGGAGCGAGGTCGATCTGATCGACGGCCCGCTGGGCGCGGCGATGATCCAGCCCTATTTGCGCGCCATCGAGACGGAAGGGGAGCGCTCGCTGTTCTGGTTCGGCGGCGTCTTTTCGCATGCGATCCGCAAGGTGCCGCGAAGCGGCGATTGGCTGGCGAACGTGCCCGGCAAAACCCGCTTCATTGCAGAAGCGCCGCCGCCCGCGGCAATGGAGGCGGCGGAAGCGGCGCGGGCGCGCGCGCCGAAGGATCTGCTCTATGTGCGCATCGATCTTGTGCTTGGGGATGATGGCGCTTGGCGCGTGATCGAGATCGAGGCGATCGAGCCCTATCTCTTCTTGGACTTCGCGCCTGAGGGTGCGCGGGCTTTTGTCGACGCTATCGCCCGCGTCTTGGGCTGATAGAGGCAGAGATCGGCGATGACGCAGCGCGGGCATTCCGGCTTGCGCGCCAGGCACGTGTAGCGCCCATGCAGGATCAGCCAATGATGGGCGCCATGCAGATAGTGCTTCGGCGTGATACGCATCAGTTGCGATTCGACCTCGGCGGGCGTTTTGCCGTCGGCAAGTCCAGTGCGGTTGGCGACGCGGAACACATGCGTGTCGACGGCGATCGTGCCTTCGCCGAAGATTTCCATCAGCACCACGTTGGCGGTCTTGCGGCCAACGCCCGGTAACGCTTCCAGCGCCTCACGCGCGCGCGGAACTTCGCCGTTGTGCTGATCGATCAAAGCCCGGCTGAGCGCGATGACGTTCTTGGCCTTGTTGCGCCAGAGCCCGATGGTCTTGATGTGCTCGGCCACGCCGGCCTCGCCGAGCTTGAGCATTTTCGCCGGCGTGTCGGCCGCCTGGAAGAGCGGACCGGTGGCGCGGTTGACGCCCTTGTCGGTCGCTTGCGCCGAGAGCACCACCGCAACCAGCAACGTGTAGGGATTGGAATATTCGAGTTCGGTCTTGGGGTTTGGGCGGACCCGCGCCAACCGCGCGTAAAGCTCCTCGGCTTTGGCTTTGGTCAAGCGCTTGGCCACGTGTTCGCGTCCCTGGCTGAGTCGATGCGAGGGCGCTAAGCTTAGCTCATGACGCCCACTTGGGAACGCGCTCCTGAGGCGCCGCATCTCGAAGGGCCGCTCCTCATGGACGCGGTGCTGCGGCCGCACCGCAGCCTGAGCGCAGGCGCCTTCAAGCTCATGGTGGTGCTGATGATCGCAGTGAACGCCGCCATCGGTCTGGTGTTCTGGCTCCAGGGCGCGTTTCCGGTTGCAGGTTTTCTGGGTCTCGATGTGCTGGCGCTATGGCTGGCGTTCCGATGGAATTATCGCGCCGGACAAGCGGTCGAGTATGTGCGCGTGGCCCCTGGCCGGGTCCATGTCGCGGCGGTCGGTAAGAGTGGCGCGCCAACGCATTGGGTCTTAAATCCGGTCTGGGCGCGCGTTGCGCGAGATGGGCGCGGGGTTCTGATACGCGATGGCGAAGGGCAGATGCGTGTCGGCGCTTTCCTCTCGCCCAAGGAATGCGAGAGCTTTGCGTCGGCGCTGAGTTTGGCGCTGAGCAAGGCAAAGCGCGGGACGTAAGACCTTTCACACAAATCGAACGAGCCGCTCGTCATTCCGGGGCAATGCGATAGCATTGAACCCGGAACCCAGGAGAAGACAGAGCTGCCCCTGGGTTCCGGGTTCGGCCTTTGGCCGCCCCGGAATGACGAGGAACCACGTCGATCGCAACGCTCCCTACAGCCCGAGCACGTCGCGCATCGAATAGAGTCCCGGCGGCTTGTCGGCGACCCAAAGCGCGGCGGCGAGCGCGCCATCGGCGAAGACGGCGCGATCAAGGGCCTGGTGCGAAAGCGTGACGATCTCGCGCTCGGCGATGAAGCGCACGTCATGCTCGCCGACGATGCCGCCGCCGCGAATGGCGGAGAAACCGATGCCGCCGGCTTTGCGCTCGCCGGTGACGCCATCGTGCGGTTTGAGACGCGCCGCGGAAAGTTGGACCCCGCGCCCCTGCGCCGCTGCCTCGCCGAGGAGGAGCGCGGTGCCTGACGGCGCGTCGACCTTGCGGCGATGATGCGCCTCGGTGATTTCGATGTCCCAGTCCGGTCCCAACTTTTGCGCCGCTTGCTCGACCAGCGCGGCGAGCAGGGTGACGCCCAGGCTGAAATTGCCGGAGCGGACGATGGCGATGCGCCTGGCGTGCCCGGCGATCTGATTTTCCTGACTCTCGGTCAGGCCGGTCGTGCCGATCACGGCGGCGCGCACAGGCGTGCCGGCGAGCGCGTCCAACGCGGCGACGGTGGCGTCCGGCGCGGTGAAATCGATCCACACCTCGGCCTTGTCGGCGGCGAGGTTGGCGGTGTCCGACGTGTTCATCATCAGCGGCGCCACGCCGGCGAGCGCGCCCAGATCGATGCCCAAGAACTGGCCGTCGCTCTTCTCGGTGCCGCCGCAGACGATGAAGCGCGGATCGGCGCTGGCGGCGCGCACCAGCGCGCGGCCCATGCGGCCGCCGGCGCCGGCTATGGCGATGGAGAGAGTCATGTCGGTCTTGTGCGCGCGTGCGGGCGCACAGGGCAAGAGCGAAACGCGATCCGCGCCCTACCGCCCCGGGGCGTTGGCGTCGAAGAATTTCTTGACGTTGTCGAAGAAGCCCCGGGTCTGCGGATGCGCTTCCTCGCCGCAATCGCGGGAAAATTCCTCCAGTAGCCGCTTCTGCTTGGCCGTCAGATTCACCGGCGTCTCGACCAAGAGCTCGACATGCAGGTCGCCACGTTCGCGGCTGCGCAGATGGGTCATGCCCTTGCCCTTGACGCGGAAGCGGCGGCCGGTCTGTGCGCCCGCTGGAATAGACACGCGCGTGCGCTCGCCATCGATGGTCGGAATCTCGATCTCGCCGCCGAGCGCGGCTTTGCACATCGGCGTCGGTGCGCGGCAATAGAGATCGGCGCCGTCGCGCTCGAACAGCGGATGCGGCTTGACCGACAGAAAGAGATAGAGATCGCCGGGCGGGCCGCCGCGCGCGCCGGAATCGCCTTCGCCGGAAAGCCGGATGCGGGTGCCGTCTTCCACGCCGGGCGGGATTTTCACCGAAAGCGTGCGTTCCTTCTGCACTTGGCCGCGCCCGCCGCAGGAGCGGCACGGCGTCTTGATCGCCTGGCCGCGGCCGTGACAGGCGGGGCAGGTGCGCACCATGCGGAACATGCCCTGCTGCGCGCGCACTTGGCCCGCGCCCTGACAGGTGGCGCAGGTCTCGAGCGGCGCGTTGCCTTCCGAGCCCGAGCCCTTGCACGGCTCACAGGCCTGCGCGCGCGGCACGACGATCTCGCGCTCGTTGCCGCGAAAGGCTTGTTCGAGCGTGATCTCGACATCGTAGCGGAGGTCGGCGCCGCGTGCGGGCCCGTTGCGCGGTCCGCGTGCGCCGCGCGTGAACATTTCCTCGAAGCCGCCGCCGAAAATCTCGTTGAAGAGGTCGGAGAAGTCGGAGAACCCGGCCGCACCCGGTCCGAACCCGGGCCCGCCGCCGTTCTGGAATGCGGCCTTGCCGAAGCGATCGTACTGCGCGCGCTTCTCGGGGTCGGAAAGCACGGCGTACGCCTCGCCCAATTCCTTGAACTTCTCTTCCGAGACCTTGCAGCCAGGATTTTGATCCGGATGCAGTTTCATCGCGAGCTTGCGGAACGACGACTTGATCGCAGCCGCGTCGGCGTCGCGCGGGACGCCGAGGATTTCATAATAGTCGCGGCCGGCGCTCATGGCGCCTGCCCGATTTCAGATTGTGAGAAGCAGCGCCGCATCGCCCGGCCTCGATGTTTGCTGTTAAGCGCTCTTCTTGTTGTTGCCGTCGACTTCCTCGAAGTCGGCGTCGACCACGCCTTCCTGGTCGGGGCCGCCGCCACCCGGCGCGCCGCCTTGGGCCTGGCCGCCATAGAGGGCTTCGCCGATCTTCATCGATGCCTGCACCAGGGCTTGGGTCTTGGCCGCGATCTCGGCGGTGTTGCCACTGTCGAGCACGCCCTTGAGCGCGGCGATCGCGGCTTCGATGCTTTGCTTGTCGCCAGCCGGGATCTTGTCGCCGTTTTCCTGCAGCTGTTTCTCGGTTGCGTGCGCCAGCGCCTCGCCCTGGTTCTTCGCTTCCGCCAGCTCGCGCCGCGACTTGTCCTCGCCGGCATGCTCTTCGGCTTCGCGGACCATGCGCTTGATGTCGTCCTCGGAGAGCCCGCCCGACGGCTGAATGCGCATGCTCTGTTCTTTATTGGTCGCCTTGTCCTTGGCGCTCACCGAAACGATGCCGTTGGCGTCGATGTCGAAGGTGACTTCGATCTGCGGCATGCCGCGCGGGGCGGGCGGGATGCCGACCAGATCGAACTGGCCCAGCGGGCGGTTGTCGGCCGCCATTTCGCGCTCGCCCTGGAAGACGCGGATGGTCACCGCGTTCTGGTTGTCTTCGGCGGTCGAGAAGATCTGGCTCTTCTTGGTCGGGATGGTGGTGTTGCGCTCGATCAGGCGCGTGAACACGCCGCCGAGCGTCTCGATGCCGAGCGAGAGCGGCGTCACGTCGAGGAGCACGACGTTCTTCACGTCGCCCTGCAGCACGCCGGCCTGGATGGCCGCGCCGACGGCCACGACTTCATCGGGATTGACGCCCTTGTGCGGCTCGCGGCCGAAGAATTCCTTCACCACCTGCTGAATCTTCGGCATGCGGGTCATGCCGCCGACCAGCACCACTTCCTTGATGTCGGAGGGGGAGAGCCCGGCGTCTTTGAGCGCCGCCTTGCAAGGGCCGATGGTCTTCTGCACCAGGTCTTCGACCAGGCTTTCAAACTTTGCTCGCGTCAGCTTCATGTTGAGGTGCAGCGGGCCGGACGCGTTGGCGCTGATGAACGGAACCGAGACATCGAACTCGGTGCGCGATGAGAGTTCCTTCTTGGCCTGTTCGGCGACTTCCTTGAGCCGCTGCAAGGCGAGCTTGTCCTGGCGCAGATCGACGCCGTTCTGCTTTTTGAATTCCTCGGCGAGATAGTTGAGGATGCGAATGTCGAAATCCTCGCCGCCCAGGAAGGTGTCGCCATTGGTGGAGCGGACTTCGAACACGCCGTCGCCGATCTCCAAAATCGAGATATCGAACGTGCCGCCGCCCAGATCGTAGACGGCGATGGTCTTGTTGGCGCCGGTCTTGTCGAGGCCGTAGGCGAGCGCCGCCGCCGTGGGCTCGTTGATGATGCG
>LWDN01000044.1:6959-61932 GCA_002083515.1 Proteobacteria bacterium HN_bin10
GCGTCGTTGAAATAGGCGGGAACGGTGATCACGGCCTGAGTGACCGGCTCGCCCAGATAATCTTCCGCCGTCTGCTTCATCTTCTGCAGCACGAACGCGGAGATTTCGGACGGCGCGTATTGCTTGTCGCGGCCTTGGATCCAGGCGTCGCCGTTGGGGCCCTTGACGATCTTATAGGGAACCAGGCCAACGTCCTTCTTGGTGATCGGATCGTCGAAAGAGCGGCCGATCAGCCGCTTCACCGCGTAATAGGTGTGCTCGGGGTTGGTGATCGCCTGGCGCACCGCCTGTACGCCCAGCAGCCGCTCGCCTTTGTCGGTGAACGCCACCACCGATGGCGTGGTGTTCGAGCCTTCGGCGTTGACGATCACCTTCGGTTGGCCGCCTTCCATTACGGCGACGCACGAATTGGTGGTGCCCAAGTCGATGCCGATCACTTTACCCATGTGTACGTCCTCACTCCGTCAGCGGCGCGGCTTCGTCTTGGGGACCCGGGGGGCGTCCGCGAAGTGCGCGTCCTGTTTCTATTCAATGCGATTGGGCGGCCAGTCGCGCCTTGCAGGGTTTCCAGCCGTCTTTGTTCCGGGCTCATGTGGTGTATCGCCTGCAAGGTGCAAGGCTCGGACGCCCCGGTATCCGCATTCGTCGCAAGGGAATAGGGGGGCGCGTGGTTCGAAGGGCGCCGGGCCTTGGAACAAAAAAGAAACCGAATGGGTAGAAGGCGGACTTGAGATGACCCACCCGGCCTCGGACCTCGACGGCTTCCGGCTTTGGCCGGGGCTGCTCGATCGCGCCGCCCAGGAGGCGCTGCGCGACGAGGTGTTCGCGCGCATGCGGACAGCGCCGCTCTACATTCCGCGCATGCCCAAGTCTGGCCAGCCGATGCGGGTGCGGATGACCAATTTCGGTCCGCTCGGCTGGGTCACCGACAAGGAGCAGGGGTACCGCTATCAGGCGACGCACCCCGAGAGCGGCCGCCCCTGGCCCGACATGCCGCCGGTGCTGTTCCAGCTCTGGGACGAACTCGCCGGCTATCCGGCGCCGCCTGAAGCGTGCCTTGTCAATCTCTACGAAGGCGATGCGCGCATGGGTTTGCATGTCGACGCCGACGAAGAGGCGTGGGACGCGCCGGTGCTTTCGATATCGCTCGGCGACACCGCGCTGTTTCGCATCGGCGGCAGCTTGCGTTCCGATCCGACCCGCAGCGTGCGGCTTGCATCCGGCGATGTCTGCATGCTCGGCGGCGCCAGCCGGCGCGCCTATCATGGCGTCGACCGCATCCTCAACGGCACGTCGCGACTGCTGCCGAAGGGCGGGCGACTCAACCTCACGCTCCGCCGCGTCACCGTTCCAAACTAAACGCGTCATTCCGGACGCGGAGCGCGATCCGGAACCCAGGAGTCACACGCGCGTCGTTTGCCCCTGGGTTCCGGGCTCAATGCTTTCCGCCTACGCTCATCGAGCTTCGGCGGACAAGCCGCATTGCCCCGGAATGACGATGATCATTCTTGCGTGCTTGGCGCCGCTGGCTCAGCCGCAGACGGCGTCGGAGCGGCCTCAGCATCGCGCGCGCGTACAAAGTCAGGAACCCAGCCCGGAGGCGGGCCGCCCGGCGTATTCGGCAAGCGCCCGGCGGCGATCTCGTTGGCTTTCCAGACCATGGCACGATGCACGCGATTCCAGCCGGATGGGTGCGTGTAGAACACCCATTCCTCAAGGCCGCTCGGCTCCATCTTGCGATACTCGGAAAGCAGCACCGCGGCTTCGGCGAAACCATCGGGCTCGCGCGCCGCATTCAGGCCGAAGGCGTCGGCCTGGTTTTCGTGAAAGCGCGTGATGTTGCGCTGGACGGGCGTTGTCAGCAGTCCGACGACCGTCAGCAAAATCAATACGAGCGGCAGGCCCGCCGGGTCGGCGATGTCGCGCACGCCCCATCTTTCGTTCTTCGCCAACGCGCGAAACGCGAAGTGCACGAAGGCGAAACTGAACAGGATAAGCCCGGTGTTCATGATCAGCAGCGAATAGGTGTGCCCCAGGACGTAATGGCCGATCTCGTGGCCCATCACCGCGCGCACCGCTTCCGGACTGCCGCGCTCCAGCAACGTGTCGGCAAGCGAAATGCGGGTGGTGCCGAAGGCGCCCGAGACGTTGGCGCTGATCGAGTTGGTCTGCCGCGAGCGGTCGTAGACGTAGACATTGTCGGCCGGCACGCCATTGGCCTGCGCGAAGGCGAGGATGTCGTCACGCAGCTCGCCTTGTTCCATCGGCGTGTAGGTGTTGAACATCGGCGCGATGTAGACCGGCGCCAGCATGCCGAGCACGCCGACGAAAACGATCGTCACGGCGGAGCCCCAGATCCACCACGTATTCCGCGCCGCGCGGATGATCGCATAGAGAATGGCGATGAAGATCGAGCCGACGACGAGGCCTATGCCGGCGCCGATCAGCTGCTCACCGAACCATTCCGGGAACGTCTGCGTGGAAAGATCGTAACGGTGCTCGCGCACGAAATCGACGTAATGGCTGAACGGGAAGGTGAGCACGGTCGAGACCAGATTCACGAAGAAGCCGACGCCGAGCGCGACCAGGGGGAACCATTTGACCGTGCGTTCGAGCCAATCGCGGACGCCGCGCGCCCAGCCCAGCAGCAGGATCAGAGCGGCGACCGCAATGGAGACCGCAGCGCTCGCCAGCTCGATCCAATAGCCGCCCTCGTAATAGGCGTTCGAGCGTGCGGTCGCTTCGGCCCCCATGGTGTCGAGCCAGGCGCGCGTGGCTTGCTCGGGATCGAACGGGAGCGCCGCCGCCAGGGCCGTTCCAGAAAACACAAAGGCAGCCGAGAACGCCGCCAGGCCGATCAAACGCATGAACCTTCCCCCGAAGATTTGACTAGCTCAGAGCCTGCCCTTGCCTCAGAGCAGGCGCAAGAGCGCGCACGCCGGGCGCGCGCGGAACGGAGACGAACGGAATGAGACTCGATCGGCCAGAGGGCTATTTTCCTCCGACACGGCGCGCTTTGGCGGGGTCCTTGTTCTTCGCCGGTTACGCTACGGCTGCGTTGTCTTCATGCGCGAGCCCGGTGACCACGCCGAGCGACGATCTGATCGTTGAAGACGTTCGCATCGAGGGCGCCGGCGGCTACTCGCTCCCCGCTTATGTGGCGCGGCCGAGCGCGCGCGGCCGGCGCGGCGCAATTATCGTCGTCAACGAGATTTTCGGCATCCACGATTACATCAAAGATGTCTGCCGCCGCTTCGCCCGCGAGGGCTATGTCGCCATCGCACCGGACTATTTTGATCGCGCCGGCGATCCGGCGCCGATGACCGATTTCGCTGAAATTCGCGCCATCGTCGGCACCGCCAACAACGAACAGGTGATGGGCGACACCCAGGGTGCAATCGCGTGGCTGCAAGCGCAGCGTTTCGTGCGCGACGAAGCGATCGGCATCACAGGCTTTTGCTGGGGCGGCACGGTGGTGTGGATGGCGGCGGCGCGCTTTGCCGCCATCAAGGCGGGCGTCGCCTGGTACGGGCGGCTCGTCCGCCCGCAACCCGGCAGTTGGGGGGCGGAGGAGGAGCGCCCGTGGCCGGCGGACATCGCGGCCACGCTGCGCACGCCCGTGCTCGGGCTTTATGCAGAGAACGACAACGGCATCCCGCTGGCGAGCGTCGAGACCATGCGCGCGGCGCTGCAGGCCGCCGGCAATCCGTCGCGTTCGGAGATCGTCGTCTATCCCGGCGTGCAACACGGCTTCCACGCCGACTATCGCCAGAGCTACAACGCCGAGGCCGCCGCCGCCGGTTGGACGCGTTGTCTCGCCTGGTTCCGCGCCAACGGCGTCGCCTGATCTGAAAGGACTCATATGCGCTATCGGAAACTCGGCCGCACCGGGCTGGCGGTGTCGGAAATCTGCCTCGGCACCATGACCTTCGGCGGCGACGGCATCTGGAAAGTGATCGGCGCGTTGGAACAGGAGGCCTGCACGCAGCTGGTGAAGGCCGCGTTCGATCGCGGCGTCACCTTCATCGACACCGCGGACGTCTATTCCAACGGCGTCTCGGAACGGGCGCTGGGGCAGGCGATCAAAGGTCTGCCGCGCGACGAACTGGTGATCGCCACCAAGGTGTTCGGGCGCATGGGCGCCTACGAAAGCAATCCAACGCCGGAGCAGAAGCGCCGTTACGCCAACTCCAACCTTTGGGGGCTGTCACGCAAGCACGTGTTCGACGCGATCGACGCCAGCCTGGAGCGGCTCGATCTCGACTACGTCGATCTCTACCAGGTGCATTCGTTCGATCCGGCGACACCGCTCGAAGAGACGCTCGAAGCGCTCGATGAAGTGGTGAAGTCGGGCCGGGCGCGCTACATCGGTCTCTGCAATTATGCGGCCTGGCAGATCGCCAAGGCGCTCGGCGTTTCGGAACGCCACGGCTTGGCGCGCTACGAGTCGCTGCAGATGTATTATTCGATCGCCGGCCGCGATCTCGAACGCGAAGTGGTGCCGCTGGCGAAGGATCAAGATCTGGCGATCCTGCCGTGGAGCCCACTCGCCGGCGGCTTCCTGTCAGGCAAGTTCACCCGCAACGGCAGCGCCGAGGGCGCGCGCCGCGCGGCTTTCGACTTCCCGCCGATCGACAAGGAAAAGGCTTATGACATCATCGACGTGATGAAGGAGCTGGGCGACGCGCGCGGCGTTTCGGTCGCGCAGATCGCGCTGTCCTGGCTGCTGCATCAAAAGCACGTCACCAGCGTCATCATTGGCGCGAGGACGGAAGCGCAGCTCAGCGACAATCTGGCCGCCGTCACCGTGGAATTGTCGAGCGACGATCTCAAGCGCTTGGACGACGTTTCCCGGTTGCGACCTGAGTATCCGGGCTGGATGCTCGAGCGCCAGGGCGGCGACCGCCTCTCCGGCCTCAGCTGAGCAAAGAAAATGCGGCGGCGCCCTTGTCCGGCGCCGCCGCCTCCACGTGCGTCCCCCTGCTTTCGCTTAGCGGCGCACGATCTTCACTTCATAGCTTCCGGTCGAGCCGCCAAGTCCGCTCACCTGAATGACGAAATCGCCCGTCGCCTCGGG
This sequence comes from Proteobacteria bacterium HN_bin10, assembly GCA_002083515.1. GTDB lineage: Bacteria > Pseudomonadota > Alphaproteobacteria > Caulobacterales > Aquidulcibacteraceae > Vitreimonas. The sequence continues at coordinate 12,037 of LWDN01000044.1, forward strand.
GCTGAAGCGCAGCCGGGCGTCGAGACCCGGGCCGCTGTCGTCGTCGGAGCTGAGCCGGGTGTTCTCGTCGTTGACGATCGCCACGAACGGATCGGCGAGTGGCGACGCGCCGGCGCCGCCCACGGTGATCTCGTAGCTCACGCCAGCTTCGAGGCTGACGCGGTAGCTGTCGATATCGCCGACCATTTCGATGCGGCTGACGCGCGCATCGTCAGCGGCATCCAGCATTTCGTCGGAATAGACGTTGCCGGGAACGTCGGTATCGGTCGCCCGGATTTGATAGCGTCCGGTGCCGGTGTCCCCGAATGACGACACAGCCAAGAAGTAGGGCCCGCCTGTCGCCGACGCGAAGTCGAGATAGGCGTTGAGGCCGCGGCCGCCATCGTCATCGGCGACAACCTGATTGCCCTGCGCGTCGTAGATGACGAGGTAGGGGTCGGCGAGCGGGTTTGGCTCCATGCTCTCGACATTGATGCGGTAGGGCCGGCCCTCGACGGTCTCGAGCACGAACCAGTCGGCGTCGCCGTCGACCCCGATCACGCCGGTGCGCGGGTCGCCGGTCGGCGACAAGGCCTCCGCCCCGTCGGGCGACGCGCCCAGTTCGCCAGCGGTGATCGAAAGCGCGTAGCGGCCTTCAGCGTCGTCGCCGAAGCCGCGCGCCTCGACGTAATAGGCGCCGCCTGCGCCCGCTTGGAACTCAAGCCAGGAATTCAGCCCTTCGCCGCCGTCGTCATCGCGTGCGAGTTCCGCTCCGTCGGGTCCGTAGACCACGACCATCGGATCGCCCAATGCGTCAGGCGTTCCGGCGCTGGCGAGCGAGATGCGCACGCCTTGGCCTTCGCCCAGATCGAGGCGGTACCAGTCGCGGTCGGCCGCTGGGCTGAGCGTGCCTTCGCGATAATCGCCATCGGCGCTGACGCTCGCGTCGGTGGTGTTGTCGCCGGGCACGTCGCCGTCGCGCGCGCTCAGCGAATAGCCGCCGGTCGCGTCGTCGGTGAAGCCGCGCGCTTCGACGAAATAGTCGCCGGTGCGCGGGGCGGTGAACTCAAGGTAGGAGTTCAGGCCGTCGCCGCCGTCATCGTCAAACGCCAACTCTTCGCCGCGCGAATCGCGCAGGCGCACAAGCGGATCGCCGACAGGATTGTCGCCGGCCCCGCTCAACGCAAAGCGGTAGGACTGGCCCTCGGTCAGGCGAACGCGATACCAGTCGCTGTCGGTCGCGAAATCGAGCGTGGAATCTATGGTTTGGCCGGGGCGCAGACGCGCGCCTGTCGAGCGCGAATTGCCGACATCGTCGCGCGGCATGCGTTCAACCGCCACGCTCAAATCGTAGCGGCCGGTCATGGCGTCGCCGAAGCCGCGCGCTTCGATGAACACCGTGCTGTTGGCGGGCGGCACGAACTCGAGCTGCGAATTGAGGGAGCCTTGGGAATCGTCGTTGGAAGCGAGTTCATTGCCGTCGCTGTCGACCAGACGCAGGAACGGATCCGGAAGGCCGTCCTCGCCGGCGCCGGCGAGGCTGATCCGGTAGCGATTGCCGGTGCGCACGGGCAGCCGATACCAGTCGACATCGCCTTCATACTCGACGTTGCCGGTCACGGTGCGCCCCGCGGCGATGCGCGCGCGGGTGGATGCATCGTTGCCGACGTCGTCAGCGGGGACGGGGCCTGACGATACGCCAAGGCGATAGGCGCCGGTCGCTTCGCTGTTGAAGGCGCGCGCCTCGACGAACACCACGCCGCTTTGCGCCGGCGTGTAGCGCAGCGCCGAATTGAGCGAGCCTTCGGCGTCGTCGTTGAAGGCGAGCTGGTTGCCTTCGGCGTCGTAGATGGAAAGCATCGGATCGAGCGCTTGGCCCTCGGCGTTTTCGATGCCGGCGAGCGCCAAATTGTAGCGTTGGCCTTGCTCGACCTGGAGGCGGAACCAATCGGTGTCGCCGGCGGGCGAGATTTCGCCGTCGACATTTCCGGAGAGCGTCGCTTGCGTGGAAGCGTCGCCGGGCTGATCGGCGTATTGCGCCGAAGCGGGCGACATGCCGAACGCCATCAACGCAGCCGCAGCCGCGCCATACCAAAGCTTCCCTCGCATTGTGTTCTCCCCTCAAAGTCGCTGACGAAACAGGATTAACGATCCGTCATGTCCGCCGCAAAGCGAAATCCGGGCGAAATTCGGCATTCGGCCTTTTTCGCCGCAGAGCGATGGACGCATTTGGCATAGCTCGCAACGCGCCGGGGCGCGAGGTCAGACTTTGATGTCGACGTGCGCAGGGGGTGCGCCGGCGGCCCCAGCGGAAACCAAAACCATTGCGGCGCGCAGCGTCCGGTCGCCCAGGACGTAGCCCGGCTGCATGACCTCCTGGATGGCGCCGGCTGGCTGATCGCCTGGGGCCTGCGCCACCGCTTGGTGAAGGTTGGGATCGAAGGCGTCGCCCTTGGCGCCGACGCGTCTCAACCCGTGACGCGCGAAGGCGTCGAGGAGCGAGCGCTCGGTCAATTCCAAGCCGGTGATCAGATTACGCAGCGCTTCGTCGCTGGTTTCGCGCGGGGCGGCTTGCAGCGCTCGCGTCAGCGTGTCGGCGACGGGGAGGAGGTCGGCGGCGAAGCGGTCGATCGCATACAGACGTGCATCGGCGGCTTGGCGTTCGGCGCGCCGGCGGGTGTTCTCGGCGTCGGCCAACGCGCGGAGCATGTCGTCGCGTGCTTTCGCCAACTCGGCTTGCAGCGCCGCCAGGTCCGGCGTGTTAGCGCCCGCCTCGGCCGCGTCCTGTACCTGTTCGTCGGTTTCGTTCGTCATCGCCATCCTCACCGTTCGCCGCGCCCGTCGAGCACCCGGCCGACGACGCGCGCTGTGTAATTCACCACGGGAATAACCCGCGCATAATTCAGCCTCGTCGGGCCGATCACGCCGAGCGCGCCCACGACCCGGCGTTCGGCGTTCATATAGGGCGCAACGATCAGACTCGATCCCGACAGCGAAAATAGCGGGTTTTCCGAGCCGATAAACACGCGCACGGCGTCGCCGGCCTTGGCCAAATCGAGCACTTGGATGAGTTCGCGGGTCTTTTCCAGATCGTCGAACAGCTTTCGCGCCCGCTCCAGATCCGCGACCGCCTGCGGGTCCTGCAGCAGGTTGCCGCGGCCGCGGACGATCAGGGCGCGCCCCAAGGTCGGGTCTTCGCCCGACCATTCGACCAGGCCTTTTTCCACCAGGCTGGCCGCCGCCTGATCCAAAGCAGCGCGGTCGCGGGCGAGCGCTTCAGCCGCGGCGGCGCGCGCCTCAGAGAGCGTGCGGCCCTTGAAGCGGGCGTTGAGATAGTTCGCCGCTTCGGAAAGGGCGCCAGCGGGAAGATCGCCCGGCGTGTTGATGACGCGATTTTCGATCTGATTGTCTTCAAAAACTAGCACCAGCAGGGCTTGGCCCGGACCGATGCCGACAATCTCGGCATGCCTGACCGGCGCATCGCGTTCCGGCGTCACCACCAAGCCGGCGCCGCCCGCAAGCCCGGACAACAATTCCGAGGCGGTGCTCATCACCTCCTGCGGATTCTGGCCCGCAGCCGCGATGCGTGCATCGATCTCCCGTTTTTCGTCGGGCGGCGCGTCGCCAAGCTGGAGCAGGCTATCGACGAAAAAGCGCAGGCCGAGCTGGGTGGGGCGCCTTCCCGCCATCGCATGCGGCGCTTCCAGAAGCCCCAAGCTGGCAAGGTCGGCCATGGTGTTGCGGATCGACGCTGGCGAGAGCCCCATGCCGCCCAGTTTGGAGAGCGTGCGGGAGCCGACCGGCTCGCCGGTCGTCAGATAGGATTCGACGATCTCACGGAAGATTTCCCTCGACCGGGCGTCGAGCGAGGACAGATCGGAGGAGGCCGGATTCGCCATGCGCGGCTCTAGGTAGCGAACCAAAGCCTGTGCGCAAGCCGGGCCGCGCCTAGACCTAGCGATCGCGATCCGCCAAGAGCGTGCTCCCATCACTTCAGGAGTCCACATGCGCCCTTCAGGCCGCGCCGCCGACCAATTACGCGAGATCGCGCTCGAAACCGCGGTCTCCAGGTACGCCGAGGGCTCTTGCCTCGCGCGCTTCGGGCAAACCCATGTGCTGTGCACGGCGAGTGTCGAGCAGGGGGTGCCGGGCTGGCTCAAAGGTCAAGGCAAGGGCTGGGTGACCGGCGAATACGGCATGCTGCCGCGCGCCACGCACACGCGCGGACGTCGCGAAGCGGCGCAAGGCAAACAGTCCGGACGCACGCAGGAGATTCAGCGGCTGATCGGGCGCTCAATGCGCTCGGTGATCGATTTGAAGAAACTGGGCGATCGCACCATCACGCTCGATTGCGACGTCATCCAGGCCGATGGCGGCACGCGCACAGCGGCGATCACCGGCGCCTGGGTGGCGCTGGCGCGGGCGTGCAAATATTTGGTCGAGGAGAAGGTGATCAAGGAAAACCCGATCACCGGCCAAGTGGCGGCGATCTCGTGCGGCGTGTTCAATGGAACGCCCGTGCTCGATCTCGACTACGCGGAAGATTCGAGCGCGGAGGTGGATGCGAATTTCATCCTCTCGGGCGATGGGCGCATGATCGAAATCCAGGCGACCGGCGAACAACGCCCGTTCAGCGACGGTGAGTTCGCCGAACTCATGCGCCTGGCCAAATTGGGCTGCGCGCAATTGTTCGACGCGCAGCGCGCGGCCATCACGTAGGCGGAGCAATCAAGGCGACCCTCATCGTGCAGATACAAAATCTGAGCGAGAAATGTCATTGGCTGCGCTCCCTTGCCCAAGACAAAAGCAGGATACCCAGGCCCAGTTCGAGGCCGATGCTAACGACCCACTCACGAAACTCATATTCGTTGGCGGTGAAAACCATTCGAAATGCAGACCATGCTGCCCAGGCAAAGCAGAGAAGCGCCAACACCAGAAGCACGCCGCGTTTGATCATGGTGATGCCTGTTTCTTTCGCGCAATCAGGTGGAACCCTGAGAGTGTGCCGACTATTGCGTGGCCAACAAGAAGAACAATGAGCCAGAGGTTGCCGCCAATTGGGATAGTTGTGAGGACAACAATAATCACAATGATCCAGGATACGAGCAGCGCAACAAACGTGGGCCACCCGGTCCAGGCTTTGATTGTCGCGTCGATCGCCGTCCGCCCGGCGAAGACACCCGCATAGGCTGAGCCGAGGGCGGATATGAGTTCAGCACCGTAGGTCAGTCCGTCCCCGCGGGCGCTTTCGCCGAGCCACTGGAACGTCATGAGTGCTACGAAAGCTAAGCAAGCCACGATTGCGTAGGCAGAGAAGAACAATGGGATGCACAAAATCGATCCCCAGAACACTGCCGTCGGACCGTTCCTTCGCCTTTCTCGCTCCGCTTCGACTTCGGCTTGGAGCTTTGCTTGCCGCTGGCGTTCGGCCTCCTCCTCTAACCTTCGTAATCGAGCTTGCTTTTCCGCGACGGCGCGCTCTGCTTCTTCCCTTAGGCGCACTTGCAGAGCGCGGTCCACCAACGGAAATAGAGGGCTAGCATGGTAATTGGCGATCCAGTTTCTCAACTCTTCGGATGTGGACCAGTTGGTGAGTGCGCCCCAACTCTCGATGTCTTGACGGCCACACAGTTTCCCCAGGCCGCGAAGCACGCCTTGCCAACAGGGATGTTCCTGGTCGGGGGAGCGCAGCCACTCGCGCAGGTCTTCCGTTTGAACGGCATTAAACGGAGTTGGGGGGTCGAAGTCCTCTGATCCTGCAACTTGGCACGCGGCGAGCTTCTTTTGGTTGAACCCAATCATCGCCTCGGCATTGACCCACGCTGATTGTCGCGCTGCGGGAGACCAACAAACCAAGATGGCCTTCGCAGCGCGGGCTTCTCGGTCGATCTCAGCATTGAAGGTCTCGCCCGCGCTCATGCTGGCGTCGAACCAAACGGTAAGGCCCAGGCTTCGCAGGCGCGACGCAATCGTCTCGACGGAGGCCCGCTCGTCACGTCTGTAAGAGAGGAATACGTCCGCCATTACCCCGTCCCCTAGCCAACGAAGCGCTGTCGGATGGGTTTGTCTAGTTATTCAGCCGCCTGATCGGCGGCTTCTTCGAGCGCGTCGTTCTCGCTGGGCTCATAGCTGAGCAGTTCGCCCGGCTGGCATTCGAGCACGCGGCAGAGGCGGTTGAGCGTCGAGAAGCGGATCGCCTTGGCCTTGCCGGTCTTCAGAATCGAGAGATTGGCGAGGGTGACGTCAACCTTCGCCGCAAGCTCGGTCAGCGACATGCGGCGGTCGAGCAGAATGCGGTCGAGGGTGACGCGGATCGCCATCAGATCGTCAGCTCCTGCTCTTCCTTGAGGCGCGCGCCTTCGCGGAAGACCTCGGCCAAGACGATCAGGATGAGGATGGAGCCCCAGGTCGAGAGGTCGACAGAGAACGTGTAATTGGCCTCGACGTGCGGACTGCCGAAATTAGCGAGCAAGATGCCGGTCAATCCCATCAGCAGGTACCGGGACAGTTCGATCACCAGCATGGTGATCCAGATCACCCGCAGATGCTTGGCGTTCTCGCGCTTGAACGGCTCGCCGCTGGAGAAGGCGTCGAAGAGCTTGCGCAAGCGCCAGACGATGATCAGCGCGCCGCCGATAGCGACCGCCGCAATCAGCAGGCTGGGAACCACCACTGGCCATGTGCCGCCGCCGGGCTGATCGTAGCTGATGTGGAAGTCGCCGCTGCCGCCGCCGATCTCGGCGTTGCCGGCGCCGCCCTCAAGCAGGGCGGGGTCGATGGCGCCATTGGCGATCAACGCCAGCAGGACGCCGTAGCCGATCGCGCCGAGCCCAACCGCGATGGCGGCGATCCACAGCAGGATCCAGGCGAACGTCAGTCCGACCCGAATCCAGGATGCAATGGAGCCTTTGCCGAGGGCCTTCATGGTTGGCGGAAATCCTCTTCCGGGAAGCATAGACGGGGTTTATTGATAAACGATATAGACCTGCTGGCCCGGCGTCAAACAAGTGTTGTAATCATGCCCCGCCTGACCGACCGCCTGGTCGTCGCTTCCCATAATGCCGGCAAGGTTCGGGAGATTTCGGCGCTGCTCGGGCCGCTTGGGCTGGAGCCGGTGTCCGCCGCCGACCTCGGCCTGCCGGAGCCGGAGGAGACCGAGACCACCTTTGTGGGCAACGCAGCGCTCAAGGCGCGCGCTGCGGCTGCCGCCTCTGGCCTGCCGGCGCTGGCGGACGATTCCGGCCTTGAGGTCTTCGCGCTGGGTGGCGACCCGGGCGTCTATTCCGCCCGCTGGGCCGGGCCGAACAAGGATTTCGCCGCCGCCATGGCGCGCGTGTGGGAGTTGCTCGACGTCAGCGGCAAGGATCGCGGCGCGCGCTTTGTCTGCGCGCTGGCGTTGGCGCTGCCCGGAGGCGGCGTCGAAGTTTTCGAGGGCGAGGCGCGTGGGCGCATCGTCTGGCCGCCGCGCGGCGACAAGGGCTTCGGCTACGATCCGATTTTCGAGCCCGAAGGATTCTCGCGGACGTTTGGCGAGATGAGCCACGACGAGAAGCTGCCGCTCACCCATCGCGCGCGCGCATTCGAGAAGCTCGTCGCGTCGCTCGCATGAACGCGACCGGCCTTTATGTGCACTGGCCATATTGCAGCGCCATCTGCCCGTATTGCGACTTCAACGTCTATCGCGCGCGCGGCGCCGACAACGCGCCGCTGCTTGAGGCGATTGCGTCCGATCTCGCCGCGCATGCGCGGCGCTTCGGACGCCGCGAAATCGTGAGCGTTTTCCTCGGCGGCGGCACGCCGTCATTGCTCAGCGGAGGCGAGATTGCGCGATTGATTGAGGCGGCTGCGACGTGCTTCGACCTAGCGCCCGATTGTGAGGTCACCCTCGAGGCCAATCCCGAGGACGCGATTTTGTTCGCGGAGCAGGCCGCCGCCGGCGTCAATCGCTTTTCGATCGGCGCACAAGCGTTCGACGATGCCGCGCTCAAGGCGCTGGGCCGCAAGCACGATTCCAAGGCGTCACTCAATGCTGTCGAAGCTGCTGTGGCGACGGGAAAGCGCATCTCGCTTGACCTGATCTATGCGCGCGAAGGCCAGAGTGTCGCGTCGTGGCGCGAGGAGCTCACCGCAGCATTGGCGCTGCCGATTGAGCATCTCTCGCTTTACCAGCTGACCATTGAGGCAGGCACGGCGTTCGCACGCCGCGCCGATCGCGGCCAGTTGCTGCCGCCGGGCGACGATCTTGCAGCGGAGCTCTATGAGGCGACGCAAGCCATCTGCACGGGCGCAGGCTTCCACGCCTACGAGATCTCCAATCACGCCCGCTCGCCCGTTGCGCGCTCGCGCCACAACACGCTCTATTGGACAAGCCAGGATTGGATCGGCGTTGGCCCCGGCGCCCATGGCCGCATGACCCACGACGGCGCGCGTTTGGCGTTCGAGGCGCACAAGCGCCCGTCCGACTACATTGACGCCGTGCGCGAAAATGGCGCCGGCTGGATTTCCGAAACGCGGCTGACGAACGAACAGGCCGCGGACGAAATGCTGCTGATGGGCCTCCGCATCGAGGAAGGCGTGGACTTAGCCGCAGTCGAGAACCTTCGCGGACGCCCGCTCAACGCCGAGGCGCTGGCGTGGCTTCAGGAACAAGGGCTCGTCGCCCTCGACGACGGTCGATTGCGGCTGACCGCGTCCGGCCGCCTGCTCGCCAACAGAATCGTGGCTGAACTGGTTTCTTAGGTTCCGCTTTCGGGGAAGCGACGCGGCGCTGCGTCAACCACCGAATTGGTGTTGGCGCCGACTTGAATGATCGCAAGTCCGCGCTCCACCGCGCCGGTCGCGCCAAACCGGAAGAGGCCGTCCGAACCCGCGAAGCCTTCGCGATTTTCGAACGCGCCCGGCGTAAAGCCGTCCGCGCCGCGCTCGCGCGACAGCAAGGCGGCCAGCGCCACCGCGTCGTAGCCAAGACTCGCCAGCCTGCCCGGCGCTTCGCCAAAGGCGGCGCGATAACGATTTTCGAACTCGACCCGCGCCGATGGATCGGGCGCCACATACCAGCCGCCCGCCAGTGACGGCTCGCGTTCCGCTTCGCCGGCCCACACGCTTGTGCCCATCAGGCGCACCTGCCGCGTATCGAGTCCGCTCTGCACCAAAGCCGTGCCGATCGCGCGCAGAGGCGCGCCGTTTTCGGCAATGACAATGCCTTGCGCTGGGCGCGCGCGCAGCGTTGCCGACAGCGCATTCGCCGCCGCTGTCGCGTCCGTCTCTGTGCGCGCATAGAGTTGCGAAGCCGCGACGGTGACGCCGCGCGCCGCCGCTTCGGCGCGCAGCGCGCTCTCGACCCGGCGGCCATATTCGTTCGACGGCGCCAGCAGCGCGATCGAGCGGATGTTCCGATCGGCGGCGTACGACACCAGCCGTGCGATCTCGTCTTCGAGCTGGAAGCTCAGGAGATAGACGCCGTTGCCCGCGACCGCGCGGTCGGAGGAGAGGCCGATCATCGGCACGCCGTCGCTGCGCGCTGCGGCCGCCGCGCCAGTGACGCCTTCGCGCGACACCGGCCCGATGATGATGTCGGCCCCGTCCGCCAGCAAGGCGCGCGCGGTCGCCGTGGCCGAAGCGGCGTCTGCGCCGGAATCGCGCGGCATCAGCAGCGTGTTCTCGTTGCCGAGTTCGAACAGCGCCAGTTCGGCCGCGTTATAGATAGCAGTGGCGTCCTGGGGCCGCTGACGGAAGGGCAAGAGCAGGCCGACGCGCACGATCTGGCGCCCGCGCATGAACGGCGGCGTGACCCCATCGCGGGTCTCGACCTGCTGGTCGGGGGTGGTGGACGGACCGGGCGGCGGCGTCGCCGGGCCGGGCCCAGGCGTCGGGGCGGTGGCGCATGCCGCCATCAAGGCGGCCAAACTGACCGCCGCAGCCGTCTTGGCGCTTGGCGTAGCGAACAACCGCGCCGATGATTTGGCCGAAGCCATGAGCAAGCCTTTGTCTGACCCCAAGGAAAGCGCGCGCGACCGTATGGGCGCCCGCGAATCCAGTCCACCCTTGGAAACGGGCCTTTATGTGGTCGCGACCCCGATCGGCAACCTCCGCGATATCACCCTGCGCGCGCTCGATGTTCTGGGCGGCGCCGACCGTGTCTATGCCGAAGACACCCGTGTCGCCGTCAAGCTGCTCGACGCCTACGGCTTGAAACCTCGGCTCGCGTCGTATCACGAGCACAACGCCGAACCTGTGCGGGATGTCATTCTCGACGCGCTAGGCAGGGGCGAGCGGGTGGCGCTCATCTCGGATGCCGGAACGCCGCTCGTCTCCGATCCGGGCTTCAAGCTCGCGCGCGCGGTCATCGAGGCGGGCTATCGCGTGTTTCCGATACCGGGGCCATCGGCGCTGCTCGCGGGCCTAGTAGTGTCGGGGCTGCCGACGGATCGCTTCATGTTCGCGGGCTTCCTGCCGTCCAAACCAACCGCGCGGCGCACCGCGCTTGCGGAATTGGCCGAAATCGACGCGACACTGATCTTCTACGAGTCCGGGCCGCGCCTGATCGAATCGCTGGCCGATATGGCGGAGACGCTTGGCGCCCGTCCGGCGGCGGTGGCGCGGGAGCTCACCAAACTGTTCGAAGAGACCCGACGTGGATCGCTCGAGGAGCTTGCCCAACATTATGCCGAGGCGGGCGCGCCGAAAGGGGAGATTGTGATCGTCGTCGGCCCGCCCGCCCGCGCCGAAGAAGCCAGCGACGAAGCGCTCGATGCGTTTCTGGAAGGCGTTCTGGAGCGCGGCGTCAAGGAAGCGGCGAGCGAAGCGTCGCGCACGCTCGGCGTGCCGCGCAAGCGCGCCTATGCGCGCGCGCTGGCGCTCAAGGACCGCGCGTGAGTCGCGAACGCGCCGAGCGCCGCGGGCGCGTGGCCGAGTGGGTCACGATGCTTTTCCTCATGTGCAAAGGTTATCGCATCCTCGGCCATCGCCTGCGCACGCCGTACGGCGAAGTGGATGTTGCGGCCTGGAAGGGCGGCGTGCTGGTCATCGTCGAGGTCAAAGCCCGCAACACGTACGACGCCGGCGCCCATGCGGTGACGCCGACCGCGCAACAGCGCATCGCACGCGCCGCGCAAGTGCTTGCCGGGCGTTGGCGTCTTACTGGCGCGCCGATGCGCTTCGATCTGGTAGTGGTTGGTTCAAGTCTGTTGCCAAGGCATGAACGCGGCGCCTGGTGGAACGAACGCGTCGGCGCCTGATTTTAAGCGTGCCGAAACGATCCAAGTGCAAACTGGCGCACATGCGCAAAATCGCCGTCCTTCTCGCCGTTTTCGCCGCTTCCGCCGGCGTCAGCGGCTGCATGACCGCCGCTCTCGGCGCCGCCGCCAGCGTCGGCATCTACGCCGCTCAGGATCGCACCATCGGCGAGGGCATTGATGATGCGGCGGCGTCGCAGCAGGTTAAGATGCGCTTGATGGCGGCTGACCGCGCGGCCTTCCAAGAGGTCGATGTCGAGGTCGCAAACGGCAATCTGCTTCTGTCGGGCACCGCGCCGACCGAAGAACACAAGCAGGCCGCCGAGACCATCGCGCGCAGCGTGCGCACGATCGATCACATCTACAATGAAATCGTCGTCGGTCAGCCTTCGACCATGATGGTCAACGCGCAGGACGAACTGATCACCGCGCAAATTCGCGCGCGGTTGACTGCAAGCCCCGCGGTGCGCGCCATCAACGTCAACATCGAGACGTTTCACGGCAACGTCTATCTCATGGGGCTGGCGCGCAGCGATTACGAGCTGCGCCGCGCGGCCGAGATCGCGAGTACGGTCGGCGGCGTTCGCCGTGTCGTCTCGTTCATGCAGGTGCGCGCGCCCGACTTGCCGTATTACGCGCAGGCGCCGGCGGGACCCGAGTTCCGCGGGCCGGACGGCGTGCCCGCCGATGACGGCGCCCCCACCGGGCAGAACTGAATCGGACCGCATTTTCTAGGCTGCTTGGCGCGACCCATTCAGAGGCGTAGGGTACGGTCCTCAGACGGCTTGCAGCCATCCGCCCGGACCGTTCTTTTTATGTTGCCTATTTGTTCCGATCCTGTACAGTCCACGGCGTCGCTTGTGGATAAAGGGCGGGCGTCATGCAGACATGTGCAACGGCGACGACAATAGCTTTTGCCGGCCTCGAGGCGCGCCGGATCGAAGTGCAGGTGCAAATGACGGGCGGGCAGCCCGGCATCGTCATCGTCGGCTTGGGCGACAAAGCTGTCTCGGAATCGCGAGAACGGGTTCGCGCCGCCTTCGCCTCGATCGGTCTTGCGATCCCAGCGGGGCGATTGGTCGTGAACCTCGCGCCGGCCGATTTGCCGAAAGAAGGAACCCATTACGATCTGCCGATCGCGCTCGCCATGATGGCCGCAATTGGCGCGCTGCCGCACGATGCGCTCGACGGCGTCGTTTGCTTCGGCGAGGTCGGGCTCGATGGCGCGCTCGCGCCCGCGCCAGGCGCGTTGCCGGCGGCGATGGCGGCGCACGCCATGGATGCGGCGCTCATCTGCCCCGAAGCATGCGGCGCCGAAGCGGCATGGGCCGGCGGCGAAGTGATCGCCGCGCCAACCTTGCTCTCCCTGGTCAATCACTTTCGCGGCGGCGCGGCGCTGAAACCGCCAGAGCGCGGCGATCTGGTCAGCGGCGCGGCCGTGCCCGATTTGCGCGACGTACGCGGGCAAGAGCAGGCCAAGCGCGCGCTCGAAATTGCCGCGGCGGGCGCACACAATATCTTGTTTGTCGGTCCGCCGGGCGCGGGCAAGTCGATGCTGGCGCAGCGTCTGCCTGGGTTGCTGCCGCCGCTCACGTCGGAGGAATTGCTCGAAGTCTCGATGCTGCATTCGGTGGCGGGACTGCTTGAACGCGGGCAATTGACCCGTACCCGACCATTCCGCGCGCCGCACCATTCGGCCTCGATGGCGGCGCTCGTCGGCGGCGGCTTGCGCGCCAAGCCCGGTGAGATCAGCCTCGCCCACCAGGGCGTCTTGTTTCTCGACGAGCTGCCGGAATTTTCGCAACAGGCGCTCGATGCGCTGCGCCAGCCGCTCGAAAGCGGCAGCGTGCTGATCGCGCGCGCCAATCATCACGTGACGTATCCGGCGCGCATCCTGCTTGCCGCGGCGATGAATCCGTGTCGCTGCGGCGGCGGTCCTGGCGCCGGCATGTGCCGGCGCGGGCCGCGTTGCGCGATCGAGTACCAGGCGCGGCTGTCCGGCCCGCTGCTCGACCGCATCGACATCCAGCTCGACGTGCCGCCGGTCACCGCAGCGGATCTTGCGTTGCCGCCGCCGGTTGAGGGAACGGCGGAAGCGGCGGCACGCGTCAGCCGCGCACGCGAAGCGCAAAACGCGCGCGCCGCCGGCCTCAACTCGGCGCTCGATCTTGAATCGCTGGAACGCGTGGCGGCGCCGGATGCGGCGGGCGCGGCCTTGCTCTCCAAAGCAGCCGAGTCGCTGGCGCTGTCGGCGCGCGCCTATCACCGCACCCTCAAAGTCGCCCGCACCATCGCCGATCTCGACGGCTCGGAGGCGGTGCGGCGGGTTCATGTCGCCGAAGCGTTAAGCCTGAAGCGGCAATGGGCGAGCGCGGACCAGGGTTTCGCCAGGGTTTCTTAACCGCGCGCGGGCTTGATCTGCCCCATGGCACAGCCAGCCGCAGCGCTCGCCTTTGACGCCTTTGACGTCTTGCCCGACCCGGTCGCGGTGCTGGCGGCCGATGGCGCATTGCTCCGCGCCAATGCGGCGTTTCGGGCGACGTTTCGGCAATGGATCGGCCCGCAGCGTCCGCCCTGGGGCAGAATCCAGCCGCCCGCTTTCGCAAATGGCGAGCGCCGCTTCGTGGCGCCAGCGCCGGACGGGCGGCGTTTCGAGTGGGTCGAGCGCGTGCTCAACGACGGCGCACGTTTGGTCTTGGCGCACGACATCAGCAGTCACGTGCGCGCCGCCGAGGAAGCCCTGCGTGCCAAGACCACCTTGTTTGCGACGCTCACCCACGAATTGCGCACGCCGCTCAACGGCATATTGGGCATGGCGGGTCTGCTGGAGCTGGGCGCGCTTGAGCCGAGTGCTCAGACTTATGTCGGCGCCATCAAGCAATCGGGCGAATTGCTGCTCGAATTGATCACGGAAATTCTCGAATACTCGCGCCTGGAGGCGGGGCGGGTCGAACTCGAGTCCGCGCCGTTCGATCCGGAAGCGACGATGCAGGACGTGGCGGAGTTGTTGTCGCCGCGCGCGTTCGACAAAGGTCTGGAGGTTGCCGTGTCGGTGCGCGCCGATGCGCCGGCGCGCGTCATCGGCGACGAGGGGCGGCTGCGGCAGATTCTCTTCAACCTTGCCGGCAACGCCGTGAAGTTCACCGAATCCGGCGGCGTCGCGCTGGAGATGGCGCCGCGGCCGAATGGCCGCCTGCGCTTCAATGTGCGCGATACCGGTTTCGGCGTGCCGCCCGACAAGCAGGCGCTGATCTTCGAGGAATTCACGCAGGCCGATGCCGGCGTCGCCCGGCGCCACGGCGGCGCCGGCCTCGGTCTGGCGATCGTGAAGAAACTGGCGCGCGCCATGGGTGGCGAAGTAGGCCTGACGTCGAGCCCCGGCGCCGGCGCAATTTTTTGGGTGGAGCTGCCGTTCCCAACCGCCGAAACACAAGCGCCATCGCCGCTCATGCTGACGGGTCTGCGCGTGTCGGTGGTGAGCCGATCGCCGCTGCTGACGCAAAGCTTGCGCGGAGTCTTAATCTCGCTGGGCGCGATGCCGGCGGAACGCGACAGTCGCCCCGACGCAATTCTGATCGACTGGCGCGATGACATCGATGGCGAAGAGATCGATGCGCTGAAGCGCAGCGCGCGCGCGTTGATTGCGCTGGCGCCGCAGGAGCGCCGCCAGGCGATCGCGGCCTGTCGCGCGGCTGGCATCGAGCATTACGCGCTGAAGCCGGTGCGTAGGCGCTCGCTGGCGCAGCGGATCAAGGCAGCACTCGGCGAGGGTGAACCGCCGCCGCCGGAACCCCGCCGCATCGACCAGGCGCCGCCGCAAATCCTGGCGGGGCTGCGGGTGCTGATCGCCGAGGACAATCCCATCAACGCGCTGCTGGCGCGCACTCTGCTGACGCGCGCCGGTTGTGTCGTGACCAGCGTGCAGGACGGGCAGGAGGCCGTGACCGCCGCCAGCGCCGCCGCCTTCGATCTCATCCTGCTCGACATCCGCATGCCGCGCCTCGACGGTTTCGAGGTCGCCAGCCGCATTCGCGCCGCTCAGGGGCCGTCCGCCGGCGCGCCGATCGTGGCGCTCACCGCCGACGCCGGCGAAGCGGAGCGGGCGCGCGCCGCCAAGGCGGGCATGGACGATTTCATCACCAAACCGATCGACGCCCAGCGCCTGCTTGCTGTCGCGGCGCGCTTTACGCAACGCCCGAACCCGGCCACGTTCGGCGGCGAGTAAGCGGGGCGGAGACCGGCGCATGTCAAATGTAAGCTCAACCGCCGCTGCACCCAAGCGCACGACCTGGGACGCGCTCGCGGTCTTCCTCGAACGGCGCAGCCTGGTGATGCTGATGCTGGGGTTCGCAGCGGGCCTGCCGAACCTGCTGCTCTACGACACCATCTCCGCCTGGATGCGGCAGGCGAAACTGCCGCTCGATGTCATCACCTTGTTCAGTTTGGTGACCATCACCTACGCGATCAAGTTCCTGTGGGCGCCGATCGTGGATCGCGTGCGGATACCGGTGCTCTACCAGCTGTTCGGCAAGCGGCGATCCTGGATGCTGTTGGTGCAGATCGGAATCGTGTTCGGCATCTGGGCCATCGCCATCAACATGCCCACTGTTTCGGCGGCCGTTGCGGGCGGGGTCGAAGGCGCCGTGCAGCCCGATCCCGACATCAGTCTCATCGGCGTTGTCGCCGTTCTCGCGGTGATGACGGCGGTGTTCGGCGCAACCCAGGATATCGCTATCGACGCATGGCGTATCGAGGTCGCGGCCGTCGAGCGTCAGGGCGTGATGGCCGCAGCGTACCAATGGGGTTACCGACTCGCGGTTGTCGTCTCTGGAGCGGCGCCGCTCTTTCTCGCCTCGCGCATTGGCTGGACCGCAGCCTACGCGGCGATGGCGATCGTCATGGGCATCGGCATTTTGGGCGTGCTGCTGGCGCCGCGTGAGCGGAGCGTCGAGCCGAAGCCGTTTCCGCCGGCGACAACGCCATTGTGGATGGAGGCGACCGAGTGGATCGTCCGGATTGCGCTCTTGGCGTTCGGCGCCTGTTTCATTGGCGCGGGCCTTTCGGGCAAACCCGAGCCGCTCAGTTTCATGTTCCCTTGGATCGGCTTGGCCGACGCCGCGCCAAGCTTCGCCGAGTTCTGGACCAGCAAGCCATGGGGCGCGATGTGGCAGGTTTTTGCCGTCGCCGTCGGCTTGGCCATTGTCGCGTTCGCGACCTATCCGATGTTCAAGTCGCGGCCGAGCGCCTATTTCGCCGGCACTTTGAAAGAACCGCTCGAGGATTTCTTCAAGCGCTACAGCGGCACCGGCGCACTGATCCTGGCGATGATCTGCGTCTATCGCATCGCGGACTTCGTGCTCAATCTGATGACCGCTTTCTATGTCGATGTCGGTTTCTCGCTCGATGAGATCGCCGGCGCGCGGAAGTTGTTCGGCGTGCTCATGTCGATGGCTGGGATTGGATTTGGCGGCTGGCTGGTCGCTAGATTCGGGCTAATGCGGTCGCTGGTCGTCGGCGCCATCGTCCAGCCGTTGTCGAATATCGCCTTCGGCGGCCTGGTCTTCACTGGCCCGTGGCTGCCGGGGCTCTACATCTGCATCGCCATCGACAACGTGTCGGCAGGCATCGCCGGCACGGCGCTCATCGCCTACATGTCGAGCCTCACCAGTCTTGGTTTCACCGCGACGCAGTATGCGCTGTTCTCGTCGCTCTATGCGTTGCCGGGGAAGATCCTCGCGGCGGTGTCTGGGCGGATTGTCGAAGGCGCCACTGCGGCTGCCGCGGCGGGGGAGAGCGAGTGGCTGCGCGGCTGGTTCATCAATATGTCGCCGACGGCGTTTGCGCATCTGGTGCAGGAGCGCGGCATTCCAGCGGAATCGTTCGCCGCGGGCTACATGACCTTCTTCATCTATTCCGGCGTGATCGGCGTCGGCGCGCTCATCTTCGCGCTGGCGGTGATGCGTCGTTCGCCGCCAGCCGCTGAGAACAGCGAAGCGCCCGCGCCGGCCTAAAGCCTCGCGCTTTGAATGCGACTATAGCGCCAGGGATCGAACCCCGTGTCGCATTCAAAGTGCAAAGAGGCTTTAAATTCAGAAGTCTCTAGCGCGGCTTGTGGACTTTAAGTCCGCGCCTCGCCCGCCATCAAACTGAGGCGGACTCAAAGTCCGCCGCGCTAGGCCTTCGCCTCGGGCTTCGCTTCCGCAGCTTGGAACGCCGCCAGCGTGGCGTAGCTCACGATGTCGGAGACCGTGCCGCCGAGCGGTGCGATCTGAATCGGCTTCGCCAATCCCGTAAGCACGGGGCCGATCACCGTGGCCCCACCTGCGGTGGTGAGCAGGCTGGTGGCGATCGAAGCCGAGTGCAGCGCCGGCATCACCAGCACGTTGGCGGGCTCGGATAAGCGCGAGAACGGGTAGAGTTCGCGCATGTCGGGATGAAGCGCGACATCGACGTTCATCTCGCCCTCGTACTCGAAGTCGACGTCCTCGCGCCGGTCGAGCAGGGTCACCGCTTCGCGGATTTTCTCAGAGCGTTCCATTTTCGGATTGCCGAAATTGGAGTGGGAGATCAACGCCACACGGGGCGTCACGCCGAATTGCCGCGCCATCGCCGCCGACTGGAGCGTAATCTGCGCCAACTCCTGCGGATTCGGGAACTCGCACACCGCCGTGTCGCTGATGAAGAGCGTGCGTCCCTTCATCAGAATGACGGACATGCCGATTGCGCGTTCTCGCGGCGCGTGGTCGACGGCTTTCAGAATATCGTCGAGCGCCGTGGCGTAGTTGCGGGTGACGCCGGTGACCATGCCGTCGGCGTGGCCGAGTGCGACCATGCAGGCGCCGAAAACGTTGCGATCCTGGTTGACGAGCCGGTGCGCGTCGCGCTGCAAATAGCCGAAACGCTGCAGCCGCTTGTAGAGGTAATCGGCGTAGAGCGCGTTGTGCTCGGAGAGCCGGGCGTTGACCACCCGCAACGGCGCGTTCGCGGGCACGCCGACCTGAGTCATGTTGGCGCGCACAGTCTCTTCGCGGCCGATAAGCACCGGTTCTCCCAGGCCCAACTCGCGGAAGGCATAGGCGGCGCGGATAACGGATGGCTCTTCGCCTTCGGCGAAGACAATGTTCTTGGGCTTGCGCCGCACCACCGTCTGCACGCGCTGCATCATCGCGGCGGTAGGATCGAGCCGCTGCGCCAAACCGTGCTTGTAGGCTTGCATGTCGGCGATCGGCTTGCGGGCGACGCCGGTGTCCATTGCCGCCTGCGCGACATAGGGCGGAATCTCCGAAATGAGACGCGGATCGAAGGGCGCGGGGATGATGTATTCGGGTCCGAACTTCGGCCGCCGCCCGTGATAGGCTGCCGCGACTTCGTCCGGCACGTCTTGCTTCGCCAATTCAGCCAGCGCGCGCGCGGCAGCGACTTTCATTTCTTCGTTGATCGTGCGCGCGCGCACGTCGAGCGCGCCGCGGAAGATGTAGGGAAACCCGAGCACGTTGTTGACTTGGTTCGGATAGTCCGAGCGGCCGGTGGCGACGATCGCATCTTTACGAGCGTCATGCGCTTCTTCGGGTGTGATCTCAGGGTCCGGATTGGCCATGGCGAAGATGATCGGCTTCTTCGCCATCGACTTGACCATGTCCTTGGTGACGGCGCCGGCCACCGAGAGCCCCATGAACACGTCGGCGCCCTTCATGGCGTCGGCGAGCGTGCGCGCCTTGGTGTCGACGGCGTGAGCGGCCTTGAACTGGTCCATGCCCTTTTCGCGGCCGCGATAGATGACGCCCTCGCGGTCGAGCGCGATCACGTTTTCATGCGGCACGCCCAGCCGTTTGATCAGCGCAATGCAGGAGAGGCCCGCCGCGCCCGCGCCATTGCAGACGACGGTGATGTCCTCAAGCCGTCTGCCCGTGAGTTCGCAGGCGTTGAGCAGACCGGCCGCCGCGATGATCGCGGTGCCGTGTTGATCGTCGTGGAAGACGGGAATGTCGAGTTCGTCGCGCAGGCGGCTCTCTATGACGAAGCATTCCGGGCTCTTGATGTCTTCGAGATTGATGCCGCCGAAGGTGGGGCCGATATTGCGGACGGTGGTGACAAATTCTTCCACGTCCTGGGTCGTCACTTCGATGTCGATCGAATCGACATCGGCGAAGCGCTTGAAGAGCACGGCCTTGCCCTCCATCACCGGCTTCGAGGCCAGCGCCCCGAGGTCGCCGAGGCCGAGAATGGCGGTACCGTTCGAGATCACCGCCACCAGGTTTCCCTTGGCCGTGTAGTCATAGGCCGAATCGGGGTTCTCCGCGATCTTGCGCACCGGCACGGCGACACCCGGGCTGTAGGCAAGCGAGAGGTCGCGCTGGGTCGCCATCGGCTTGGTCGGGTGGACCTCGAGCTTGCCGGGCTTGCCCATCTGGTGGAAGAGGAGCGCTTCCTCGTCGGTGATATTCGGGCGCTTCCCGATCTTTCTGTCGCTACTCATCGAACCCCATCTCTCCTGAAAGGCACGTCCGTGACCACACTAGAGACGCGGGCCCTCGCGCTCAAGCCCGGACCGCGCCATATCCCATCTGGTGTGAGACTCCGGGTGAATTCTGCTATGGACGTACCATGAACGACATGTCGGACCGGGAGGGCGGACTTGACGGGCGGGCAACTCCCGTCATGGCCCAGTATCTGCGCCTCAAGGCCGATCACCGGGGCAGCCTGCTCTTCTTTCGCATGGGCGATTTCTACGAGCTGTTCTTCGAGGATGCCGAGAAGGCGTCGGCCGCCATAGGTATTACGCTGACCAAGCGCGGCCAACATGGCGGCGAACCAATCCCGATGGCGGGCGTGCCCTGGCATCAGGCCGAGACGTATCTCGCCAAGCTCATTCGTTCCGGATTCAAGGTCGCCGTATGCGAACAGCTTGAAGATCCGGCTGAGGCCAAGAAGCGTGGCGGCAAGTCGATCGTGCAGCGCGGCGTCGTGCGGGTGGTGACGCCCGGCACCTTGACGGAAGAAGCGCTGCTGGAAGCTCGCGCCGCCAACCGCCTGGCCGCGATTGCGTTCACGAGCGACGGCGCCGCCATCGCCTGGGCGGATGTGTCAACGGGATCGTTCGAGACGCGCCCACTGAACTATGCCGGCGTTGAAGAAGAGATCGCAGCCATCGCGCCAGCTGAGCTTCTGGCTGTGGAACCGGACGCCGCGCGCGTGAGCGAGGCGGCGCGTGTTGCCGGAGCGGCGCTTACGCTGCGCCCGTCCGTGAAGGCCGACGCCAAGACGGCGGCGCGCCGCATCAGGGCGGCGTTCGAGGTCGCCGCGCTCGATGGCTTCGGCGATTTCAGCGACGCCGAGCTTTCGGCCATGGGCTTGCTGCTCGACTACGTCGAGCTGACGCAGGCCGGCGCCGCGCCGCGTTTGCAGCCGCCGCGGCGAAACGCAGAGCGTGCTTTCATGGCCATCGACGCCGCTACGCGCGCAGCGCTGGAGATCGAGCGTTCGGTGCGCGGCGGACGAGACGGATCGCTGCTGCATTGCATCGATCACACCGTGACCTCCGCCGGCGGGCGCATGTTGGCCGAACGCATCGCTCGGCCACTGACGGATGTCGGCGCGATCAACGCCCGGCTCGATGCCGTCGAGTTTTTCCTCGAGGCGCGCGCCACGCGCGCCGCGGTGCGCGCGGAACTTCGCGCCGCCGGAGATCTGGCCCGTGCGCTGACGCGGTTGGCGCTTGGCCGCGGCGGCCCGCGCGATCTCGCCAGCCTACGCGATGGGCTGACGGCGGGCGATCGCGCCGCCGCCCGCTGCGGTGAGGCGAGCATGGCCGCGCCGCCGGAGATCGTCCGCGCTGTGGCGGCGTTGACGCTATCGGCGCATCGTGAGAGCGCGAACTTGGCTCACACGCTAGAGCGCGCGCTTGCGGCCGACATTCCGCTGCTTGCGCGCGACGGTGGCTTCATTGCCGCCGGATACGATGCGGTTCTGGACGAAGCGCGCGCGCTTCGCGACGACAGCCGCAAGGTCATTGCGGGTTTGCAGGCGCGCTACGCCGAAGAGAGCGGCATCGCCGGTCTGAAGCTGAAGCACAACAACGTGCTCGGCTATCACATCGACGCCACCACCAAGCAGGCTGAAGCGCTGATGTCGCCGCCGTTGAACGCGCGCTTCATTCACCGCCAGACCAATGCCGGCTCCATCCGCTTCACCACCACCGAACTTGCCGAGCTGGATGCAAAGATCGCGCGCGCCGGCGAAGCGGCGCTGGCGAGAGAGCTGGCGCTGTTCAAGGAATTCGCCGCACGGGCTGCCGCTAACGAAGCGCCGATCCGGGCGGCGGCGGAGGCGCTGGCTTCGCTCGATGTTGCTGCCGGCTTGGCGGAATGGGCGGAGAAAGCGCAAGCCTGCCGCCCCGAGATCGACGAGACTGTGGCGCTGCTTGCCGAGGCGGCGCGCCATCCGGTGGTGGAAGAGGGCGTGCGGCGCGAAGGCCAGGGCTTCACGCCCAACGATGCGCGCCTCGACGCCGACGGCCGTTCGGGGCCACGCTTGCTCGTGGTCACCGGACCGAACATGGCCGGCAAAAGCACCTATTTGCGTCAGATCGCGCTGCTTGCGATTCTCGCACAATCGGGCGCCTACGTGCCGGCGAAGAAATTGCGCCTCGGCATCGTCGATCGCGTGTTCGCGCGCGTGGGCGCCTCAGACGACCTTGCGCGCGGTCGCTCCACGTTCATGACCGAGATGGTCGAGACGGCGGCCATTCTCAATCAGGCCGGTCCACGCGCTTTGGTCGTGCTCGATGAAATCGGCCGCGGCACGGCGACCTTCGATGGCTTGGCGATCGCTTGGGCGGTCGCCGAACATTTGCACGAGGCCAATGGATGTCGCGCCGTGTTCGCCACGCACTATCATGAACTCACGCGTCTGGCGGACAAGCTCGAGGCGGGCGCGAACGCCCATCTCCGCGCCAAGGAATGGAAGGGCGATCTTGTGTTCTTGCACGAGGTGGCGCCCGGCGCGGCCGATCGCTCCTACGGCATTCAGGTCGCCAAGCTCGCCGGACTGCCGAAGAGCGCGGTGGAGCGGGCGCGCGCCGTGCTTCAACGGCTTGAGGCGAGCGGCGGTTCGGCGCGCGTGGAAATCGCGGACGACCTGCCGTTGTTTGCGCAAGTCATGGAAGAGCACGCGCCGTCAGCGCTGGAAGCGGCGCTCAACGACATCAATCCCGATCATCTGTCGCCGAAAGAAGCGCTCGAGCTTCTCTACAAGCTTAAGGCTGCTGCTCAGCAGGATCCCTGAGCGCGGGCTCACGCTCGTCGACGCGTTGGCGCGCTTGCTCGACCGCCATGCCGCGCGAGACGGCTTCCGACGCCAGCGGCAACGATGAATCCATCGCCACGAACATCATGTAGGCGCCGAGTATGCCGCCGAGCACGAGGCCGGTGACGCCCCAGAGTGAAGCGGCAAACCAATACGCCGAGGCGCGCTCGCTCTTGATGCGCTGCGCGAACAGCTTTTGATCCATAATCGCTTCGAGACCGGCGCGGGCGGGGTGATCGTGCACTTGGTGATCGTCGTCCACGGGGTTGAGGCGGATGGTCTTACCGCTTTTGCGCATACGTCAGCTCTCCCGGGAGACTGTGGCTCCCGCTACACCTTTGGCTGTGCCCGCGAAATGAGGCAAGTTTGAGTTGTCGAATTAACTAAGAAGTCACTGTCGAGGGGCCCCAAGAGTGGCGCCGGCGCCCCAGGATGAAGAAATTGCAATGAGATGGTCGCGTCTCGGCTGAAATCCACCAAGATCGAACGCCTCGTCGATGGCGAGGCGTTGCGCGCCGAACTCGCCGCCTCGGCCGACGATCGGGCCCGCGTGCAGGCGGTTCTGCAAGCGGCGACGTTGCGCAGCCGAACCATGGCGCGCGAGCGGCTGAACGCCGGCGAGAACGGACGCGCCGTTGCACGTGCGCTTGCGGGTGCGACCGATGAAATCGTCGCCGCGCTGTTCGAGTTGGCTGTGGCGCAAAGTGGGGCCGACGCTCAACGCCAGGCGCTCGTCGCCGTCGGCGGCTATGGTCGCGGCGAACTTGCGCCGTTCTCGGATCTCGATCTGCTCTTTCTTCACGGCGCTAGGCCGACGCCGGCCAATCGCGACGTGACGGAATATGTCCTGCACATGCTCTGGGACCTGGGGTTCAAGATCGGGCAGGCGTCGCGCACCATCGACGAGAGCATTAAACTCGCGCGCGAGGATCACACGGTCCAGACGGCGCTGCTCGAGGGGCGCTGCATTGCCGGAGACAAGTCTCTTGCCGACGAGCTCTTTGCCCGGTTCCGCAAAGAGGTGCAGAGCCGTGATCACGAGAAATACATTGCCGTAAAGCTGCGGGAACGCGACGAACGCCACGCGCGTCAGGGCGCGTCGCGCTACATGGTCGAACCCAACATCAAGGAAGGGAAGGGCGGGCTCAGGGACCTGCACACGCTCTTCTGGATGGCGCAGCGGCGCTACGGGTTCGTTCGCCCGCGCGACTATGTCGAGGCGGGGATTTTTACGAACGATGAGCGCAACGCCATGCGGCGCGCGCTGGAATTCCTATGGACGGTTCGGTGTCACCTGCACTTTGTCACGGGCCGCGCCGAGGAGCGGCTGACGTTCGATCTTCAGCCGGAGCTGGCGAGGCTCATGGGGTACGGCGCCCGCCACGGCCACAGCGCCGTCGAGCGTTTCATGAAGCGATACTTTTTGGTGGCGAAGGACGCCGGGGCTCTGACCCGAACGCTGTGCGCGCGCCTTGAGGCCGATCACGCCAAGCCCGCGCCCAAGGGTCTGCAACGATTTTTCGCGCCCGCCCGCCGGCGGCAGATCGCGATCGAGCCTGGGTTTCTCATCGACGGCGGCCGGCTCAACGTCGAGTCCGACGATGTCTTGGCGCAGCCGGAAAACCTGATCAGGCTGTTTGGGCTCGCAGCGAAGCACGACCTCGACATTCATCCGTCGGCGTTCGGACAAGCCTCACGGCGCGCCCGCGCACTAGGTTCGGAGTGGCGCCGCCACTCCGGCGCCGCGGCGGCCTTTCTCGACCTGCTCATCTCGCCGCGCCAAGGCGCGGCGCTGCGGCTGATGAACGAGGCCGGCGTGCTCGGGAAGTTCATCCCCGAGTTCGGTCGCATCGTCGCACAGATGCAGTTCAACATGTATCACCACTTCACGGTCGATGAGCACACGTTGCGCGCCATCGACACGATGGAGGAGATCGAAAGCGGGCGTCACAAGGAACAGCATCCGCTGGCGACCGACGTCTTTCCCAAGATCATCAATCGCCGCGCGCTTTATCTGGCGATGCTTCTCCACGACACCGGCAAGGCGGAGGGCGATCAGCAAATCGAGGGTGAAAAGTCGGCGCGGGCCGCGTGCGAGCGCTTGGGTTTGCCGCCGGAGGAGATCGACTTGGTCGGCTGGCTGGTGCGCCATCACTTGGTGATGAGCGATGTGGCCCAGAAGCGCGATCTCGGCGACCCGCGCACCGTGGCGCAGTTCGTCGACGTAGTCGGCAATGTCGAACGCCTGCGTTTGCTGTTGGTGTTGACGGTCGCCGACATCCGCGCTGTCGGCAACATCTGGAACGATTGGAAGGGGCAATTGCTGCGCGATCTCTATCGTCTCACCGAGGCGGCGCTGCATGGCGGCCGTTCGGACGAAGAGAGCATCCGCGCCCATCTTGCGGAAATGGCAGAAGCCGCCAGGCGCGAGCTAGCCGAGAAGAGCGGCAAGCCCATCGATGCGTGGCTGGCCGCCCTTGAAGACAGCTACTGGCTCAATCACGACGCCGGGGCTTTGCGCTGGCATGCGGGCGAATTGGTGCGGGCGAGAGCCGAGGGCGCCGTGCCTCACGTCGCGACGCGCATCAGAAAGCAGCAAGGCGTCACCGAAGTGCTGATCTACGCCGACGATCGGGCAGGTCTGTTTGCGAGCCTCGCATCGGCGCTTTCAGCCAGCGGCGCTAACATCGTGGGCGCGCGCGTCCACACCTCAAGCGACGGCGCCGCGGTGGACGTGTTCTCCATTCAAACCGCCGATCACAGGCCGTTCGGCGCCGACGATCCGATGACGCTGAAGCGGCTGGCCGCGCGTTTGGTCCAGGCCGCGAAAAGCGATCATGCGCCGCCGGCGCCGGCGCCGCCGTCGCGCCGCAACGTTGCATTTGCGATCGAGCCCTGGGTCCGGATCGACAACGAAATCACCCCGAACGCGACCGTGATCGAGGCCTCCGGCCGGGATCGCTTGGGTCTGTTGGCGGAGTTGGCGCGGGTGTGCGCGGAGGCGGGCGTATCCATCATAAGCGCTCACATCGAAACCCTGGGCGAACGCGCCTCCGACGTGTTTTACGTGCAAGAACAGGAAGGCGGCGGCCAGATCGCCGGTTCGCGGCGCATCGCGGCGGTACGCGCGAAGCTGGAGGCGGTGCTGCGCGCGGCCGAGCCAACCGATCCCACGAAGCTTGCTGTCGGGCGCGCCTCGACGGCGCGCTAACGGCGCGGTAGCCAGGAGCGTCGCCAGCGTGAGTCGCATTTCCGCATGAGCCTTGCCCGCAACACCGCCGTTATCGGCGGTCTGACCTTGATCTCGCGCCTGTTCGGCTTTGCGCGTGATCTAGCGCTCGCCGCAGCTTTGGGCGCCGGACCGGTCGCGGATGCGTTCTTTGCGGCGTTGCGATTCCCGAATCTCTTCAGACGGCTCTTCGCCGAGGGCGCCTTCAGCCAAGCCTTTGTGCCGGTCTACTCGAAGACGCTTGCGGCCGAGGGCGAGGAAGCGGCGAACCGGCTCGCGTCGGAAGCGCTTTCGGTGCTCTTGCTTATGGTCGGATTGCTCAGTGCGGTCGCAATCGCCGGCATGAGCTGGATCAACCGCGCTTTGTTCGCCGGCTACATCGACGACCGGGAGACGTTTCAGCTAGCCAACGTGCTGACCCAGCTCGCCATGCCCTATTTGGTGGCCATGTCAGCGACGACCTTGTTCTCCGGCGTGCTGAACGCGCACGGCCGCTTCTTCGCCGCCGCCGCCGCGCCCATCCTCTTCAATCTCTGTCAGCTCGTCGCGCTCTACTTCGTTCACGACAAACCGGAATACGCCGCGTTGGCAGCCATCGTCGCTGTTTCTATTTCCGGCGTGCTGCAAGCGCTCTGGGTGTGGTGGGGCGCGCATCGTTCGGGCGCGCGGTTGTCATTTCCGTTCCCGCGCCTGACGCCTGCGGTGAAGCGGCTGTTCGTGCTCGCAGCGCCGGCAGCGATTGCGGGCGGAGCGTTGCAGATCAATGTAATGGTGAGCCAAGCGCTCGCCTCGTTTGAGCGCGGCGCCATCACCTACCTCAACGTCGCCGACCGGCTCTATCAATTGCCGCTGGGCCTGATTGGTATCGCCGTCGGTGTTGCCATGTTGCCGCGCTTGTCGCGTCTGGTGCAGGAGGGCGACGAACCGGGCGCGCGCGGCGCATTGGACGAAGCGGTGGCGCTGTCGATGGCGTTTACGCTGCCGGCGGCGGCCGCGATGCTGGCGATACCGTTCTATTTGCTGGACGGTCTCTACGCTCGCGGCGCCTTCACCGACGCGGACGCGCAAAACGCGGCGTTGGCGCTCATCCATTACGGCTGGGGCGTGCCGGCATTCGTGTTGGCGAAAATCTACGCGCCGGCGTTCTTTGCGCGCGAAGACACCAAGGCGCCGATGCGTTACGCCATCACCTCGATGGTGCTCAACATCGTCATCGGTGCGGCCCTGTTCTTCGGGCTGCGCGCAATGGGCGTGCCAGGGTTCCAAGGGCTCGCAATCGCAACTTCGATAGCGGCATGGGTCAACGTCCTGCTGATGATCCGCGCGCTCGTCGCTCGCGGCGCCTACCGCCCGGCGCCGGCGGCGTTCGCGCGGCTGGCGCGCATCGGCGTCGCGTCGGCGATTTTGTTCGCGGTCTTGTGGTTCGGCGGCGCCAATCGCGAGGTCTTGGAGGCGGCGCTCGGATCGAAGGAGGCCGCGATTGCGCTGCTGATCCTGGGCGGCGGCACGTTCTACTTCGCCGTCGCCTTCCTGGTTCGCGCGGTCACCATTGCGGAAGTCCGCGCCGCATTCAGACGCGAGCGAGGCCCCGCGGGCGGGGGAGCTGGCTTGCCGCCGGGCTTGGAGGGCTGATAGAAGCCCGCGCCATGAACCTGAGAACGTTTCCCTGGCGATGGCGGCCCTGATCTGACGCCCATGCTCCGCGCCGAAAGCGCGCCCGTTCTCATGTTCCGGAGTTTCCCATGACCGACGCCGCCCCGCCCCAATACAAGGGCCCGCAACGCGTGTTTTCCGGCATGCAGCCGACTAACGGCTTGCATCTCGGCAATTATCTTGGCGCTTTGCAGAAGTTCGTGCGCCTTCAGGACCAGTTCGAATGCATCTATTGCATCGTCGATCTGCACGCGATCACCGCCGAGCCCGATCCTAAGAACCTCGCCAACCGCTGCCGCGAGGTCGCCGCGGCCTACATCGCCGCCGGCGTCGATCCGAAGCGGTCGATCGTCTTCGTGCAATCGGCGGTGCGTGAGCACAGCGAGTTGGCGTGGATTTTCAACTGCGTCGCGCGCATGGGGTGGCTCGAGCGCATGACGCAGTTCAAGGACAAGGCCGGCAAGCACGCCGAACGTTCGTCGGTAGGTTTGTTCGACTATCCCGTGCTGCAGGCGGCCGACATCCTGCTCTACAAAGCGACGCACGTGCCGGTAGGCGAAGACCAGAAGCAGCACCTCGAACTGTCGCGCGACATCGCCCAGAAATTCAACAACGACTACGAAGCGCCCGCCTTCTTTCCGCTGCCGGAGCCGCTGATCCAGGGGCCCGGCGCGCGCATCATGAGTCTGCGCGATGGATCGAGGAAGATGTCGAAGTCCGATCCTTCGGACATGACCCGCATCAACATGACCGACGACGCCGACACGATCTTGCAGAAGATCAAGAAAGCGACCACCGATCCGTTGCCGGTTCCAGAAACGAAAGAGGGGCTGGCGGGCAGGCCGGAGGTGGAAAATCTCGTCGGCATCTTCGCCGCCGTCACCGAGCGGAGCGTCGCGGATGTGCTGAACGATTTCGCCGGCAAGGGCTTTGGCGTGTTCAAGCCGGCGCTGGCGGAGGCGCTCGCCGCCAAATTGGCGCCGATCGCGGCGGAGATGCGCCGGCTGAGCGCCGATCCGGGCGCCGTCGACGCCATTTTGAGCGACGGCGCCGCGCGGGCGCGCGCCATCGCACAGCCGATCATGGCCGACGTACGCGACGTGGTCGGCCTCTGGCGCGCTTGATGTACGGCCATGTTTGAGCGACCATCGCTGCGATGACCGCGGACCTGCGCGCATTTTCCTGCTTGGTGATCGCCGATGAGAGCGAAGAGTTCCCGGACGCGCTGATCTATGCCGGCCTGCTCTGCCGCTACACCGGCTGGCGGTTGCTGATGCTGCGCGTGATTGAGCCGGCCGATCCCGCGCCCTGGGCCTCGATCACCGAAGAGATGCGCCGCCAGTCGCGCGATGCGGCGGAATCGCTGACCCAGCGTTTCGCCGCCGAGGCCTGGGCCGAGTGCGGGGTCACGGCCGAGCCGATCCTGCGCGAGGGCGATCTGAAGCCGGAATTGCGCAAGCTGCTGATCGAGGACACCTCGATCAAGCTGGTGGTGCTGGCCGCGGCCGCGCCGCCGAGCGGTCCCGGCGCGCTGGTCAGTCAGTTGGGCAAGAGCGGCGGGTTGTCGCCGCGGCCGGTGCCGGTGGTGGTGGTGCCGGGCGCGCTTTCTCGCGATGAGATACGCGCGCTGGCGCTGCCCATGGCGGCGGCGGTGTCCACCGAGACGCCGGAGGATGCGCCGCCCCGTTCAGACTCCGCTTGACCCATCGGGTCTCAGCGCCCACCTCACGCCCATGTTCATTCAAACCGAAGCAACGCCCAATCCGCGAACGCTCAAGTTCCTGCCGGGCCGCGACGTCCTGGGACAGGGCAGCCGCGAGTTCGCGCACGCGCACGCGGCATCGGTTTCGCCTTTGGCGCTGGCCTTGTTCGCGGTTGAGGGCGTCGAGCGCGTCTATCTCGGCGGCGATTTCATCACGATCACCAAGAGCGAGGCGATCGAATGGCCGCATTTGAAGCCGCACGTGCTGGCCGCGATCATGGATCACTTCACCTCAGGCCGCCCTGTCCTGGGCGCCGGTGGGGCTGACGAGCCGGCCGACGATGAGGCCGACATCGTCTACGAAGGCGAGGCGGCGGGGATCGTCAAAGAATTGAAAGAGCTGATCGAGGCGCGCGTGCGTCCCGCGGTGGCGCGGGATGGCGGCGACATCACCTTTCACTCGTGGGACCATGAAAACGGCATTGTGCGCCTGAACATGCGCGGCTCCTGCGCCGGCTGTCCGTCGTCGACGCTGACGCTAAAGCAAGGCATCGAAAACATGCTGCGTCACTATGTTCCCGAGGTGAACGCTGTGGAGCAGGTGGTGTGAGCGCGATCCGATGATCGTGCTCGGAATCGATACCTCGCAGGACGCCTGTTCGGTAGCCATTGTCAGCGATGGTAAAACGCTGGCGCGTCTCCATGAACCGATGACTCGCGGTCAAGCCGAGCGGCTGGCGCCGATGGTGCGCGAGGCCGCGCAGCAGGCGGGCTCCCCGCTGGCGCAACTTGATCGCATCGCGGTCACCACCGGTCCGGGCTCGTTCACTGGCGTGCGCGTGGGGCTCTCCTTCGCCCGCGCGCTTGCGCTCGCCCTTGGCAAGCCCTGCCTCGGCATATCGTCGCTTGAGTCGCTGGCGCTGGGAGATGGTGAAGACGGGCTGCGTGCGGCGCTGATCGAGACGCCGGGGGCGAGCTACTTTGCGCTCTACGAAAATGGCGCTGCGCTCATCGCGCCGCGCAGCGTTCAGCGCGGTGAACATGCGAGGCTGATTCCGGACGGTGCGCGCCTAATCGGGCCGGGCATTGTCATCGACACGCAAGCTTTGGCGCGCCGCGCCGCGCGTCTCGATCCCGCGCGCTATCCGCCGGATCCGACCTATCTCCGTGCGCCGCACGTCACGCTGCCGAAACCGGCGCATGATTGAAGCGGCGTCACCCGGGGCCGCTACACTGCTGGCGCAGCTGCACGCGCGGGCGTTCGAGAAACCATGGACCGAGGTCGAGATCGCCAAGCTGATGGAAAATCCGACAGTGTTCGCCTTCATCCATGGCGATGGCGCGGAGGCTCAAGGCTTCGTCATGGGGTGGGCCGCCGGCGGCGACGCCGAGGTGCTCACTGTAGCCGTCGCGCCGGAGGCGCGTCGCAAAGGCTTCGGCGCCGCTCTGGTGACGGCGGTAGGCGTCGCTGCGCACGCGAGGGGTGCAGCCACCATCCACCTCGAAGTGGCGGAGGACAATTTCGCCGCGCGCGCCCTCTACGCCAAGCTCGGCTACGCGGAGTCCGGGCGTCGCCGCGCCTATTATGCGGGTGTAGGCGGCGCGGTTGACGCTATTGTCATGCGTTGCGCGCTGCCGAGGCCATGATCCGCTCCGGGCGAGGTGGACATGCGGCGGTGCGAAAGGGTATTTGAGCGCCATGGATCGCATCGAAAAACTCTGCGTCGAGAAGGGCATGCGCATGACCGAACAGCGCCGCGTCATCGCGCGCGTTGTGTCGACCAGCCAAGACCACCCCGACGTGGAGGAGTTGCATCGCCGCGCCGCGGCGATCGATCCCGGCATCTCAATCGCGACGGTCTATCGTACCGTTCGACTGTTCGAGGAATCCGGCATCCTTGAGCGGCACGATTTCCGTGACGGCCGCTCCCGCTATGAAGAAGTGCCCGATCAGCATCACGATCATCTGATCGACATGAAGACCGGCAAGGTGATCGAGTTCGTCGATCCCGAGATCGAACGACTGCAGCACGAGATCGCGCGGCGCCTCGGGTACAAATTGGTGGACCACCGCCTGGAACTCTACGGCGTGCCGGCGGACGACAAGGCCAAGGCGGCGAAGAAATAACATGTCCGACGCCCGCCCGCCCAAGCGTCTCTTCATCGGGACTTATGGCTGCCAGATGAACGTCTACGATTCCGAGCGCATGCGCGATGTGCTGACGCCGCTCGGCTATGCGATGACGGAGCGGCCGGACGATGCCGATCTGGTTGTGCTCAACACCTGCCACATCCGCGAGAAAGCGACGGAAAAAGTCTATTCCGAAATCGGGCGCTTGCGTGCTCACAAGGAGCGCCGCCGCGACGCGGGCAGGGACATGACCATTGTCGTCGCCGGATGCGTCGCGCAGGCCGAGGGCGAGGAGATCATCGCCCGCGCGCCTGCGGTCGATCTCGTCGTCGGTCCGCAGGCGTATCACAAGCTGCCGGAGCTGATCGCGCGCGCCGCCCGCAAGAACGGCGAGCGCCTCGCCGCCGAGTTCACGGCGCAGGAGAAATTCGATGCGCTGCCGGCGCGCGCGCCCGATGGCGTCACCGCGTTTCTCTCGATCCAGGAAGGTTGCGACAAGTTCTGCACTTTCTGCGTCGTGCCCTATACGCGCGGCGCGGAATATTCTCGTCCGCTTGGCGACGTCGTCGCCGAGGCGCGCGCGCTGGCCGATCGCGGCGTGAAGGAGATCACGCTGCTCGGCCAGAACGTCAACGCCTATCATGGCGGCGCTTCGTTCGCCGAATTGCTCTCAGCGATTGCCGACATCGATGGCGTGTTGCGGATTCGCTATACGACTTCGCATCCTATCGAGATGACGGACGAACTGATCGCGCTTCACGGCAGCGAGCCCAAGCTGATGCCGTATCTGCATTTGCCGGTGCAGTCGGGCTCG
Source organism: Proteobacteria bacterium HN_bin10 (assembly GCA_002083515.1). Classification (GTDB taxonomy): domain Bacteria; phylum Pseudomonadota; class Alphaproteobacteria; order Caulobacterales; family Aquidulcibacteraceae; genus Vitreimonas. The sequence continues at coordinate 44,083 of LWDN01000044.1, forward strand.
GCCCGCATTCTCAAAGCCATGAACCGCAAGCACGATAGCGCCTTCTATCGCGATATCGTCAGCCGGCTGCGCGCTGCGCGACCGGACATCGCCCTGTCGACGGATTTCATCGTCGGCTTCCCTGGTGAGACCGAAAAGGAATTCGAAGCGACGCTGCAATTGACGCACGATGTCGGCTTCGCCTCGGCCTATTCCTTCAAGTACTCACCGCGTCCGGGAACGCCGGCGGCGGCCATGGCCGGGCAGGTGAGCGAGGAAGCAAAGGCAGATCGCCTGGCGCGCTTGCAGGCGCTGCTCGGCGAACAGCAGCGCGCGTTCAACGCATCTCAGATCGGCCGCGTCTTGCCGGTGCTGGTCACCGGCGATGGGCGCAAGGCTGGGCAGAAGCACGGCCGCTCGCCCTATCTGCAGGCGGTGCATTTCGAGGATGCGACAGCACGGAGCGGTGAAGTGGCGATGGTTCGCATCAACGGCGCATCGCAAAATTCGCTCTCGGGCGAAATGGCTGCGTTGGCGCACGCATGAGCGAGCGCACGCAAGTCTTCACGCTTGGCGAGGCGGCGCAAGCTGTGTTCGGCCCGTTGCATCGCCACGTCGCGCAAATCCAAGAAGCGTTCCGCGATCCGGGCGCGCCGCGCGGCGCACCCGCCTATCGCCTTACTCTCGACGTTCAGGGCGACAAAATCACGGCGCGCGCCTCGGGCGCGTCGGCGGAGGCGGATCTTGCGCGCGCACAGCGGATCATCGAGGCTTTGTCCGATCTCGCGCGTCGCAAGGGTCGCGTGCGTGAGGGCGAAGTGCTGGCCGCGATCTCGTTCTCGGAAGGGCAGACCGATACGCCGGGCCCGATGCACTTGCCGCAGCTGGGCGGCTTGGTCCTGCGCACGCCACGCCAGGTTCATTATGTCGAAGCGCTGCGCGACGAGAACATAGACCTCATCTTCGGGGTTGGGCCCGCCGGTACGGGCAAGACCTTTCTCGCTGTCGCCGCCGCGGTTGAAGCGCTGAAACAGGAGCGAGTCGATCGCATCATCGTCACCCGGCCGGCGGTGGAGGCCGGAGAGAAGCTTGGATACCTGCCTGGCGATCTGGCCGAGAAGGTCGATCCCTATTTGCAGCCGATCTGGGATGCGTTCCGAAGCCAGATGTCGGAGAACGATCTCAAGGCGCGCCGCGAGCGCCGTCAGATCGAAGTGGCGCCGGTGGCGTTTATGCGCGGCCGCACGCTGTCGAACGCGTTTGTCATTGCCGATGAAGCGCAGAACGCCACCATCCTGCAGATGAAGATGGTGCTGACGCGCTTAGGCGAAGGATCGCGCATGGTGGTGACGGGCGACCCATCGCAAATCGATCTGGTGCGCCCGGACCAATCCGGATTGGCGCACGCGATTTCGATTCTCGAGAGCGTGCCGGGCGTCGAAGTGATCCGCTTTGCCGCGCAAGACGTCGTGCGTCACAAGCTCGTTGCACACATCGTCGAAGCCTATCACCGCGATGAAGGGGCGCGCGGTGGCTGAGTTGAGCGTGGATGTGTTGGTCCAATCGGCGCTCTGGCGCGGGCACGAGGATATCGTGTCCAAGGCTCTCGCCGCCGCGGCGGCCGCCGAGGCGAAGTCGGGCGAGGTCTCGCTGCTGTTGGGCGACGATGCTTCGGTGGCGGAATTGAACCGGCAATTTCGCGGCAAGGCCGGTCCGACCAACGTGCTTTCGTTTCCGCCGGGGCCGGGCCAGGCGCCGCCAGGCTTTCTCGGCGACATCGCGTTGGCGGCGGAAACCATTGTCGACCAAGCGAATTTTCAGGGAAAAAGGTTCGAGCACCATGCCGCGCACTTGGCGGTGCACGGATTTCTGCACCTGATAGGATACGATCACGAGAATCCGGCCGACGCCGAAGCGATGGAAGCGCGGGAACGCGCCATTCTGGCTTCGTTGGGCATAGAAGATCCCTACGCGTGACGCCGTCTCTGGAGTGCGACACAGACCCTCATGGTTGAGACCATAAACGAACCCGCCGATCCGCCATCGCGAAGGCGCGCGGGCCTGCTTCAGCGCCTCTCACGCATCTTCGCGCGCGAGAAGCTCGGGTCCGCCGAAGCCGTAGAAGAAGCGCTGCGTGAGCGCGAACAGAACGGCGGCGCGATGGAACTCGCGCACAAGGACATGATCCTGCGCGCCGCGCACTTCGATCAGCTCAGGGTGGCCGACGTCATGCGCCCGCGCGCCGAGATCGTCGCCATCGAAGCGTCGGCGACGTTGGGCGAAGCCGCGCGCGCCTTCTCCGAGAGCCAGCACTCGCGGCTGCCGATCTATGGCGAGACGCTCGACGATCCGCAGGGCTTCATCCATGTGCGCGATGTGCTGGCGCTGCTGGCGCCGGACGAGCAGGGCGTGGCGAACGCGAAGTATTCCGATCGTTCCTTGCCGCGCATCCGCCGCGAGATTTTGTTCGTGCCGCAGTCGATGACCCTGGCGCGCCTCTTCCTTCGCATGCAGTCGAGCCGCATCCATCTGGCGCTGGTCGTCGATGAATATGGCGGCACCGATGGCTTGGTCTCTATGGAGGATCTGGTCGAGCAGATCGTCGGCGCCATCGATGACGAACACGACATTGAGTCTGCCTTGGTGATCGAGCGGCCCAACGGCGCCTTCGAGGCGGACGGGCGCGCCTCGATTGCCGAACTGGAAGAGAAGCTGGGTGTCAGCCTGGCGTTGCCGGACCACGAGGGCGAGTTCGACACCGCCGCCGGGCTTGCGGCGGCGCTGGCGGCGCGATTGCCCCAGCGCGGCGAGATTCTCCGCCACCCGGCCGGCTTCGACGTCGAGATCGTCGACGCCGATCCGCGACGGGTGAAGCGCTTGCGGATCAAGGCGGGCGGCCAGGCGCCCGGCAAGACTGCCGCACCGCAGAATTTTTGACCCTCGCTTTGCGTTCTTGCGTGTTGACCTCGCCCTTCCGGCGCGCTCCAACCTTGATCGCGGCGAAAGGGAGTTCCTGCATTGAACGTCGGCGACGCTAGCGCCTCGCGCTCGCGCATTCAGCTCTGGTTTGCCGCACGCTCGCCCTGGCAGCGGCGCGGGCTGGCGGTATTGGCCGGCGCGGCGGCGACGCTGGCGCACGCGCCGTTTCAATTCACCCTAGCGTTTGTCGCTGCCGCGGTCGTGCTGGTCTGGCTGCTCGACGTGTCGGCAACGAAGGAGCGCCGGCTGCGCTCCGCGTTCGCAACCGCTTGGTGCTTCGGTTTCGGTCACCTGGCCACCGGTCTTTATTGGGTGGCGGCGGCGTTCAACGTCGACAGCAGCGCCTGGGGCCCGATCTGGGGCGTGCCCTCAACCCTGGCGTTGGCGGCGGGCCTCGCGCTGTTCTTCGGCGTCGGCGGCGTGCTGGCGATGCTGCTGTGGACCAACGATGCGCGGCGCATCGCGGCATTCGCCATCGGATTCTTCGTATCCGAATGGCTGCGCGGGCATGTGTTGACGGGCTTTCCATGGTTGTTGCCCGGTTACGTGTGGACGCCCGGCGGACCGATTTCACAGCTGGCGTCGATCGCGGGCATCTATGGCGTGACGCTGTTGACCCTGTTGGCGACGGCGGCGCCAGCCGCCATCGCCGATGGCGGGCAGAGCGCGGGACCCAGATTTGCGCCGGCGCTCGTCGCCGCGCTGCTGGTTGGCATGGGCTGGGGCTGGGGCGCGCAGCGTATCGCCGGCGCCGTCGCCGATCAGCCCGGCGCATTGCCTGTGGTGCGTGTCGCGGACTCAGGCCTTGGCCAGGCCGAGAAATGGCAGACACGGCCCGATCAGGAATGGCGGGTGCTGCAGCGCTATCTCGAAGCCAGCGGCGCGCCCAGCGACGACAACGCGTCGACCATTCTGATCTGGCCGGAGGGCGCCATTCCGGTGGTCAACTTCTTCATGCTCGAAAACCCGGACTTCATGGCCGCGCTTGGCCGCGGTCTCGGCGACCGTGCGTTGATCACTGGGCTCACCCGCCGGGAAATGCAGCCGGAGGGGCTCGCTTATTTCAACTCGGCCGCGGTGATCGACGGCGTCAACAGCGAGCCGCGTCTCAGCCAAACCTACGACAAGCACCATCTTGTGCCGTTCGGCGAGTACATTCCGTTCTGGTCGTTGGTCAGCAATTTCAACATAGCGCCATTGCAACGCATCGGTGCTGGCTTTGAAGCCGGCGAGGCGCCATCGCGCCTGGTGGTCCCCGGCGCGCCCGAGGCCGTGGTTTTGATCTGCTATGAAGCTATTTTTCCGGGTATGGTTCCCCGTGGCGAGGGCCGTCCGGGCTGGATCGCCATGGTGACGAACGACGCCTGGTTTGGCGGCGGTTCCGGCCCATACCAGCACTATGCCATGGCCCGCTATCGCGCGATCGAGGAGGGGCTGCCGATGGCGCGCGCAGCGTCGGGAGGCATCTCCGCGATCGTTGACGCCTACGGACAGGAAGTGGCTTCGACCAGCGAAGGGGCGCTCTACGCCGAGGCGCAGCTTCCTTCGGCCCTCGCCGAAACACCTTGGGCTCGCTGGGGTGCGCTGATCTTGCTAGGATTGTTGGCGACGGTGCTGGGATTGCGGCTGGCGCCTTCCGGGAACAGGCCTGGAGGCCAGGCGTCATGAACGACGAACGGGCGGCCAACGCCATCGACAGAAAGGTCGGCCAAAGGGTCAGGGCCCGCCGGCTCGAAATCGGCATGAGCCAGGAGCAGCTCGCCGACCTGCTCGGCGTCACCTTCCAGCAGGTCCAGAAATACGAGAAGGGCGTCAACCGGATCGCGGTCAGCCGCCTGTTCGATATTGCCGGCGCGCTGGCAATGTCGCCGGGGACGTTTTTCGAGGGTCTGGATGCGCGCGGAGTGGCGGAGGACGCCGACGGTTATGCCCATGAAGCGACCTCGCCCGAAGCGGCTCAGCTGATGGCGCTATTCGCCTCGATCAAGAGCCCGAAGCTCCGCCGTAAGGTGCTCGACCTGGTCAAAACGCTCGCCGAGGAGGCGACCGAAGACAAGTCTTGAGCACGCCCGCGACGATTGGGTGTTTGCGCGGGCGCGGCCTTGTCCCCTAAGAGGGCCGCTTCCGTTTTGAGGCCGGAGAATCCGCGTGGCCAGAAGCAATTACGTGTTCACGAGCGAGAGCGTCTCGGAGGGACACCCCGACAAGGTCGCTGACCGCATTTCCGATACCGTCGTGGATGCGTTCATCGAGGCCGATCCGGAAGCCCGCGTCGCCTGCGAAACGCTTGTGACCACCAATCGCGTCGTGCTCGCGGGCGAGGTGAGGGCGGGGCGGCCCGGCCGGAGCAAAGCCGAGAACAAGGCCTTCACTAAAGAGATCATCGCTTCGCTGCAGCCCAAGGTGCGCGCCGCGATCAAGGACATCGGCTACGAGCAGAAGGGCTTTCACTGGGAGAAGGCGAAGTTCGCCTGCTATCTCCACGGCCAATCCGCGCACATCGCCCAAGGCGTCGACTCGAGCGCCAAGAAGGACGAAGGCGCCGGCGACCAGGGCATCATGTTCGGCTATGCCTGCAGCGAAACGCCGGAAATGATGCCGGCGACGCTGCAATACTCGCACAACATCCTGAAGCGCTTGGCCGAGGCGCGCCACAGCGGCGAACGTCCCGAACTCGAGCCCGACGCCAAGAGCCAAGTGACGCTGCGCTATGAAAACGGCAGGCCGGTGCATGTCGAGCAGATCGTGGTTAGCCATCAGCACAAGAAGAAGCTGAATGGCGGCGCCTACACGCGCGCCAAGTTCGAGGAATTGCTGAAGCCTTATGTGCTCTCGGTGTTCCCGGATGGGCTGGTGACGAAGAAGACCAAGTGGCACGTCAATCCGACCGGCAAGTTCGAGATCGGCGGCCCCGATGGCGATAGCGGCCTCACCGGCCGCAAGATCATCGTCGACACCTATGGCGGCGCCGCCCCGCACGGCGGCGGCGCATTTTCAGGCAAGGATCCGACGAAGGTCGATCGCTCCGCCGCCTATGCCTGCCGCTACCTGGCGAAGAACGTGGTTGCGGCCGGCTTGGCAGAGCGCTGCACCATCCAGATCAGCTACGCGATCGGCGTCGCGACGCCGACGAGCTTTTACGTCGATCTCCACGGCGCCGACACCATCGATCCCGCCATCCTCGAAGCGAAGTTGCCGGAAATGATCGGCGGCGCCACGCCGCGCGCGATCCGCACGCACCTGAAGCTCAACCATCCCATCTACGCCCGCACCGCCGCTTACGGCCATTTCGGCCGTCAGCCGGACAACGAAGGCGGCTTCACCTGGGAGCGCGATGATCTGGTGGCGGAGTTGAAGCGGCTGGCGTAAGCGGGAGGGTATGTCCACCTCACTCGGTCTTTCGCCCGAAGTCGTCCGCTACCTGGCGCAAGCAAACCCGCCTGAACATCCCGCGCTGGCGCGGTGCCGCGAAGAAACATCTCGCCTGCCGATGGCGCGCATGCAGATCAGCGCCGAGCAGGGTGCGTTTATGCAGGTGCTGGCGCGGATGTTGAACGCCAAACGCGCGTTCGAGATCGGCGTGTTCACCGGTTATTCGTCAACCGCCGTGGCCCTGACGATGAAGGAGATCGACGCCTCCGCCCGGCTGCTCGCCTGCGACATTTCCGAAGAATGGACCGCGAAGGCCCGCGATTACTGGCGCGAGGCGCAGGTTGAGGACGCGATCGAGCTTGTGCTGGCGCCGGCGGCGGAGACGCTCGATGCGCGCATAGCGGCGGGAGAGGGCGGGCGCTACGATCTCGGTTTCATCGACGCCGACAAGACCGGTTACGATTCCTATTACGAGCGCGGTCTGCAGCTGCTGCGCAAGGGCGGCGTCATGCTGTTCGACAACGTGCTGTGGTCGGGCAAGGTGGCCGATCCCGCCGATACTTCGGCCGATACCTCCGCGCTTCGCGCGCTCGCGCAGAAGGCCAGGGCGGATACCCGCGTCCATGCCGCCATGACCAATATCGGCGACGGTTTGTTGATCTGCGTCAAGCGCTGATGCATCCAGTTCCTGTGACGCGGGCATCCCGGCGGGCAGGGAGATCACGCATGCTTCGTTCTATTCTTTTCGGTTTGGCCGCCGCGGCCGTGTTCGGCGCCTCGGCATTGGCCCAAGAAACGCCGGCGCGCCCAAATACGCCAGAAGGCTGGCGTGCGCTGGCGCTCAGCGATCTCGACGCCGCGCGCGAGACGCTGCGCAGCCAAACGCCTATCCCCTACGATACCGAAAACCCGAGCTATCCCGCTTGGCTTGAGGAGGGCTACCAGCGGGCCCGAGCGCTTGCCGGAAATGCGCAAGATGCGGCGGGGCATTTCTACGCGATCGCCTTTTACCTCAACGGCTTCAACGATCCGCACATCGACGCCAGCCCTGTCGGCGAGTTGCCGGCGCCGCGATGGCCCGGCTTTGTCGCCGCTTCGAGGAATGGCGGCGCCATGGTCACCATGCGCGATGAAGCCGATGCTGATGCGCCGCCGGTGGGCGCGCAGATCCTCAGTTGTGAAGACAAGTCGCTCGCAGCTTTGGCCGAAGAGCGGCTTTATCCGTACGTTCTGAATGGCCGCCTGGCTTTCGATCGCCGCCGCGCCGTCACGCGTCTCTTTCTTGAGCGCGGGATTCCGGGCGCGCCTGCGCCGTCGCGTTGTTTGATTTTGCACGATGGCCAGCAGCGCGAAATCACGCTGCGCTGGCGCGCATTGCCGGAACCAGCCGATGCGTATTGGAGCGCGTACCAAGCCGGCTCGGCTGGCCCGGCCGCGCCGTGGGGCGTCAGCGAGCCCGCGCCCGGCGTGTTCTGGATAGGCATTCCGACATTCAGCTCCGGAGCCGATACCGCGCCGCAACTCGAAGCGCTGGCGCAAGCAATTGAGGCGCGCGGTGCGGAGATGCGCGCCGCCCGCGCGATTGTCATCGATGTGCGCGGCAATGGCGGCGGCAATTCCGCGTGGGCGGACCGGATCGCCGCCGGCATATTCGGCGAGCGGCTGGCGCGCCGCGCACGAAACGCATCGTCGGGGCGCTCCGCCACGGACTGGCGCGCCTCGCCGGAGAACGTTGCCTATTGGGAAAATTGGATCGAGACCGTCGGTATTCCCGAGTTCGGCGCCAATTCGGAGGGGGTGCGTCAGTTGCGCGGCGTTGTCCGCGGCCTAAGCCGCGCCGTCGACCGCGATCCGCCGATCTGGCGCCAAGGCTGGCGTTTCGTGCCGCGCGGCGGCGGACTGACGCAACGCCGCCCACAAGGCGACAGCCCGTTTCCCGCACGCGTCTACATGCTCTCCAACGGGACGTGCGGATCGTCGTGCCTCAACTTTGCCGACACCGTGTTGTTCGTGCCGGGTGTTAAGCTGATTGGCTCCGCCACATCGGGCGATGGCCCTTACATGGAAGTGCGCGAGGTGACGCTGCCGTCCGGGCTGGTCACGCTCACCATTCCCCAGAAAGTCTGGCGCGGCATGGGCCGGGGCAGCCTCGAAGCTTACGAACCTGACGTCGCCTATGACGGCGCCTGGGACGATGCCTCGGTGCGCGCCTGGGTCATGGAGCTGATCGCGGCGCAATAGCCGCGTTGCGCAGAGAAGGCCTCAGCGCTAGACCGCCGCCTTCTCCGTTTCTCTGATTCCAGGAGCGCCACATGGCCCGCGCGAAGATCGCCCTTATCGGTTCCGGCATGATCGGCGGCACGCTCGCCCACATCGCTGCGCGTGAGGAATTGGGCGACGTGGTGCTGTTCGACGTGGTCGAAGGCGTGCCGCAGGGCAAAGGCTTGGATATCGCCGAGGCCTCGCCCGTGTTCGGCAAGGATGCGGCGCTGAAAGGCGCCAACGATTACGCCGGCATCGCCGGCGCCGACGTCTGCATCGTTACCGCCGGCGTGCCCCGCAAGCCGGGCATGAGCCGCGACGATCTCCTGGGCATCAATCTCAAAGTCATGAAGGCGGTGGGCGAGGGCATCAAGCAGCACGCGCCGAATGCCTTCGTGATTGTCGTCACCAATCCGCTCGACGCCATGGTCTGGGCGCTGCGCCAATTCTCTGGCCTGCCGCACAACAAGGTGGTCGGCATGGCCGGCGTTTTGGACAGTGCGCGCTTCCGCTATTTCCTCGCCGAGGAATTCAAGGTCAGCGTCGAGGACGTCACCGCCTTCGTGCTCGGCGGTCACGGCGACACCATGGTCCCGCTGGTCCGCTACTCCACCGTCGCCGGCATCCCGTTGCCCGACCTCGTGAAGATGGGCTGGACCAGCCAGGAAAAGCTCGACCAGATCGTGCAGCGCACGCGCGACGGCGGCGCCGAGATCGTCGGCCTGTTGAAGACAGGCTCAGCCTTCTATGCGCCGGCCGAGAGCGCCATCGTGATGGCGAAGAGCTACCTGCGCGACAAGAAACGTCTGCTGCCATGCGCCGCGAACCTGAAGGGCGAGTACGGCCTGAACGACATCTATGTCGGCGTGCCGTGCATCATCGGCAAAGGCGGCGTCGAGAAGGTGGTCGAAATCGAGCTCACGCCGAGCGAACGCGCCATGTTCGATCACTCGGTGAATGCCGTGAAAGGCCTCGTGGATGCGTGCAAGGGCATCGATCCGAGCGTGGGCAGCTGACGTGGCGGGCGGTTGATCATGCGCCGTCGTGCGGTCCTGCAAATCATGCTTGCGGCCGCTGGGATGGCGGCATGCCGCGCGGAAGGCGGCGTCGGCGCGCGCGCAAATCTTTATGACTGCGAAGGTTGCGAGGCAGTTGCGGAGCGGCCGCGCGATGGGATGGCGTCCGCGGCACGACTCGCGGGGCCGGATGAACCCGGCGAGCGCTTGACGCTGACCGGCGTGGTCTATGCCACGGACGGCGAGACGCCGGCGGCTGACATCGTGATCTACGCCCATCACACCAACAGCGACGGTTACTACGCGAACGGCGAGCAAACGACGGAAGCAGGAAGGCGCCATGGCCGGCTGCGCGGTTGGGTGCGCACTGGGGCGGACGGGCGTTATCGCTTCGACACCATCAAGCCCGCGCCGTATCCCGACATGACCATGCCGGCCCACATTCACCTGATGATCGGCGAGCCAGGCCGGCGCCCCTATTACGTGGACGACGTCGTGTTTGACGGCGAGTTCGGCGTCACCGAGCGCTACCGGGCAGCGCAAGAGTTACGTGGCGGATCGGGCATCGTCGCTCTCTCACGCTCGCCTCAGGGCGTCTGGCTTGCGCGGCGCGACATCGTCCTCGAGCGTCACCCCTGACGCCAAGGCGACGCGGGCGAACGGGAAGAGCGCCGGACCCAGCGAAGACCGGAGTGGATAGTCAAAATCTACCGGGGTAGAAATGGCCAAATGGGTCTTAATCTCAAGAACCCCGCGCTCGAAGCGCAGATTCGCGCCCTCGCCGCTGAAACCGGAGAGGGGCTCACGGAGGCCATCGCCATCGCCGTGGCCGAGCGCCGCGCTCGATTGCGTAAGAGGGGCGGGCGGCGCAATCGCCGCGCAGCCCTTGCGAAGATTGTCGCTAGCATCACGCTACCCGCCGAGCTTCGCCGTTCCGCCCACGATGATTTCTATGACGAGGCGGGCCTGCCCGATGAGTGTCTGAACAGGTGATCGTACTAGATAGCTCCGCCGTTCTCGCGACGAGAGCGAGAAGCTCGATGCTTTCTTTGCGCTCTACGAAGTGCGCCTTGCGCCGGTGGACGTGGCGCAGTTCCGGCTTGCGCGCGCGGCCTACCTCCAATTCGGCAAGGGCCGCCATGCGGCATCCCTGAATTTTGGAGATTGCTTTGCCTATTCGCTGGCCAAGTCTTTAGACGCGCCGCTACTTTTTGTTGGCGGTGATTTTGCCAAGACGGATTTGACGGCTGCGGCCTGACAGGTGCTCTGTAACGTCTCTCTCGCTTGACGCGTAGTCGTCCCAGTAGCGGAGGATTTCATGCGTCTTTTGGCAGGACTGGGCCTGGCGGTCGCTTTGATCGCAGCCCCGGCGGCAGCCCAGACCCACAATTTTGGCCCAGCCGTTGGCGCGACCTTGCCTGCGATCTCGGCGCCTGACCAAACTGGCGCCATCCGAACGCTGGCCTCCCTCGCCGGCGAGAACGGCACGGTGCTGCTTGTGACCCGCGCCGCGGATTGGTGTCCGTTCTGCCAAGCGCAGATGGTGCAGCTCGAGGGCGCGCGCGCGGAGATCGAGCAGCGCGGCTATCGCATCGTCACTATCAGCACCGATAGCGTCGAGGAACTCGCGGCTTTCGATCGCCGCCGCAACATCGGCTACACCATGTTGTCGGACGAGCAGGCGCAAATTGTGCGCCAGCTCAATCTGCTCGATCCGACCATGCAGCCCAACCGCCGCCACAACGGTTTGCCGACGCCGACGATCCTCATACTTTCCCCGCAGGGCGAAGTGCGCGCCAAGCTCGGCGACGCCAACTATCGCGTGCGGCCAGCGCCGGAAGCGGTGCTGGCGACGCTCGATTCGCTGCGCTGATCCGCTAACTGGAAAACATCTCGGCCAAGCACGCGAGCACCGCGCGCAACTCAGCGGCTGACAACGCGCCAATGCGTTTTGCCAAACGCCGCTTGTCGACGGCGCGCATTTGATCGAGAGCCACATCACCTGACACTTTCGCGACCTTGACCGGAATGCGGGTGGGCCATGCTCGCTGCACCGAGGTGAGCGGCGCGACGATCACAGTACGGAGAGCGTCGTTGGCTTCGTCGGGCGAGATCACAACGCCTGGCCGTGTCTTGCCGATCTCGGCGCCCAACACGGGATCGAGGCGTACTACGTAAACCTCGAAGCGCGTTGGGGTGGACCTACTCGTCTTCGGCATCGAGCGGCGCGTCCAGCCAGTCGCGATCCTCTTGAGTTAGTTTGCCGATGGGATGAGCTGCGAATGCGACCGCCCAACCGGCGCGGGGCGCGTTGACCGGCGTCAACACGATGCGCCCGTCTTCAACGGTGAGTTCCGCAGCGCTGGTGAACTTGCACTCGTCGAGCACTGTCTTCGGTAGGCGCACGCCACGGGAATTGCCGACGCGGACGATCGCAACTTTCATCGCGAACGTGCATACTATGTAATTACAAGATAGGCAAGCGGCTTGCAGTGACTCGCGGGATGCCGGCACTTTGTCCGCATGACCATCGGCCCAACCCTCACCACCGCACGCCTCATCTTGCGTCCGCCGCAGCACGAGGATTTCGACGGCTTCGCCGAAATGGCCTCTGAAGAGGAGACCATGCGTTTCGTCGGCGGCCTGGCGCCGCGCGACGCGGCGTGGCGCGGCATGGCCACGCTGGCGGGCTCATGGGCGTTGCTCGGATACGGCATGTTCTCGGTGCTGCGCCGAGACACCGGTGAATGGATCGGGCGTGTTGGGCCGTGGCGGCCAGGCGGCAAGGAAGGGGCGTGGCCGGGCGACGAAGTCGGCTGGGGCGTGAAGGCCAGCGCCATGGGGCAGGGCTTCGCCTACGAGGCCTCGGCCGCCGCGATGGATTGGGCCTTCGATCACTTGCGCTGGGATCACGTGATCCACTGCATCGACAAGCGGAACGCGCCGTCGATAGCGCTCGCCAAGCGTCTCGGCTCGCAGCTGGAGCGCGAGGACCATCGTTTGGCGCCGCCGTTTGAGGAGCACCTAGTGGACATTTACGGCCAAAGCAAAGCAGCTTGGAAAGCGCGGCGCTATTAGCTCGCCGGCAAATCGGAGATAGGGTTGGACGAGCGGCGAGATCCGATCTTTGAGGCCGGCGCCGGCTCGATGCAGAGCCATGCCGTCAACGGCGCGCTGGCGATTGGCATCGCGCAACTGATCAAGCTGCCGTTCCAGGCCGCTTCGCTGCTGCTGATGCCGCGGCTGTTGCAGCCCATCGACTACGGCATCTATGCCATGGTCGATCCGCTGATCACGGTGATGGCGCTGGTGCTCAATTTCGGCATCAGCCAAGCGATCATCCAGACGCCGGCGTTGCAGCGCACGCAAGCGGCGGCGCTGTTCTGGGCGATGGCGCTTTCAGGCGCAGCCGCCGGTCTGCTGATGCTTGTGTGTTCGCCGCTGGTCGCTGCGCTCTACAACGAGCCGCGCGCCGGCGTGGTCGCCGCCGCGTCCTCGCTCTTCCTCGTCATCGCCGGCCTCACCAATGTGCACGAGGGTTTGCTCAATCGGCAGATGCGATTTGGCTGGATCGCCATGATCAGTGCGCTCGGCGTCGCCGTGGGGCTGATAGTCGGCGTCGTCGCCGCGTCGTTGCACGCCGGCTATTGGGCGCTGACCCTGGGCTACGCCGCAACCTCGCTGGTGACGCTTGCCGGCGTCTGGTTGGGCGCCGGCTGGATTCCACGCGAGAAGCCAGACTTTCGCGCACTGCTGGGTTTCTACAAATTCGGCGGCGCAGTCATGATCGGCGACGGCGCAACAGTGATTTCGCGCGAGGCCGACAGCGTCCTGCTTGGCCGCTACGTGGGCGCGGCGCAACTGGGCTATTACGATCGCGGCAACAAGCTCGCCATCATCCCGGTCGAGCGCATCAACACGCTGCTGCAATCGCTGTTGTTGCCTATTCTCTCCCGGCTGAACGAGGAGGGCGAGCGCTATCGCTACGCTTATCTGCGGGTCATTCGCCAACTCATGTTGTTCACCAGTCCGGGCATTGTCGCCGTCGGCGTCACCGCGCCGGTGCTGGTGCCGTTTCTGATCGGCGAACAATGGGCGCCGGCGGCGCCGATCTTCTCGTGGCTGGCGCTAGCGGCTCTGCATCGCCCGGTCAGCCTGACCATGAATTTGCTCTTCATCAGCCAAGGCCGGGCGCGCGCTTACCTCGCTTGGAGCGCGTTCAGCGCGCTGACCAGCGTCGCCGCGTTCGTGATCGGTTTGCGCTGGGGCGCGATCGGCGTGGCGGCGGCCTTCGCGCTGACTGACGTGTTCGTGCGCTTGCCGGCGCTCTGGTGGTGGGTCACGCGCGCGGGGCCGATCCGCATGCGCGATCTCTACGCGGCCGCCGCACCCTTCGCCGCAGGCGCGGCAGCGTGTTTCGCGACGGTGTCGGCGCTGCAGACACTGCCCTTTCCGAACGATTTTGCGCAGCTCGTAGCGAGTGCGATCGTCGCCTATGCCTCGGCCTGGGGTGTGGCCGCTCTATTTGGCGCGGGCCGCAAGACCATGGCCGATAGCGTGCAGCTCATGCGCAGCGAGTTGCCGCGTCTGCTGCGCAGACGATCAGCCTAGCTATAGCTGTCGTTATGGCTGTTTTCCCGCGTCTGGCCGAGCTCGATCAGCGCGGCCCACATTTCGTCGGCAAAGCGGATCGCTGCGACGCCGGCCTTCGCCTGCATCTTCGCCGCCGACAAGTCGACGAGCGCTTCGCTCAGCTCCAAGTCACCTGCGCCAGTGACCGCTCCAAGCACACGCGCACTGGCGTGCCCGGAGCGGTCAAGGGCGCTGGTGAGGGCCAAGGCGGCGTGGGGGATCGCCGTCATGCGGGGGAGTATGCACGCCTGGACTTAAGCTTCTGTTCAGAAGTCTGGTGAATGCGTGAAAACCAAATCGCCAACTCACGCGCGCCAACTCACGCGTGAATGTCGCGATCCTTGGTTTCGGGCAGGAACAGCAGGCAGACCGTCGCCGCGATCGCCGTCACGATGAACGGAAACCAGAGGCCGGAATTGATCTGTCCGGTCGCCGTATTGATGGCGAAAACGATCGCCGGGAGGAGCCCGCCGAACCAGCCGGTGCCGACATGATAGGGCAGCGACATTGCCGTGTAGCGGATGCGGGTCGGGAACAGTTCGACCAGGGCCGCCGCCTGCGGTCCGTAGAGAGCGGTCGCTGCGATCACGAACAGCGCCATGATCGCGAAGACGCCGAACTTCTCCGAGAAGACGCGCGCGACTTCCGACAGGCTCCATCCTTGCATGGGGCCGGGCGCCGCGGCGGGGTAACCGACTTGCGTCAACACCCCGCGCAATCGGCCCTCGAATTCTGCGCGGGTGGCGCGGATCTCCGAGAGCGTTTGGCCTTCGGCGCTAACGCTCTCGATCTCAAGCCCGCCGACCCGAATACGCGCAAGCTGGCCGGCGGGTCCGTTCTCGGTCGTGTAGCTCACGCCGGCGTTGGCGAGCGCGCCTCTAGCGATGTCGCATGAGGTGGAGAACTGGCGCGCGCCGCCGGTCAGATCGAGTTGGAACGTGCAATCGGCGGGATCGGCGACGACGATTGCGGGCGTTGAGCGCGACGCCTCGTAGAGCGCGGGATTGCCGGCGCGGGCGATGAAGTCATAGCCCGGGAAGTAGAGGACGAGCATGAGCAGCATGCCGCCGAGCATCACCGATTTGCGGCCGACGGAGTCCGAGAGCCGCGCGAAGAACAGGTAGAGCGGCGCCGACAGCGCGACAGTTGCGACCATCAACAGGTTCACGGTCTGATTGTCGATCTTCAGCGTTCGTTCGAGATAGAATTGCGTGTAGAAGCTGGCCGTGTACCAAACCACGCCTTGCGCCATCATGATGCCGAACAGCGCCAGCAGCACGATCCTGGCGTTGCGCCACTGAAAGAAGCTCTCGTGATACGCGCGCTTCGAGATCTGGCCTTCTTCCTTGAGTTTCTGGAACGCCGGGCTCTCTTCGAGCAGCAAGCGGATCCAGATCGAAATCGCGAGCAGGCCGATCGACAGCAAGAACGGAATGCGCCAACCCCATTCGCGGAAGCTCTCCTCTCCGAGAACGGCGCGGGTGATCAGCACCACGACAAGCGCGCCCAGAAGCCCGAAGGCGGCGGAGGTCTGAATCCAACCTGTCGCGCCGCCGCGCCGGTGATGCGGCGCGTGCTCGGCGACGTAGATGGCTGCGCCGCCATACTCGCCACCCAGCGCGAAGCCCTGCAGCACCCGGCATGTGACCAGAAGGATCGGCGCCCAGATGCCAATCTGATTGGCGTCGGGCAGCAGGCCGATGGCGAACGTGGCGATGCCCATCAGCGTGATTGTGATCAGGAACGCGCCCTTGCGGCCGCTCGAGTCGCCGATCTTGCCGAACACCAGCGCGCCCAGCGGGCGCACGATGAAGCCCGCGGCGAACGTGAGCAGCGTGAACACGAAGGCCTGAGCATCGGGGAGGCCGGCGAAGAAGTGCGGGGCCAGGACCGAGGCGAGCGCGGCGTAGACGAAGAAATCATACCATTCGAAGATCGTGCCGGCGGCCGAGGCCGCCACCACTTGCCGCATTTTCGCCGGCGATATGTCAGGGCTGGTCTGCGCTGGCGCAGTGGCGTCGGTCATTACTCTGGTCCCCCCGCCGCTCCGGCGATTTTGTCGCTGATCCGCCGTCCCAGGGCCCGGTTGTCAAGCCGGAACGCAGCATGTTAGTTCGCGCGCGCGTCAGGGGGTCCGCGCCGCGCGCGCGAGAGGCCCCCTTGGCGTTTGGGTTTTCCCAAACGGCGTCATTCCAGCAGCGGACGGTTCAACGGGCCGTCCAGCCGTGAGAGAGCGAGACAGGCGTGGCCGACAAGTTTGAAGGCGAGGCTTCCGAGGCGGCCGGGCGGTATGCCCGGGCTATCTTCGATTTAGCCAAGGAAGCCAAGCAGTTAGAGGCTGTGGAGCAGGACTTCGCCAAGTTCGCGGCCGCCTGGAAGACGAGCGCCGAGCTGCGCAGCGTCGCCCGCTCGCCGCTCATTGAGCCTGTGGAGAAAGCTCGCGCACTGGTCGCCGTCGCTCAGAAGCTCGAAATTTCCGATCTCGGCCGCAAGGCAATCGGCGCGGTCGCACAAAACCGCCGCGCCGCCGAACTTCCCGCCATCGCCTCGGTCTATCGGACCTTGGTCGCGCGCGAGCGCGGCGCCCGCCAGGTCGAGGTCGTGTTCGCCCGCAAGCCCGGCGAGCAGGAGAAGTCAGCCGTGGTGGCGGCGCTGAGCGAGAAGCTCGGCGCCAAGGTCGAAGCCGAAATCAGCGTCGATGAGGGTCTGATCGGCGGGTTCGTCGCCCGCGTCGGCTCGCGCCAATTCGACGCTTCCGTCAAAGCCAAGCTGGACGCGCTGCGTCTGGCCCTGAAATCCGCCTAAGAGGAACACACATGGACGTTCGCGCCGCAGAAATTTCCGCCATCCTCAAAGAGCAGATCAAGGGCTTCGGCACGGAAGCCAAGGTCTCCGAGATCGGCCGCGTGCTCTCCGTCGGCGACGGCATCGCCCGCGTCTACGGGCTGGAGAACGTGCAAGCCGGCGAGATGGTCGAGTTTCCGGGCGGCGTGAAGGGCATGGCCCTCAACCTCGAGCGCGACAATGTCGGCGTCGTCATCTTCGGCGAAGACCGCGGCCTCAAGGAAGGCGATACCGTCAAGCGTCTCGGCGAGATCGTCGACGTGCCGGTTGGCAAGGCGCTGCTAGGCCGTGTCGTCAACGCGCTGGGCGAACCGATCGACGGCAAGGGCCCGATCAAGTCGTCGACCCGCGCCCGCGTCGACGTGAAGGCGCCAGGGATCATTCCGCGCAAATCGGTGCACGAGCCGATGCAGACCGGCATCAAGGCCATCGACGCGCTGATCCCGATCGGCCGCGGCCAGCGCGAGCTGATCATCGGCGACCGCCAGACCGGCAAGACCGCCGTGGCGCTCGACACCATGCTCTATCAGCGCGACGCGCACGACCGGAACGCCAGCGAGACCGAAAAGCTCTATTGCGTCTACGTCGTCGTCGGCCAGAAGCGTTCAACCGTCGCTCAACTGGTGAAGACGCTCGAAGACAAGGGCGCGCTTGGCTACTCGATCGTCGTCGCCGCCACGGCTTCGGATCCCGCGCCGCTGCAATATCTGGCGCCGTTCTCCGGCTGCGCCATGGGCGAATATTTCCGCGACAACGGCATGCACGC
>LWDN01000045.1 GCA_002083515.1 Proteobacteria bacterium HN_bin10
GGGATGCCTTTTGGAACGAGTCTGCCCGCAATCTCTTTCTTGGCCTAACCCTCTCTATCATGGAGACTCCATCCCTGCCTTGCAGTCTCGGGGAAGTGCTCCGCCAGGCCTCCGGCAAGGGGCAGCCCATCAAGGAGTATCTGGAAGATCTCATCGGCACCAGAGCCAAGAGTAACGCCCCGCTGAGCGACGACTGTACGGCGGCCCTGCACCGGTTCTGCGCCACCAGCGAGAATACGATGGCGAGCATTCTTGCCACCCTGACGGCTCCCCTCACCATCTTCAGTAATCCCGTCGTCGACGCGGCCACGAGTGCGACGGACTTCGACCTGAAACAGGTGCGCGCGCAGCGGATGTCGATCTATGTCGGCATTCCGGCCAATCGGCTCAGCGATGCGGCGCTGCTGGTCAACCTGTTCTTTTCCCAATTGATTCACTACAACACCATCGACTTACCCGCCACGAATCCCCGTTTGAAGCACCAGTGCCTCGTGATCTTGGATGAGTTCCCCGCCCTCGGGCTGGTCAATATTCTTGCGAAGGCCGTCGGCTTCATGGCCGGCTACAATCTGCGCCTGCTCCCCATCATTCAGAGCCTCTCACAGCTCGAATCGGTCTATGGGGAAAAGGACGCGCGCACCTTCGTCACCAACCATGCCTGTCAGATCCTGTTTGCCCCTCGTGAACAACGAGACGCACAGCACTACTCCCAGATGCTCGGCACCTATACGGCCGAGGGGATCTCGACCGGCACGAGCCGACCACTGGCGTGGGGGAACGGCAAACAGGCGTCGTCCAGTTCTACCAGGTCGGAACAGGCGCGGCCTCTGCTCCTGCCACAGGAAGTGAAGGAACTGGGAGACCAGCGGGCGATCATCAACCTCATGCATACGAAGCCGATCCTCTGTGACAAGGCCCGGTTCTATGCCGATCCGGTCTTCATCGATCGGTTGAAGCGCATCAGTCCGTCCCTTGCATCGGTCGGAAAGCGGATGCCGACTCAGACTGAACTCGAAGAGGCAGCCTTCGTGCGTCGGGAGCTGTCCGTGGAGATTCCCCGGCTCGACCTGGACCTCCATCGCGCCAAAGTGGAACGACGGGTGCGTCCAGTACAACCGGATGAGCCGATCGACCTCTCGAATCTGGCAATTGACCTCACCATCCTGCCGCCGGTGGTGTCGCGCGATCCACCGACGCCGGAAGAAGTGAACAATCTGGTCGATGCCTTTGTGGCTCAGCTGCAATGGACTGACAAGGTCGATGACGACATCTCAGAGAAGATGAGTCCTGTGAGGGAAGAAGGAAAAGCCCAGAGAACAGAGAGGGACGTTGATCGCTCCTTGGTGGATCGAGACAGAGAAGAGAGGGACGTATGACACCATGCAACGAGAGACGGATAGGGCTTCAAGGTTTTGTGATCCTCATCGCCTGCACCGCGACGCTGGCTTGTGTACAGAAGCCAGTGGTGCCATCCGGTGCGGCTCGCGTGCCGATCAATAGCGATGAGATGATCCAGCAGTACCGCGAACGGGTGAAGACCGACCAGCGTGAGAAGCAGGAGCGGAGTGTCCTCACTAGACACATAGAATCGCTGACGCAACAGGTCCAGGAGTTGAGTGCCGCGCTGACACTCATGCAACTCAACCAGCAAGAACTGGCCAAAGGTAAATCTCGGTCCGGTCCGGCTATCACGAAGGCGGCACTCACCATCAACCCTCTGTCACCAGAATCCAAAGGCCCACCGACGAACGTGGCTCTATCACCTGAGGGTAATACGTCTCCGGCTGGGTCTGATCAGAGCCTATCACGAACGGAGACAATACAGAGTGAAGAGGAGCGATCGACTTCGGTGGGCCCTGCCTGCAGCATCGGACCATCAGCAGTGCCATCCCCCTCCCCTCCGTCTCCGATAGCCAAAGAACAGATCAATTCATGGAGACCGCGAGTCATTGAATTGAGTGAACAGGAACAGGTCGAAGTGCATCGCCACAGTATCATCTTCCGTGTATCCGAACGGACAGGACGGTCTGAGTTTCGTCCCAGCA
>LWDN01000046.1 GCA_002083515.1 Proteobacteria bacterium HN_bin10
GATCAGCGCGACGCCGAGCGCGTTGCGGCCGGCCGCGCCGGGGCGCCGGCTCACGCTTGCCCGCCGTGACGGTTGGTGGCGTCATCCAACTCGGCCAGCAAGTCCTCCAGCGCGCGTGCGGATTGCGTCTGCGCGTCGGCGAGTCTGGCCCGCGCGTCGTCGATCATCGCCGCGGCGCCGCCGAGCGCATCGAGCGCTGGGCCCGCGGCGGGTGGCGGCGCGTTGAAATAGGCAGGCGCCGGGCTGGTGCGGGCGGCGGCGTTTTCCTGGCGATAGAGATGCACGGCGCTTGCTGCCGCATCGTCCAACGCGCGCGCCTTGGCGTCGAGCGCTTCGATCTTCAGCGCCGCTTGATCGAACGCCTTGCTCATGGCTTCGAACTCAGCCCGCATCTTTTCCATGCGCGCCGAGAGCGCCGCCTTGGCGGCGTTGACCGGCGCTTCCAGTTCGAGGCGCGCGTCGGCGCGGAAATCCGAGAGCGCATCTGAGGCCGCCTTCGCGGCGCGATCCATCTTGCCGTAATCGGGGTAGGGGTCGTCGAAACCGGAATAGCCCTTGAGCGCGGCGAACACCCAGACGCCGGCGCCAAGCATCAGCAGAATAATGGCTTGCGGCGAATCCAACGCCAGCAGCGACCACAGATGGAAGCTCGCGTCGGAACCCATGTCGAGTTGCGCGCCATTTAGCGCCGCAAGCCGGTCGCGCCAGTCGGCGGCGAAGAGATTGAGCATCAGCGCCAGCATGCCGATCATGAAAAAGGCCAGCGCCCCCAGCGATTTCAGCGCCACATTGCTGTGCTGCAAGTAGCGCAGGCCCAGAAAGCCCGCGAAGTACCCGAGCGTGACATTCGCGCCTGACAAGCCGACCGCGGTGATGGCGCCGCCAAGCAGGCCGCGCGCATCGTCCTCGGCGAAGAGCGCGGCGCTGAACAAGGCCTCGAACACTGCAGCGCACAAGAGCAGCCCCGCTTGCAGCAGCGTTGAGTTCGGATAGACGGCCGGCCGCCTCAATCCGTGCTTGTGCTTGAAGGCATCGAGATCCTCGCGGGCTTGCTTGGCGCGCGCGGCGGCTTCGCTCCAATCGTGCGCGAGGCGCCCCGAGGCTTGCCGCAGCGCAAGTTTGGCGTCGAGGGCGGGACCGGCAAAATCTTGCGGCGCCGGCGCCAGCGCCCGGAGACGGCGCTCGGCGTCGGCCTTGGCGTCGTTACGCGATTGGTCCACCCGCGCCCGCTCCGCCGCCACCAACTCGATGGCGGCTCGTTCGGCCTCGGAAAGTTCGGCGGCGTCGTGGCGGGGCAAATTGCGGGCGGCGTCCTCGCGGGCGCGTTTGCGCAGGCCGAGCTTCTTGTCGAGCGCAGACGCGCTGAGGCTCTGCGGCAGCTTGGCTGCCGCATTTGACGCGCCGCTGGGTCTGGCCTGCCCTCCGTCCATCGCGAGCCGCTCCCGGTGAGCCACTAAAGCGCGGATGGCCGCCTTCTCCAAGCGCCACGTGCGCGCTATCAGGGGCTTGTGACCGATCTCCGAGATTTGCTTCGCCGTGCCGCGACCGCCGCCTGCGCCGCGGGCGAGGCGCTCCGCGCCAACCGCGCCGCCTGGGGCGTGATCGAGGCCGAGCACGGCCGCGAAGTGAAAATCGGGGCCGACAAGCGCGCCGAGGAACTGATCCTGGCGGCGCTGTCGTACGACAATGACTACCCGATCATCTCGGAGGAGGCGGGCTGGACGCGGGCCAGGGAACGGGGCGACCGCTTCGTCTGGGCGGTCGATCCGCTCGATGGCAGCGTGAACTATCTCCGCGGCTACCCGCACTGCGCGGTGTCGATCGCGCTTTTGGACCAGGGCAAACCGATTCTGGGCGTGGTCGATTGCTTCCTGATGCAGGAATGCTTTTCGGGGATCGTCGGCCACGGGGCTTGGCTCAACGGCGGCGACATTCGGGTCTCCGCGATCGACTCACCTGCCCGGGGTATTTTGCAGACCGGCGTGCCCTCGCGGGCAAGCGACGCCTCGATGCGGGCGTTCGAGCAGCGACTGCGAACCTGGCAGAAGGTGCGTATGATCGGCTCGGCGGCGACCGCGCTGGCCTATGTCGCAGCCGGGCGCGCCGAGGGATACCGCGAATCGGGGTCTATGATTTGGGACGTGGCCGCCGGGTGCGCGCTTGTACAAGCCGCCGGCGGGCGCTTCACCACCGAGGGCGCAGCCCTCGACCAACCGTTGGAGGTCGCCGCCAGCAACGGTCTTATCCCGCTGCCGGATTGAAGCGCGTTCCTTGCTCTTCCGTAATCAAACGACGGAAATCTGTGGCTTGCGCGTTAGCATCAGCAAATCGTGACACTCGCGCGCCGGGTGACCCATGGACAGGCCGTCAGCGGCGCTTCACAACTTAGGTCCTTTATCGTCGGTAGTTTGGTGCGGGGATGATCAGAGACGCGGTCCTGGTGGGATCGGCTCAGGCCGTAAGCGACGCATGGTCGGCGCGCGCCTCCTGGGCGCCGCGGCGCATGTCGGCGCGCGGCGCGCTCATCGTCGGCGCCGGCGAGGTTCCGCTGCCAGTGATTGCGCGCGCGCCGATCTGGGACAGCTTGGATTTTTCCGGCGTCAGCGCCAGCAGCATTATCCTGATCGAACCGCCCGCGGACGGCGCCGCCAAGCGTGCGGTGCTGACCCGCGCCGCCGACGCCGGGCTGAAGACGTTCGTGGTCGCCGATGGCGTGCTCCGGCGCCTTGCGCTCGCCGACCTGATCGGCAGCCCGCTCGGCGAAGTCGACTTCGAACGCATCCGTGCGGCCATCTCCGGCAAGCGCATTCTTATCACCGGCGGCGGCGGCTCGATCGGCGGCGAGTTGGCGCGCCGCATCGCCACGCTGGCCCCGTCGCGGCTCACGCTGCTCGATAGCTCTGAGCACAATCTCTACAAGATCGGCCTCGATCTGCCCGACGCCATGCCGGTGCTCGCCGACATACGCGACGCTGGCGCCATGCGCCGCTGGTTTGCGCGCGCGCGTCCCGAGATCGTTTTCCACGCCGCAGCGTTGAAGCAGGTGCCGGTGGTGGAGGCGTTCGCGAGCGAAGGCGTGCTCACCAATATTTGCGGGCTCCAGAACGTCGCCGAGGCCGCGCGTGCGGTCGGCGCCGACATGGTGTTCGTGTCCACCGACAAGGCAGTCGAACCCTCCGGCATCATGGGCGCGACCAAGCGGCTCGGCGAAATCTACTGCCAAGCGCTCGATCGCCAGGGTCCGCGCCGCGCCATCCCCGTGCGACTCGGCAACGTGCTGGGCTCGGCCGGATCGGTGGCGCCGATCTTCCAGGCTCAGCTTGCCGCCGGCGGGCCGCTGACGGTGACCGATCCGGATGTGACCCGCTTCTTCCTCTCGATCCCGCAATCGGCCGATGCGTTGTTGCAGGCGGCGACCGTCGGGCTCGACGCCGAACCGCGCGGCTGCGCGCTGGTGATCGAAATGGGCGAGGCGCTGCCGGTGGTCGAACTCGCCCGCGAGGTCATCCGGCTCGAGGGCCTGCGTCCCGACGCCGATGTGCCGATCATCTTCACCGGGCTGCGCCCCGGCGAAAAGCTGCACGAACTCCTGGTGGCGTCCGGCGAATGGCGCGAGGCCGATCCCGCGCCCGGCGTCATCGCGGTGGCGTCGCCGGCGCGCGCGCTCACCGATGTGATGCAGGTGATCGAGCAGCTGACGGCGCTGGCGCGGGAGGGCGACAACGACAAAATCGCGCCGGCTCTGTTCGCCGCCATCGGCGCCGCCGCCCCTGCGGACGCGCGCGCCCGCGCCTAAGAGTTCAAGGACAATCGCGCCAATGCGCAGTGCGAATCTCGCGCCATGCAGCGGCGGCATTGTCTTCGACCGATTGCAGCCTCAGGCGGAAATTTTGATACTCCAAGTGGTTGGGCTCGGCGAACGACGCTTCAACCACGTGCCCATCGTGCGCATCGAGGCTGATGGCGCCGTTGAGCGCGCCGCTCACACGGTACCGCGCGAGGCCATCGGCTTCACCCTCGTAGGCGGCGTTTGCAACGCCTAAGTCGCGCAACGGATTGTCGCTCGATCCGTCGGGCCAGATCAGCGCGACGCCGAAAGCGAAGTCCGCGCGCGGCGCCGGCGCGCCGGCATGGAGCGCGGTCAGTTCCGAGAGATCGAAGTCGTAGATGATCCACGGCTCATGCGTGACGCCGGTGCGCGCGTCGACGCCAAGACTGGGAACGCGCGCGTGCAATTGGCCGGCGTCGTAGCTGAGCCATGCGAACGTATCTTGCGTGGCGTCGCGCGCGATGCGCCCGCCGACGAGGGCGCGCGGCTGCCGGCGCTCGAGATCGAGCTCCGCCGTGACATACGCGGCGTTGGCGCAGCGGCTGACGATCTTCGCCACCTCCACCAGCGTCGAGCTGGCGCGATAGACGTAGATGTCTTCCGGCAATGAGCCGTCGGCATTGGTGCGCAGATAGTGATAGAGCCGCCCCACCGTGGGCGATTCAGCCCTGCGGCTGGGGGCGCCGGCGCAGGCGGCGAGCGCGAGGGCGGCAAGCGCGCCAAGCAGGATCGTCAACTTCATGGGCAAGCAGATGCGCCGTCGGCGGAGATTGGATGCGCCCGCGGCGGTTCAACGCGGGGCCCAAGCATGTTTTGCGCTGACCCCGGGACACTACGCCGCCCACAGAATCTCCGTGGGGGCGGCGGCGAAGAGAGTGTTGGCGATCGGCGCGCCGTTTTCGATGAGCGCACGTTTCGCCGGGCCGGCGATCAGCAGCAATCTTTGCTTCGCGCGCGCGATGGCCGCGAGCGTCATGGTCAGGCGCTCCGACGACCCGGCGGCGCCGGGCGCGTGAACCGCTATCACCGTCGCCCCGTTCGCGGCATCGAGCGCCGCTTCAAGCTCCGGCGAATGCGGAAACCACGAGGCGACATGGCCGTCCTCGCCCATGCCCAGCAGTGCGATATCGATGCGCTGGCGGGCGCAATTCTCATTTGCACGCCGCGCCGCCTCGGCGAGCGAGGCGTTGGCGGCGAACATCGGCACAAGCCGGGCGCCGGCGTTCAGCGCGCGGGCGAGCGCTCGGCGCAACATGCCTTCGTTTGAAGCAGCATGATCGGGCGGCACAAAACGCTCGTCGACCAAGAGAAACGTGACCCTCGGCCAATCCAGCGGCAGCGCCGCCAGCGCGCGGTAAGCCGGCTCCGGCGTAGCCCCGCCGGAGAGCGCCGCGCAGGCGCCGCCGCGCTCTGCGATCGCCTGGTTGAGCGCATCGGCGATACATCCCGCACTTGCCTGCGCCAGCGCCTCGCGCGTGGCGAACTCAATGAGCGGGATCATTTCCGGCTGTGGGCGAGGGTCTCACGCAGCATCGCCGCTACAGCATCGCCATACTCGGCGTTCGCCAGCGCGTAGGCGGCGTTGGCGCGCATGTAGCCGATCTTGTCGCCGCAATCGTAGGTCACGCCATCGTATTCGAGCGCGTGAAACGCTTGCACTTGCATCAGGCGCGCCATCGAATCGGTGAGCTGGATTTCGTTGCCTGCGCCCGGGCCTTGATCGGCGAGCAGCGCGAAAATTTCCGGCTGCAAGATGTAGCGGCCGGAGATGAAGAGGTTCGACGGTGCGTCCTCGCGCTTCGGTTTTTCGACCATGCCCTTCATCTTGATCAACCGGCCGTCACGGCTCTCGGGCGTGATGACGCCATAGCGCTCCGGCGTGTCGGTCGGCTCGACGGCGATGATGTTGCCGCCGACCTTGTTGTAGGCGTCGACCATCTGCGCCAGGCACGAGGGCTGAGCCATCATCAGCATGTCCGGCAGCATCACCGCGAACGGCTCGTCGCCGACGATGTCGCGCGCGCACCAGACGGCGTGGCCCAGTCCCAAGGCCGCTTGCTGGCGCACGAAGCTCATCGAGCCGGCGGCTCGCACCGGTTCCTCGACCTCGCGCAGCTGGGCGGTCTTGCCCTTTTCGCGAAGTGTTACTTCGAGTTCATACGCCCGATCGAAATAGTCCTCGATCGCGCCCTTGTTTCGCCCGGTGACGAAGATGATGTGTTCAATGCCGGCCGCCAGCGCTTCGTCGACGACGTACTGGATGGCCGGCCGGTCGAACACCGGCAGCATTTCCTTGGGGATGGCTTTTGTGGCGGGCAGCACCCGCGTACCGAAGCCAGCCACAGGGAGGACCGCTTTCCGTAGCGTTCGAGGCGAGGTGGAGGCGCTAGGCATTGTGGTCCCGTGTTCGGCGCCGCAGCACGGCGTTTCTAGCTCAGCTTACACCGCAACCCTGAACGAGCCGCAACCGCGCTTGAGTGCGGGATTCGGCTGAAATTCAGGAATTTCGGCTAGGGTGGCGTCAAGCCGCTGAAGTCGGTTGGTGAGGGTGTCGAGAGCAGTGACAGGGGTCACGGACAATCTCTCTTCGGCGCCGCAAAGTAGCATTTGCCATCGTGGCAACCTTTTGTTAACAGACCGCGCCGGTCCGGGAGTTTTCCACACAATGTCGCCCTCGCAATCAAAAGCCACCATTCGCATGGTCGTGGCCAGCTTCGCTGCTGGCGCCGGCGCGATGGTTATGCTGGGCCTTGTCGCCCCGGTGGCGATGAAGGGCGGCCTCAGCATGCGCGACGCATTTGCCGATCAAGTTGTGCAACAGGCCCCGGTGATCGAACCCCTCGATGTCGCGGCGATCGAAGCGCAGCTCGCGGAAGCCGATCGCCTCATGGCGGCGGCGCGCGAAACCACGGACGATAATGTCGGCCGCCTGGAAGCGCTCGCCAACTAAGGGAACGCGGACCTTCCGGTCCGCCCTTGGCTGTCTGAAGACCTGCGGTCCCCTCAAAGGATCGACTGCCCGGTCGACTTCCAATCTTTCAAGAACGCTTCGAGCCCCAAGTCCGTGAGCGCGTGCTTGTAGAGGCTCTTGAATACGGCTGGCGGAATCGTCGCGCAATCGGCGCCGGCGAGAGCAGCATCGCGCACGTGTCCTGCGTTGCGGATCGAGGCGGCGAGAATCTGCGTTTGATAGTCGTAATTGTCATAGATGGCGCGGATTTCGCGGATGAGTCCCATGCCGTCCTGGCCGTTGTCGTCGAGGCGGCCGAGGAAAGGCGAGATGTAGGTCGCGCCCGCCTTCGCCGCCAGCAACGCCTGCACGGCTGAGAAGCACAACGTCACGTTGGTCGGGTGGCCGTCGTCTTCGAGACGCTTACAGGCGCGCAAGCCCTCGGGCGTCAGCGGCAGCTTGACCACGATATTGGCGGCGACGCCGCGGAGTTTCAGCCCTTCCTTGATCATGGTTTCCGTATCTTGCGCCACCACTTCGGCGCTGACCGGACCCGGAACGGCGGCGCAGATCTCACGCAGGGTTTCGAAGAAATCGCGGCCCGCCTTCGCAACGAGCGAAGGATTGGTGGTGACGCCGTCGACGAGACCCGTGCCAGCCAAGGTCTTGAGTTCGGCGGCGTCGGCGCTGTCGATGAAAATCTGCATCTTCCGTCTCCGCTGCCGCATTCCCGCGGCGGCCTTCCGCTGATACCCGAGCCTTATTGCCGGGCAAAGCGTCCGAATCGGCGCTAAAGGGATATCAATGAGCAAAAGCGAACTGATCGAAGGCGTCGCTGCGAAAGAACTCGCCAACGCCATCCGCGCCCTGGCGATGGACGCCGTCGAGCAGGCCAAAAGCGGCCATCCGGGCATGCCCATGGGCATGGCGGACGCGGCCACCGTCCTGTTCGCGAAGTACCTCAAGTTCGACGCCGCCAACCCGGCCTGGCCCGACCGCGACCGCTTCGTGCTCTCGGCCGGCCACGGCTCGATGCTGCTCTACGCGCTGCTGCATCTCACCGGCTATGCCGACATGACGCTCGATGAGATCAAGCGCTTCCGGCAGCTGGGATCGAAGACGGCGGGGCACCCTGAGAATTTCCTGGCATCGGGCATCGAAACCACCACCGGCCCGCTGGGGCAGGGGCTTGCCAACGCCGTCGGCATGGCGATGGCGGAGGCGCATCTGGCCGCGCGCTTCGGATCAGACCTGGTCGATCACCGGACCTGGGTGATCGCCGGCGACGGCTGTCTGATGGAGGGCGTCAGCCAGGAAGCGATCGCGCTCGCCGGGCGCCAGAAGCTCAACAAGCTGATCGTGATCTGGGACAACAATTCGATCTCCATCGACGGCGCGGTCTCGCTCTCGGACACTACCGACCAGAAGGCGCGCTTCGCCGCCAGCGGTTGGACCGTGCTCTCGTGCGACGGCCATGACGTCGCCGACATCGCGCGCGCCTTCGATGCTGCGATGACATCCGACAAGCCGGTGATGATCGCCTGCAAGACCGTGATCGGGTATGGCGCGCCGAAAAAGGCGGGCACGGCGAAGGCGCACGGCGAGCCGCTCGGCGCCGAAGAGCTTGCGGCGGCGAAGGCCGCCATCGGCTGGCCGCACGGCCCGTTCGACGTGCCGGAGAACATCCGCAACGCTTGGCGCAAAATCGGCGCGCGCAACGCCGGCGCTCGCGAACAATGGGCGGCGCGGTTGAAGAAGTCGCCGCACAAGGACGCCTTCGCCGCGGCGATGAGCGGCGCGAACGTCGAGGCGGCGGTGGCTGCGCTCGGCGCCCATGCAGCGAAGATGGCGGCCGAGAAACCATCGCTGGCAACGCGCGCCTCGTCGGGCGCCGCCATCGATGCGATGTTCGAGGCGTGCCCCGAATTGCTGGGCGGCTCCGCCGATCTCACCGGCTCAAACAACACTTTGGCCAAGGGCTCGCAGGACTTCACCCCGGAGAACCGGGCCGGGCGCTACGTGCGCTACGGCATCCGCGAGCACGGCATGGCCGCGGCGATGAACGGCATGGCGCTGCATGGCGGCATCATTCCCTACGGCGGCACGTTCTTGACCTTCTCCGATTATTCGCGCCCGGCCATCCGCTTGGCGGCGCTCATGGGCATTCGCGTCGTCCACGTGATGACCCACGATTCCATCGGCCTCGGCGAAGACGGGCCGACGCACCAGGCGGTCGAACACATCGCCAGTCTGCGCGCGATCCCGAACCTCTTTGTCTTCCGCCCCGCCGATGCGGTTGAAGCCGCCGAGTGCTGGCAGGCGGCGCTGCTGCGCGACGATGGCCCGAGCTTGCTGGCGCTCTCCCGCCAGGCGACGCCGGCGTTGCGCACCGATGCCAGCGAGAATTTGTCAGCGCGCGGCGCTTACGAATTGCTGCCGGCGGAGGGCGGCGCCGCGCGTGTCGCGATTTTCGCGACGGGCACGGAAGTGGCGCTGGCGGTGAAGGCGCGCGAAACGCTGCAGGCCGCGGGCGTGCCGACGCGAGTCGTGTCTGCGCCCTGCTTCGAGATGTTCGAACTGCAGGACGAGACCTATCAGGATGCGGTCTGCGGCGACGATGACGAATTGAAGATCGGCTGCGAGGCGGCGGTCGGGCAGGGCTGGTTCGAAGCCTTCGGTCTCGATGCATTCGTCGGCATGTCGAGTTTCGGCACGAGCGCGCCGGCGAAGGACGCCTACGCGCATTTCGGCATTACCGCGGAAGCGATCGTCGAGACGGCGAAGGCGCTGCTCTAAGAAGCGCCGAGCCATCGAACCCAGCCGCGGCGGGTTTATTCAACCGCGCAAGCGATAACCGAGGCCGCGGACGGTCTCGATCACGTCCATGCCGGCGGCATCGGCGATCTTCTTGCGCAAGCGGCTGACGGCGTGCTCGATGGCGGCGGGGCTGGTGTCTTCCGCCGCGCCCAAACGCAACAACAGCGCGTCGCGCGTAAAGGCCCGGCCCGGATTGCGCACCAGGGTTTCAAGTATGGCGAAATCCTGCGCCGTCACCGGCGCCTCGATGTCGGCGACGAAGGCGCGCCGGGCGTCGAGATCGAGGCGCACCTCGCCGGCGGAAATCTCATGCGTCGCCAGCCGCGCCGGCCGGCGCACCAGTGCGCGCACGCGGGCCAGCAATTCGGCGTCGTCGAACGGTTTCGCCAGATAGTCGTCGGCGCCGGCCTCAAGCCCGCGAACCTTGTCGCTGGTCTGGCCCGACGCGGTCAGGAACATGATCGGACTATCGCAGCTTTCCTCGCGCAGCGTCCTGAGTACGGTCATGCCGTCGACACCCGCCATCGCCCGGTCCAACACGATCAGGTCAAACCGAAGCGCGCGGGCTTGGCGTAGCGCGTCCGCGCCGTCCGCTACGTCGACGACGACGAAACCCGCTGCGCGCAGCGCCGCGGCGATGTGGGCGCGCAGCAATTCGTCATCGTCCGCGACTAGCACCAAGTTGGACATTGGCTCGTTCGCTCTCGCAACAAAGCAACCCCGCGAGGGAGTTGCGAGGATAAACCGCTACAACATCTGCGTGCAACGCGATGCGGCGGCAATTTTCGAGCCCCAGCCCCGCCGCCGCATCGCCTCTTGCCGCGCTTCGCCGGCCATCAAACTGAGGCGAATTTGAAGTCCGCCGCGCTGGCGCAGATGAGCTTGAGCGCCGCGAGCACCGCCTCAACGTCCGTTGGCTTCGGGGCGGAACCGGAGCTCAGCGCCTGGTCGACGGCGAGCGCTGCGCGCCCGGCGTCCGGAAATCCGAATGTCGCCGCCGAACCCGCCAAGCGATGCACGATGGCGCGGATATCGCGAACATCCTCCGGCAAGCGCAGGCGCGACAAGACGTCGTGATCGGTCAGGCAGCGAGCGATGAACTTGACCCGCAGCGCCTCCAGGGCGCTCTGCGTCGCTTGCGTGGATTGAGCGGGTTCGCCAGTCCACCTTGAGACGATTGCGTGCAGCGCTTCGGGATCGATGGGCTTGGCAAGATAGTCGCTCATGCCCGCGGCTTTGAAGGCGGAGATTTGTTCGAGCGACACATGCGCTGAGACGGCGATGATCGGCAGCCGTGCTGTGCTTGGTTCCTCGCGAATGGCGCGGGTTGCAGCCATGCCGTCCATGTTCGGCATGCGGACGTCCATCAGAACGAGATCGTAACGCCGCGCGCCGGCAAGCTCGATCGCGTCGGCGCCGCTGCTGGCGCGGTCGATTTCGTGACCGGCGAGCATCAGGGCCAGTAGGTCTCTGTTCTCCTCGACATCGTCGACCACCAAAATGCGCTTGGCGCGGGCCTTTTCGACGCTTCGAGTCGCGGGCGCCGACACCGGCTCGGCGGCAGGCGCATCGATCTCGAACCAGAACGTCGATCCCACGCCTTCCGCCGACTCGACGCCGATGCGCCCGCCCATCAACTCGACCAGACTTTTGCTGATCGCGAGCCCGAGGCCCGTGCCGCCGGCGTGGCGCGAAACGGAAGCGTCCGCCTGTGTGAAGCGCTCGAACAAGGACGGGATGAATTGCGAAGGAATGCCGGCGCCGGTGTCGCGCACGACGATGCGCAGACGACGCTTCGCCGGCTCAATCGGAATCGAAGTCAAGGTCACGTTGACGCCGCCGCGCTCGGTGAACTTGATGGCGTTGGAAAGCAAGTTGGTGAGCACTTGCCGCAGGCGGCCTTCATCGCCGCATACGGACGCCGCGCTGTCTGCGTCGAAGTCCAGCGCGACGTTCAAGCCTTTGCTCTGCGCAGCGAGCGCCAGTTCATCGGCGACCTGCTCGATCGCCCGGCGCGGCGAGAAGGGGGCGCTGTCGAGCCGGAGGCCGCCGGCGTCAATCGCCGAAAGATCGAGCACGTCGTTGACGATGGCGAGCAGCGAGCGCCCCGAGCGGCTGACCAGTTCGGCGTAGCGGCGCTCCTCGGTGTCGGGTCCGAGACCCTGTTCCAGCAGGCGCGCGTAGCCGATGATGCTGTTGAGCGGGGTGCGGATCTCGTGGCTCATATTGGCCAGGAAGTCCGCCTTGGCGCGGGCGGCGGCTTCCGCCGAAAAACGGGCTGCGGCGAGGTCGTCTTGCAGTTTCTTGCGCGCGGTGATGTCGCGCGCCGAATCCTGGATTTCGATCGGCTTTCCGGCTTCGTCGAAGAGCACGCGCGGCATGCCCTCAATC
Organism: Proteobacteria bacterium HN_bin10; assembly: GCA_002083515.1. GTDB lineage: Bacteria > Pseudomonadota > Alphaproteobacteria > Caulobacterales > Aquidulcibacteraceae > Vitreimonas. The sequence continues at coordinate 11,988 of LWDN01000046.1, forward strand.
CAGATGTAGTGACCGTCCTTATGACGGGCGCGATACTCGAACGGACGCAGCTGTGCGCCGGGGCCGGCCGCCAGGAGATCTTCGTAGAACTCGAGCACCTTGGGCAAATCTTCCGGGTGCATGTGATCGATGGTGCGGGTGCCGACCAGTTCTTCGGGCGTATAGCCGAGAACCAGCTCCGCGCCTGGGCTGGCGTAGCGGATTTTGGTGTCGATGCCGACGCGGGCGATGATGTCGAGCGAGATTTCGGTGATGGTGCGATAACGCGCCTCGCTCTCCGCCGCCGCCGCCGCCGCGCGCTCGGCTCTGGCGCGCGCCGCATTGAGATCGTCCTCAAGTCGGCGGTGGGCGGTGACGTCGCGATAGATGGTCACGACTTCAACGGGTTCGCCGCGCGCGTTGCGGATGATGCTGGGATTGCCTTCAAGCCAGAGGTCGGCGCCGTCGGCGCGTCGCGCCAGGAACTGGCGGCGCTCGCGGCGATCCGGTTCTGGTCCGGCGAACAAGGCGTCGACAAGCCGCGCGGCTTCCGCCCGGTGCTCGGGCGCCGCGAACTCGATGGTCGAGCGGCCGATCGCGTCTTCCGGTGAAATGCCGAGTAAGCGGCATGCGGGTGACGCGTAGGTGATGACGCCGCCGGGACCGAAGCGCACGACGATGTCGGTGGAATGATCGGCGAGCTTGCGGTACTGGGCTTCGCTGCGCTCGGCCGCGGCTCTGGCTGTCTCCGCTTCGGCGATGGCGCCTCGCAGCCGCTCTCTTGCGCGCGCGCCGTGCGCCAAGGCCGCGGCGAGCGGCAGCTGCGTTAGAGACAGGATGGCAAGGAATCCCTGTAAGACCAGAATGCGCTCGGTTTCGCTGCCTTGGATCAACTGAATCGGGCCGTGGCCCGCCATCGCAAATCCGATCGCCAGCACAGCGACCAGCAAGACGTTTGCGGCGGCGCCCGCGGCGCCGAGGCGGAACACTGCGAAGGTCAGGGCCGGCGGAATGAGAAAGAGAAGCGGATAACGGTCTTGACTGAAGACGAGCACGGCGATGATGCCGACGCCAAACAAGCTGAGCGCCATTTCAGCGAGGCGCCGACGGCTCCACATTTCATCTGACGCCGCCCACAGCGCCAGGAAGGCAGGCGTGAAGATAAGCATCCCCAGCGCGTCGGCGGCAAACCATACGCCGAGCGTTTGCGTGAACGCTTGCTGCGGCGATAACGTAATGGCGGCAACGACCGAGGAGACTGCGGGCGCCAGCACGCCGGCGATCAGAAAGAAGCGCAGCAAGTGATCGCCGCGGGTGAGATCGATGGGGTCCTTTTCCAGCCGGAGGCAGACCGCGATGACCGCGATCTCCGCAACATTGGCCCCGGTCAGCATCAGCGCGTTGAGCAAGGTGTCGCCCATGGCCAGATCGACGGCGATGTTGGCGCCGGCGCCGGCCGCGAGGATCACGCGCCAATCGATGGCGCGCCAACGCACGATCGCCGCTACGAGCAACGCATTGAGCGGCCAGATTGAAGCCACCCGTCCGGCGGCGCGTGTGAACTCGTGACTGAGGAAAACGGCAAGACACGATAGCGCGACCAGGGCGACCAGCCGGATCACGTCGGTCCTGGTCATGTCGCGCAGGGCCGTGAGCGCAGTCTGCGGCATCTAATTTGCCCCGAACGGCTTAGTCGAGCCACTCTAGCGGCCGCTCGGCCGCAGGAGCTTGGCTTAGGGCTTTCCGCACCCGCTGCAAGAGCTTAGGCATGTCGATCGGCTTGGCTACGTAGTCGACGACGCCGAGGCCGCGGGCGCGAAGCACATCGTCAGGCTGCCGACGCGCCGTCAGCATGATCACCGGCGTGCGGTTGAGCAACGGCTCGGCGCGCATCGCATTGAGGGCCGCGAACCCATTCAATCCAGGCATCACCACGTCGAGCAGGATCAGATGCGGACGCTCCGCGCGCGCCAGCGTAATGGCGCTGTGGCCGTCGTGGGCGAGGAAGGTCTTGTACCCGGCGTCGCGCAAGTTGATCGACACGCTGCCGCAGAACAGATCGTCGTCATCGGCAATCAGAACGGCCTGCGTCACTGTTCCTCGCAGAATGCTCGCATCGTAGCGATGCTCGCGAGAACCGTAACGCAGTTGCATGAGCGGGTCGATAACGCTGGCGCGAGGCGACTGCGAGCTGCCTGAATGCGGATTGATTTCTGCGAAAGCAAATCTTGATTACTTCGTGCAATGAGTGCCGCAACCAAGAAGAAGGTGGCGGACTCATGCAGGGAACCATTCTGATCGCGGACGACGACCCATTGATGGTCGCGGTCGTCGAACATCACTTGAATGCGGCGGGCTTTTCAACGCACTCGGTCAGCAGCGGCGCCGATGCGCTCGATTACATCTGCGCGCGGCGGCCATCAGTGGCAATCCTCGACTCGATGATGCCTGGCATGAGCGGCGTGGAAGTGCTGCGTCGTTTGCAGCGGGAAGGACGCTCGCACCAGAGCAAGGTGATCATGCTGACTGCGCTGAGCGAGGAGCGCCATGTCGTCGCTGCATTCAAGCTCGGCGCCGCGGATTTCATCGCCAAGCCGTTCAGTCCGGACGAATTGGTGGCGCGCGTGAGTCGTCTGATCAGCGCCCACGTCGCCTGATGCGACGCTGGTCGCGCACGATCCATGGTTCTGCTCATCACTCTTTGGATGACGGCGGCAGTGCTCATCGCATGCTCGCTGATGGCGGCGACCGCGGTGATTGCGGGGCGCCTGGTCGCGCGCTGGCGCAGGGCGCGCCTGGAGCGAAGCCGGCGCGCGTTCGTGGCGCAACTGCTGCGCCGCGATGGTGACCCGACGACGCTGCGCCGGCATGTCGCCCGGGCGGCGCGGCACGGGGCCCTGGCCCACATCGTGTTGCGCGTCCAGTCGACGGTGCGCGGGCGGACGTGGCGCCGGTTCGTCGATCGGTTACGCGACGCCGGCGCCGAAACTCGACTGATCGCCGTCCTGGAGCGCGGTTCCAGTATGAATCGGCGCCGGGCCGCCGAAGCGCTGGCGGCGCCGGGCGGCGATGACGTCATTTGGCGTCTCCGCCTTTTCTGGCGGGATCGCGATCCGAGCGTGCGCGCCGCAGTGTTGACGGGGTCGATCGATCTTGGCGATCCGCCGTCCTTCGAGTTTGTGCTATCCAATCTCCTCAGCAGCGGGCGGCGGCGCGCCGCGCAAGCGCAGGGTGTGCTGCGGCGCCTGAGTCAGGCGCGGCCGCGCGAAGCGGTGGATTGGCTTGAGCGGGTCGAGTTGTCGGCCGGTGCAGCGGTCCCCATGCTGGAGGGCGCCTCTCACGCGAGCAATGACATAGTCATGTCGGAGGCGTTGCGTAGGCTTGCTGCTCGCAATCGGGCCGTGTTCGCATTGGCGGCGCCATGATCGCTCTTATCGCGGAGCTGATCGCGATCGGCGTCATCGCTCTGGGCCTTGCTCAGGTGCTGCTGCAGGTCTGGGAGCTGGCCGCCGCGGCGTATGCGTTGCGCTCGACGCCGAAAGAGCCGGACTCGGGGCTGATCTGGCGGCGGTCCGCGGCGCGGGCGCCGCCCATCAGCATTATAGCGCCCGCCTACAACGAGCACCTAACGGTGGTGGAGAGCGTGAAGGCGCTGCTGGGACTGCGCTATCCCGAGTTCGAAGTCATCGTCGTCAACGATGGTTCGTCGGATGCGACGATGGACGCGTTGCGCACGGCGTTCGAGCTAGGTCCGCGTGCCGAGGCGTTCGACAATCCGCTGCGCCACGAACCGCTCCGTGGCGTCTTTGGGAGCGCGCTGCATCCGAACCTGATCGTGCTGGACAAAACCAACGGCGGCAAGGCGGATGCGCTCAACGCTGGCTTGAATGCAGCGCGCTACCCGCTGTTTTGCTGCGTCGACGCCGACTCGCTGCTTGACGCCGATTCGCTGCTGCGCGCGGTTCAGCCCTTCGTCGACGATCCGTCTCGCGTCATCGCGGTCGGCGGCACGGTCAGTGTCGTCAATGGCTGTCGCGTTGAGGCGGGGAGAGTCTCCGCGATTGGCCTTTCGCGCAATTGTTGGGCGCTGATGCAGACGGTGGAATACGTCCGCGCCTTTCAGCTGGCGCGCCTCGCCTGGAGCCAGATCAATGCGTTGGGCATCGTTTCCGGCGCCTTCGGCGTGTTTCGTCGCAGCGCCGTCATCGCAGCCGGCGGCTACCGGCGCGACACGGTGGGCGAAGACATGGAATTGGTGGTGCGCCTGCACCGGCGCGCGCTGGAGCGGGGCGGCGGCGACCGCATCGTGTTCGCGCCGGAGCCGCTGTGCTGGACCGAAGCGCCGGAGACGTTGCGCTCGCTGTCGCGGCAGCGGCGGCGCTGGCAGCGCGGCGCGCTCGAGACCCTGGCGCTGCATCGGGACGTTGTGTTCAAGCGAGGTTATGGCCGTCTCGGCGTGCTGGCGCTCGGCCGCGTGGTGTTGGTCGATTTACTTGGGCCGGTCGCCGAACTGACCGGATGGTGCTTGCTGCCAGCGCTTTGGCTGCTGGGCTTGCTAGCCGGGGAGTTTTTGCTCGCGTTCTTCGCGGTCAACGCCGGCTTAGGCGTGGCGATCGGCATAGCCGCGCTGGCGCTGCAGGAGGCGGCCTACAGCCGGGCGCCGCGCGTACGCGATTTCGTCGCGCTGACGCTGGTCGCAGCGATCGAGAATTTTGGCTATCGCCAACTGAACGCGCTCTGGCGCGTCCAAGGATTGTTCGATTGGTTCACCGGCAAGCGCGGCTGGGGACGCATGCAGCGTCGCGGCTTTTCGGTTCGCGGGGGACGCGAGCCGCTCACGCCGCCTCCAGCAACTCCAGCGCGCAGCGGTCGCGGACCAGCACGTGGCGCGAACTCGGCAGCGCAATGGCGCAGTCGCGTTCCATTTGCGTGAACGCGCGCGACACCGTCTCGATGGTGAGCGCCAGATAATCGGCGATGTCGGCGCGCGACATCGGCAAATCGATCTCGCAGCGCGTGCTGACGCGGTCGGCGAGCCGCAGCAGGAAGGCGGCGACGCGCTCGCCCGCGCCCTTGCGGCCGAGCACCAATGCATGCTCTTGCGCGTCGAGCAGCTGACGCTGCATCAGCGCGATGAGCGCTTGCGCGGCGCCGGTGTCCCGCGACGCCGCGGCGTCGATGGCCGAGCGGCGGACGAGCGCCAACTCACAATCCGACACCGCTTCCGCCGACAACGTGTGCCGGTGTCCGGCCTCCAGCCCGATGACGTCGCCGGGGAAATGAAAGCCCAGGATTTGGCGCCGGCCCTCGCCGGTGAAGCGGATGGTCCGCGCCACCCCCGAAACGACCCGATAGACGGCGCTGGCGGCCTCGCCTTCGCCGAAGATTTCGGCGTTGCGGCGGAAGCGCGTGCGCACCCCCTGCAGCACCAAGCCGGGACCCAGAGCAATGCCGTCCGACAGCTGCCGGACCGGTCCGCCGCTCGCTTCGATGCCGATGTCGCGCATGCCTCATCCTCCGGCTTCGAAACTGGCGCGCCAGGGCGCACGAGGAAATTCAGGTCGAACGCTTAAGGGGAATCCCGTAGCCGCCGGGACGGCTGGCGCAAATGGCCGCCTTGGCCCGGATCGGATGCGAGACTAGGTACTGGAGGATGGCGCCTTTGCTGGATCAGTTGCGCGCGCGTCCGCTCGTGGCCGCGTATGCGGGCGTCGCCGTAGCTGTCGCCGGCGCCGCACTGGCGGCGATGGCGCTGCGCCTCGCCGCGCCGGCCGCGCCCCTGTTGCTTGTGTTCATGCCGGTGGTGTGCGGCGCCGCCGTGTTCGCGGGCCTCGGCCCCGCGCTTGCAGCGACCGTGCTGTCCTTGCTGGCCGCCGCGCTCATTGCGCCAACGTCGATAGTCGATGTGCTGGTTTTCGCGCTGACCGGCGCCTTTGTTGCGGTCGCGGGCGAGCGGCTGTCGCGCAGCCGCCGGCTCGGCGATCAAGCCTCGCGCGCGCTGGCCGAGCGCGAAGCGCATCTGCGCTCGATCTACGACACGGCCCCCGACGCGCTCATCGTCATCGACGAGAGCGGCATCGTCCAATCCTACAGCGCTGCGGCCGAGCGCATGTTCGGCTGGCCGACATCCGAGGTGCTTGGGCGCAATGTCTCGATGCTGATGCCGCAGCCGTTCCGCGCCCAGCATGACGGTTACGTGTCGCGCTATCTGGAGACCGGCGAGCGCCGGATCATTGGCATCGGGCGCATCGTCGTCGGTGAGCGAAAAGATGGCTCGACTTTCCCGATGGAGCTGGCGGTCGGCGAAGTGCGCTCCGAAAACGGGCGCGTGTTCACCGGCTTCGTTCGTGACTTGACCGAGCGCCAGGCCACGGAAACGCGGCTGCAGGAATTGCAAGCCGAACTCGTGCACATGTCGCGGCTGAGCGCCATGGGCGAGATGGCCTCGGCTTTGGCGCACGAACTCAATCAACCCCTGAGCGCGATCGCCAATTATCTGAACGGCGCGCGGCGTCTGCTCGAACGCACGGGTGGCGGCGAGCCCCGCGCCAACGAAGCGCTGGAGAAGGCTTCCGATCAGGCGTTGCGGGCGGGTGAGATCATCCGCCGGCTGCGCGATTTTCTTTCGCGGCGGGAGGCGGAGCGGCGGATCGAGAATTTGCCGAAGCTGGTCCAAGAGGCCTGCGCCTTGGCTCTGGTCGGCGCCAAGGAGCATGGCGTGCGGGTCCAGTATGCGCTGGCGGCGGACGCAGACGCGGTGCTGGCCGATCGGGTGCAGATTCAACAGGTTGTGCTCAATCTGGTGCGCAACGCCATCGACGCCATGGCGGAACATCCGAAGCGCGAATTGGCGATCGCCACCACGGCCCTCGACGATGAGTTTGCGCAGGTGAGCGTGACCGACACCGGTCCGGGCGTGGACGCCGCGGCGGCGGCGCGCCTGTTCCAGCCGTTCGTGACCACCAAGGCCAACGGCATGGGCGTCGGGCTCTCGATTTCGCGCACCATCGTCGAAGCGCATGGCGGGCGCATCTGGACCGAGCCCAATCCGGGCGGCGGCGCCATCTTCCGTTTCACTCTGAGGCGCGCGCCTGCCGGCGGTTGGGAGGCGCACGATGAGTGAGCCTCTGGTTCATATCGTCGACGACGATCCGGCGATGCGCGACTCGGTGGCGTTCCTGCTTGGCGCCGAGGGTATCGCGAGCCGCACTTACGAGAGCGCGCACGCTCTGCTGGCGCGGCGCGGCCAACTCGAATCCGGCTGCATCGTCACCGACATCCGCATGCCGGAGATGAACGGGCTGGAAATGGTGCAGGAATTGAAGCGCACCGCCGTGCCGCACCCGGTAATCGTGCTGACCGGCCATGCCGATGTGTCGCTGGCGGTGCAGGCGATGAAGGCGGGTGTTGTAGATTTCCTGGAGAAACCGTTCGACGACGAAGCGTTGCTGGCTGCGGTGCGCCATGCGCTGGCCCGCGGCGATGGGGACGCCGGACGGCAGAAGGAGCGCGCCGAGGTCGCCGCCCGCGCCGCGCAGCTGACGCCCCGCGAGCGGGCCGTGTTCGAGGCTATCGCCGCCGGCGATTCCAACAAGGCGGCGGCCATCAGGCTAGGCATCAGCCCACGCACCGTCGAAATCTATCGCGCCAACGTCATGACCAAGATGCAAGCCAACAGCCTGTCGGACCTGGTGCGGATGGCGCTGCAGCTCGAAGCTTGAGGCAAGTCAACGCGCGCGGACGCGGGATGGCCGAAGCTATTTGTTGCCTTGGATCGATTGACCCGCCCCGCCGAACTTGCGCTCGTGGACGACGACCCCGCCGTGCGTCATGCCCTGAGCTTTGCCTTCGAGACGCTGGGCGTCAGCGTTGCGGCGTTCGGGGACGGCGAGTCGGCGCTGGAATCGCCGCACCGTCTGGCGTGGCGGTGCCTGGTGCTGGACCAGCGGCTCCCCGGCATCAGCGGGCTCGACGTGCATGACCGGTTGCGCGCGATAGGGGCGCGGGCGCCATCGATCCTGATTACCACGCAGCCGTCGCGCGATGTCATCGCTCGCGCGCTGAGTGCAGGCGTCGAAATTTTCGAGAAGCCGCTGCTCGACAATCGGTTGCCGGCGCGCGTGCATGAGTTGCTCTATGTCTCTTAAGGAAATCCTCGCTCCCGTCATCGCTCTTGAAGAGGACGAGGCTGCACTCATGGCCGCGGCCGAATTGAGCGCGAAGTTTTCGGCTCGCCCGACGGCGCTCATCCTCGCGGTGCATGCGGCGTCGACCTTTGTCGATAACGAAGTGCCGTTATCCGTGGCGCTCGAAGATCTGGCCGGCGGCCCACGCTCGCGCGCGGCGCAGTTGCGGCGCGGCCTGATGGCGTGGCTCAACCGCGCGCCGACGCCGTTTGAGATCAAGGATCTGGCGATTGAGCATGCTGTCGACGACGATCGCATCGTCGCCCATGCGCGTGTGGCCGATCTTGTCGTTATGGCGCGCGCGCCTTCGCACGACCGGGCGCGCCAGGCCGTCATCGAGGACGTTCTGTTCAAATCAGGGCGGCCGATGCTGATCGTGCCGTCGCATCCGGTGCGAGCGCGGCGCTGGGACAAGATCGTGATCGGCTGGAACGCCAAGGCCGAAGCGGTGCGGGCCGTGGCGGCGGCGTTGTCGTTCCTGACGGCGGCGAAACAGGTCGCCATCGCCACCGTCGACGCGACGCCAAGCGCGGCCGGCCACTCGGACAAACCCGGGCGGGAAATCGCGGATTATCTCGCGCACCATGGCGTCGTGGCGGAAGTGCGCAACGTCGATGGCCTGGGGCGCACGCACGGCCGGGCGCTGGTGGACGAAGCGCAAGCGATCGACGCCGATCTGTTGGTCTTGGGCGCGTACGGCCACTCGCGCGCCCGTGAGTTTATGTTCGGCGGCGTCACGCGCGAGCTGCTCGCTGGCTCGCCCGTGCCATTGCTGCTCGCGCACTGAAGGGGAGGCGCGTCATGGGCCGGGTTTCAGGCAAGGTGGCTCTGGTGACCGGCGCGGGGCTTGGGCTTGGCCGCGCCTGCGCGAAAATGCTGGCGCGGGAGGGCGCCAAGGTCACAGTTACCGACGTCAAGGAAGCCGAAGGGCGTAGCGTCGCCGATGAGATCGTCGAGTCCGGCGGCGAAGCCATGTTCGTGCGCCAGGACGTGGCGCTCGAGTCAGACTGGAACGCCGCCATCTCCGCAACTATGCGGCGGTTCGGCGCGCTGCACATCCTGGTGAACAATGCCGGCGTTGCTTTGGGCGCCGACGTCGAGAACACGACGCTGGAGCAATGGCGGGCGCTGATGGCGGTCAATCTCGACGGGGTCTTCCTGGGAACGCGTCACGCCATAGCGGTGATGAAGAGCCAGGGCGGCTCGATCATCAACCTTTCCTCGATCGAAGGGCTGATCGGCGACGCCAATCTCGCTGCTTATAATGCGAGCAAGGGCGGCGTACGCATTTTCACCAAGTCGGCGGCGCTCCATTGCGCCAAGGCCGGATACAGGATCCGAGTCAACTCGGTGCATCCCGGCTATATTTGGACGCCCATGGTGGAAAATTATCTCGCCGCGCAACCCGATCCCGCCGCCGCCAAGGCGTTCGTGGCCGGGCTGCATCCGGTCGGCCATTTGGGCGAGCCCGACGATATCGCCTATGGCGTTCTCTATCTCGCCTCCGACGAATCGAAATTCGTGACCGGCGCCGAATTGGTGATCGACGGCGGCTATACCGCGCAATGACCGAGACTGAAGACCCCAAGCGGGCGCCCGCCAGCGGCCGTATCCTGCGCGCAGGCGCCATCTACTTTGCGCTTGTGTTCGGGGTGGGGCTGGCGCTCGGGCCGCCGCGTGTGCTCTGGCTGGAGCCGTGGCTCGGCAAGACCATCGCAGTGTTGCTGGAGGCGCCGCTGTTGATCGCGGCCATGTGGTTCGGCGCGCGCTGGGCGACGAACTGGGCGCGCGTTGACGGCGGCTGGGTGAGTTACCTCTTGGTCGGGCTATTGGCGTTGCTGTTGCAACAGATCGCCGATCTCGCCGTCGGCTTCGGCTTTCGCGGCATGACGTTGGCGGAGCAGGCGGCGTATTTCGCAACGCCGGCCGGCTTTGTTTACTTGGCGACCTTAATTGCCTTCGCGCTGATGCCGTTTATCCGCATGCCGCGCGTTGAGAGATAAGTCAGCGCCACCGCCAGCGAGATGCCGATCCAGCACGCCGGGCAGTGACCGAGCAGCTCTTGCGCGTGCGCACCAACGCCACACCACGACGCGTCCAGCGCGCGCTCAAACGGCGAGCGGCTAAACGTGCTCCAGGCGCAGACGAGGTTCGGCCATAGCGCCGCGGCCCCCGCCGACAATGCCGCCACGTTCGTCCAGGCTTCGGCGCCGCGCATCTTTTCCCCTCGCTGTTCGTCAAACGCGGGTAGCGAGCGGCGCTTGGGCGCACCTTGATCGAAATCAAGGGCCGCGCCGGCGGGCGCTGATAGCGCATCCCCAGTCTTTGGATCGGGGGAACAGGCCACATGGCGACAGCGACCGACGGCCAACGGAGCCGCCTCGACGCCTGGGCGATCGGCGCCATCATCGTTGCGGGGATTTATCTGGCGCTTCTAGGCGCAGCCAACGCCACCGACCGCGCCTTCGCCGTGCAGATGTGGACGGCGTTGGCGGCGTTTCTTTTCGGCGGCGTCATGCTGGTCATGGTGCTCGGTCGCGGCCCAGTGAATGACACCTCGGGGCGCTACGAGAACGGCGTCATCAAGGCCGGCGTCGCCGCCTCGATGTTCTGGGGCATTGCCGGTTTTCTGGTTGGCGTCGTCATCGCCTTCCAATTGGCGTTTCCGAACCTGCTCTATTTCGAGGAATGGGGTTGGACCAATTTCGGCCGCTTACGGCCGCTGCACACGTCGGCGGTGATCTTCGCTTTCGGCGGCAACGTTCTGATCGCCACCAGCTTCTATGTCGTGCAGCGCACCTGCCGGGCGCGGCTGGCCGGCGGCATGTGGCCCTGGTTCGTGTTCTGGGGCTATCAGTTCTTCATCCTGATGGCCGGCACCGGCTATCTGCTCGGCGTCACCGCCGGGCGCGAATACGCCGAGCCGCCTTGGTACACCGATCTCTGGCTCACTCTGGTGTGGGTCGTTTACCTGCTGGTGTTTCTCGGCACGATCTGGAAGCGGCAAGAGAAGCACATCTACGTCGCCAACTGGTTCTATCTCGCCTTCATCGTCACCGTGGCGATGCTTCACATCGTCAACAACATCGCCATTCCGGTGAACCCCGCCGGCTGGTTCAGCTATTCGCTGTTCTCCGGCGTGCAGGATGCGCTGACGCAATGGTGGTACGGCCACAACGCGGTCGGCTTCTTCCTCACCGCCGGCTTCCTCGGCATCATGTACTATTTCATCCCGAAGCAGGCCGATCGTCCGGTCTATTCATACCGGCTGTCGATCATCCACTTCTGGGCGCTGATCTTCCTCTACATCTGGGCGGGCCCGCACCATCTGCACTACACGGCGCTGCCGCAATGGGCGCAGACGCTCGGCGCCACCTTCTCGATCATGCTGTGGATGCCGTCCTGGGGCGGCATGATCAACGGTCTGATGACGCTCTCCGGCGCCTGGGACAAGCTCAGGACCGATCCGGTGCTGCGCATGCTGGTGGTGTCGGTCGCGTTCTACGGCATGTCGACGTTCGAAGGCCCGGTGATGAGCATCCGCGCCGTCAATTCGCTCTCGCACTACACCGATTGGACCATCGGTCACGTGCATTCCGGCGCGCTCGGCTGGGTTGGCTTCGTCAGCTTCGGCGCGCTCTATTGCCTCGTGCCTTGGCTTTGGAAGCGGCAGCGGCTCTTCTCCTACGCGCTGGTCGAGTGGCACTTCTGGCTCTCGACCATCGGCATCGTGCTCTACATCACCTCGATGTGGGTGGCCGGTGTGATGCAGGGGCTGATGTGGCGCGCCTATAACGAGTTCGGTTTCCTCGAATACTCGTTCGTCGAAACCGTCGAGGCGATGCATCCCTATTACATCATCCGCGCCGTCGGCGGGACGCTGTTCCTGCTGGGCGCCCTGATCATGGCCTACAATTTGTGGCGGACGGCTGTGTCGGAGAGCCCGGCGCACGAGCGCGCCAATGACGTCCCGGCGCGCGCCGCCGCCGTTGCAGCGGAATAGGGGGCGCTGATGTGGAGCCTTCACAAATGGTTCGAGCGCCACTCGCTGATCCTGCTGATCGGCATCCTGGTGGTGGTTTCGATCGGCGGGCTGGTGCAGATCACGCCGCTCTTCTTCATCGAGAGCACGATTGAGCGGGTTCAGGGCGTGCGCCCCTACACGCCGCTCGAACTGGCGGGCCGGCAGATCTACATCCGCGAGGGCTGCTACACGTGTCACTCGCAAATGATCCGCCCGCTGCGCGACGAGGTTGAGCGCTACGGCCATTACTCTCTGGCCGCTGAGAGCATGTACGACCACCCGTTTCAGTGGGGCTCGAAGCGGACCGGACCCGATCTGGCGCGCGTCGGCGGGCGCTACTCGGACGAATGGCACCGCGCGCACCTGGAGGACCCGCGCTCGGTGGTGCCGGAATCGGTGATGCCGCCTTACGCGTTTCTCTCCCGCGCCGATCTCGACGCGAGGCGCATGGGCGAGCACCTGCGCGTTAATCGGATGCTGCGCGTCCCGTATAGCGATGAGCAGCTCGCCAACGCGGCGGCGGATGCGCGCGCGCAGGCGACTCCGCTCGATCCCAACGCCTACGATTTCGAGCAGCGTTACCCGGGCGCCGCGGTGCGGGACTTCGACGGAAACCCAGACGAAGTCACCGAAATGGATGCGCTCATCGCCTATCTGCAAATGCTCGGAACCGGCGTCGACTTCAGCGTCTACCAGGCCGAAGCGCCTGAGAACCGGAGGTAGGCGATGAGTTACGAGCAAGCGACGCACTTCGCCCAGACCTGGGGGCTCATCGCGCTGGCTGTCGGATTCGCCGCCGCGGTGCTCTACGCGCTCTGGCCGGCGAACCGGGCGAAGTTCGACCGCGCCGCGCGTGCGCCGTTGGATGACGAGGACGACAATGGCCGATAACAGAGAACGCGACGCCGTCAGCGGCACCGAGACCACCGGCCATGAATGGGATGGCGTCAAGGAATTGGACACGCCGCTGCCGCGCTGGTGGCTCTACATCTTCTACGCGACCATCGTAGCGGCGGTGATCTATTGGGTGCTGATGCCGGCGTGGCCGCTGGTCAATGGCTACACGCCGGGCGTGCTGGGTTTCTCCGATCGCGCCAACGTTGCCGCGGATGTGAGCGACCTACGCGCCGCGCGTGCGCCGATGTACGGGCGCCTCGCCGCCGCCAGCGCTGCGGACATCGCCGCCGATCCTGAGCTCCAGCAATTTGCGCGCGCCGCCGGCGAGTCCGTGTTCGGCGATTATTGCCGCACTTGTCATGGCGCCGGCGGCGCCGGCGCGCCGGGCTATCCGGTGCTCGCCGACGATGTCTGGATTTGGGGCGGCACGCTTGCGGACATCGAACACACGTTGCGTGTCGGCATCCGCGCCGATCATCCCGACACGCGCATGTCGGCGATGCCGGCGTTCGGCCGCGACGCACTGCTGACGCCGCAACAAATCGGCGACGTCACCGAATACGTGATCTCCATCTCCGCGGCGCAGGCGCGTTTGCGCGCCAATCCGGCGGCTGCGGCGCGCGGCGCCGCCATCTACGAAGCACAATGCGTGGTCTGCCATGGCCCCGGCGGCGCTGGCGATCGCAGCGTCGGCGCGCCGAGCCTCACCGACGACGTCTGGCTCTATGGCGGTTCGCGCGAGGAGATTCGCCGTCAGATCGAAACCGGCCGCGCCGGCGTGATGCCGTCCTGGAGCAGCCGCTTCGATGACGGCACGCTGCGTGCGTTGGCCTATTACGTTCACGAGATGGGCGGCGGCGAGCCGGATGCGGCGCCGATCCCGCCCGCCGAGGCGCCGGCGGGAGGGGAAACAGAGCCAAGCCCGTGAACAAGGTCACGCTCATCGACACGCTCGACATCGACGCGCGCGCGGTCAATTCGAAAGCGGCGCGCGAACTCTATCACAAGCGTGAGCAGATCTACCCCAAGCTCGCGCGCGGCCCGTTCCGCAATCTCAAATGGGCGGCGATGATCGTGCTGCTCGCCATCTATTACGTGACGCCGTGGCTGCGCTGGGATCGCGGCGAAGGCCGCGTCGATCAGGCGGTGATGGTGGATTTCGAAGGCGGTCGCTTCTACTTCTTCTTCATCGAACTGTGGCCGCAGGAGGTCTATTACATCACCGGCCTGCTCATTCTGGCGAGCCTCGGCATCTTCTTGTCTTCGGCTTTGTTTGGTCGCGTTTGGTGCGGCTATGCCTGCCCGCAGACGGTGTGGACCGATCTCTACATCTATGTCGAGCGCGCCATCGAAGGCGACCGCAACGCGCGCATGCGTCTGGACAAGGCGCCGCTGTCGTTCTCGAAAGCGGCCAAGAAGCTCTCCAAGCATGCAATCTGGCTCGCCATCGCCGCCGCGACCGGCGGGGCGTGGGTGTTCTATTTCGGCGACGCGCCAACTTTGTTCCGAGACATCTTCACCGGCCAAGCGTCGGCGCCGGTCTATCTGTTCATCGGTTTGCTGACCTTCACCACCTACGCGCTCGCGGGAACCATGCGCGAGCAGGTGTGCACTTACATGTGCCCCTGGCCGCGCATCCAGGCGGCGATGATCGACAAGGACGCGCTCTCGGTCACCTATCGCGTCGACCGCGGCGAACCCCGTGGGCCGCACAAGAAGGGCGAGAGCTGGGAAGGCCGCGGCGATTGCATCGACTGCCGCCAATGCGTCGCCGTCTGCCCGCAAGGCATCGACATCCGCGACGGCGATCAGCTCGAATGCATCAATTGCGCCTTGTGCATCGATGCGTGCGACGATGTCATGCGCAAGGTCGGCCGGCCCACCGGGCTGATCGCGTATGACAGTTACGCCAACGTCAAGCGCCGGCAGCAAGGCAAGAGCATCAGCTACCAGCTGGTGCGGCCGCGCACGATCCTTTACGGCGTGCTGATGGCGCTGGTCGCCGCGCTCATGATTTACGGGCTCGCGACGCGCCAGACGCTCGATCTCAATGTCATCCGCGACCGCAACCCGCCCTTCGTCCGCTTGGCCGACGGTTCGATCCGCAACGATTATGCGCTGAAGCTGATCAACATGACCGATCAGCCGCGCCGGCTCGAAGTCGCTGTCGCCGGCCTTGACGGCTTGCGGCTGCAGGTCGGACAGCTCGGCGATGCGGGCAGCGTCGTGGTCGAAGCGCGGGCCGATGGCGTGACCAATGTCCGCGCGCATGTGGCGGCGCCGGCGGGCGTTGCGCCGGGCGCGCACGATCTGACCTTCACCATACGCGATGTCGAAACCGGCGCGACAGCGACGAGCGACGCCGCGTTTCTTGCCGGAGCGGCGCCATGACGACACAGATTTCCGGCCGGCACGTGCTCTTCGCCATGCTTGCGTTCTTTGCCTCGATCATCGCGGTCAATGTCGGGTTTGCCATTGTCGCGGTGCGGTCGTTCCCGGGCGAAGACACGCCACGCTCTTACCTGCAAGGGCTTCGTTACAATGACACGCTGGCGGAGCGGCAAAACCAGGCTGCGCTTGGCTGGCGCGCCACGACTGGCTTGAACGCGCACGGAAGCGGGGCGGCGTTGCTCGTATCGCTGAACGATCGCGCCGGCGTCGCCATCGATGGCGCTGAGCTGAGCGGCGACCTGCAATGGCCGGCGGCGTCGCGTTACGACCGCCGCTTGAATTTCGAAGCCCTCGGCGGCGGCCGCTATCGCGCCCTCGTTTCCGATCTGGCGCCCGGGCGCTGGCGGCTGCGGGCGCGGGCCGAGCGCGGCGGCGAAGCGCTCGATTTCGAATCGGACCTCACATGGCGGCAATAACGCTGACCCAGCCCGGCTGCCCGAGCGGTTTGGCGCCGCCGCCGGCGGATGCGCCGCGCGCCGATCCGGCGGCGTTCGTGCGTTCGAATGAGCGGGGCGAGAATGTCATCGAACTGCTGGTGCAGGGCGCGAAGTGCGCGGGCTGCATTCGAAAGATCGAGTCCGGCTTGTTGGCGCTGGGCGGCGTGCGCGATGCGCGCCTCAATCTCTCGACCGGGCGGCTGCGCGTGGCCTGGACGCCGGGCGCGCTGGCGCCGCGCGACATCACCGAAGCGCTGAGCCGGCTCGGCTATGGCGCCAGCGCCTTCGATCCCGCCGCGGCGGCGCGCAACGTCGACCAGGAAGGCCGCAGGCTGCTCCGCTATCTGGCCGTCGCCGGGTTCGCGGCGATGAACATCATGATGTTCTCGGTGCCGGTGTGGTCCGGCGCCGGCGAGATGGGCGAGAGCACCCGCACCTTGCTGCATTGGATTTCGGCACTGATCGCCATTCCGGCGGCGCTCTACGCAGCGCAGCCGTTCTTCCGTTCCGCCTGGTCGGCGCTCAGCGCCCGCCGCACCAATATGGACGTGCCGATTTCGCTGGCGGTGTTTCTCACGCTCGGCATTTCGATCGCCGAAACTATGCAGCGCGGTGAGCATGCGTATTTCGACGGAATCACCATGCTGCTGTTTTTCCTGCTGGTCGGGCGCTATCTCGATCACAGGTTGCGCGAGCAGGCGCGCACGGCGGCGCGCGATCTCTTGGCGCTGCAATCGGTGACGGCGTCGCGTCTGGCGGCGGACGGCGCAGTGGCGGCCGTGGCCGCGAACGATATTGCGGTCGGCGATCGTCTGCTGTTGGCGGCGGGCGATCGCGCTGTCGTCGACGGCGTCATCGTCGACGGCGCCTCCGAACTCGACCGCTCGATGCTGACCGGCGAGACCCTGCCGCAGCCGGTGCGCGTCGGCGATGCGATCCATGCCGGCGCCATCAATCTGCGCCAGAGTCTGATCGTGCGCGCCACCGCGCGCGCGCAGGACTCATCGATCGCTGAGCTGACGCGGCTGATCGAGGTCGGCGAACAGAGCCGCGCCCGTTACGTGCGCCTGGCCGACAAGGCGGCGTCGCTCTACGTGCCGGTGGTGCATTCGCTGGCCGCGCTCACTTTTCTCGGTTGGGCGTTCGGTCCGGCGCTGCTGCGTTTGGCCGGGATTGAGGCCGCCGATGTTGGCGTGCGCATCGCGCTCATGAACGCGGTGGCGGTGCTGATCATCACCTGCCCGTGCGCGCTGGGACTCGCGGTGCCGGCGGTGCAAGTGGTGGCCACGGGCCGGCTGTTCAAACGCGGCGTGCTGGTCAAGTCCGGCGATGCGCTCGAACGCCTGGCGCAAGCCAATGTCGCGGTGTTCGACAAGACCGGCACGCTGACGCTCGGCAAACCGCGCCTCGTCAATGCGCCGCCGCGCGAGGCGTTGTTGGCGGCGGCGGCGCTGGCGTACGCGCTGTTTCGCTATTTCACGCGCGTGCGGGCGGCGCCCGTCGCCGCGCCGAAGCCCCTCGAGCCGCTGCACGTGCGCACGCTGGCGGCGCTCG
>LWDN01000047.1:0-41820 GCA_002083515.1 Proteobacteria bacterium HN_bin10
GGGTAGGGGAACATCTCGAGGACGTAAGCCTTCTTCTTGCCTTTCGCTTCGTCAGGAGAAAGCGCGCGATCGATCCCGGCGGCGGCCCAGCGCTCGCGCCATTTCGGTTCGACTTCGCGGTGATTGTACCTGGACGACATGCTCACTTACGCCCCGTTCGTTGGAGCGTTTCGTGGCTGCAAACGCTCTCTCTGTCTAGCGGACGTTGCTAAGCCGCAATTCGCGGGCGCGCGCCAGGATCTGATTTTCGATCTGGATTTCCGTGTCGGGGTCGACCGACGCGTCGGCCCACTGGCCGCCGGTGTTTGTCTGCCGGAAGATCGAGACGTTGAGCGCGTCAGCGCGCAGGCGTGTATCGAGGATGTAGACGGTGGCTTTGAAGCGCTCGTTCGGTGTCGTCGGGGCCGAATACCAGTCGGTGATGATGACGCCGCCGAACGGATCGGCAGAGGAGAGCGGCATGAAATTCAACGTGTCGAGCGAAGCGCGCCACAGATAGGCGTTCACACCGATGCCGGCTTCGCGATCACCGCGATCACCGCCGCCAAACAGGGAAATGCCGCCGCCGCGGCCGGCATTGTCGTCGGCGCGGGAATCGGGGGCGTTGTCGTCGCCGCGGAACATCGAGCAGGCGGAAAGCGCCAGGGCCGCGACCATGAAGACCGCACCCTTCCAAAGTGTCCGCCCAACCTGACTCATGTCGTTGCTCCTCCGCCCGCTGTCCGCAGCATTCCCCGCGCGATGCAGCCGCCCGTATATCATGGGCCCGGGGTTGGGCCAGGGGGTCGACTGCTCAGCCCGGGAAGGTTCGCTTTATTGGTTTATCCACAAGTTGCGCCTAGGTTTCGCCCCAATAATCACGCTCGGCTGTGTCCTAAAGTTCACTGCGGATCAGGACGACGTGCGCTATAGTGGTCGCTAGGTTTAGTGCTGAGGGGTAGGAATTCGTGTCTCGGGCGTCTGCATGGTTGATCGCGGGAGCCGCCGTTTTGGCGTCGGCTGGCGCCGCCCATGCGCAGGACCGCCAAGTCGCGCCGGTTCCTGCCGCGGGCGCCAGCGATTCTGCGGTACCATGGTACCAGCGGTTCACGACCTCCAACGGAGTTACGGAGTCGATCAGCGGCGACAGCGAGAATGATCGCTTGCTCGCGCCGGCCTGGACGCTGAGCCAGCGTTGGGGCGTTACCGTCGATGTTCGGGAAGCGCAACGGGTTGAGCGGCTGCCCGAAGGGCGTGGCGACCAAACCTCGGTCGGCGCCTTCTACCAGTTCACGCCGAATATGCGCGTCGGCGGCCAGTTGAATGTCGAGACGGCGCCGGCGCCTGGTCCGGTCACGCGCCCCAACGACGAAGAAGAGCCGCGCGCCAACGTGCGGATCGAGTCGGCCTTCCGCTTCTAGTCTCCGATCAGCGCCTCAACAGCAGCAAGTCCGGCAAAGCCTCGCCCTATTAGACGGTGCGCATTGCGCGCGTTGACACCGCCCAGCGCAATCACCGGAACGGCGCATCGGCGTGCGAGCCAACTCGCGCCAAACAGTCCGAGCGGCGCGCGCGCCGAGGCGCTCCTCGTTGGAAAAACCGGACTGAGCACGCATGCATCGAGTTGCGCTCTCTCTGCGTGACGTAGCGCGCGCGCGTTGTGTGCGGCGCCGGTCACGAGCCGGAAATGGCTGCCACGTTGTTTGGGCGCCAAGCGTTCGGGCCAGTGCACGCCGTCGGCGCCGCAATCCTCGGCGAGGCCTGGATCGGCGCCAACGAGCAGCGTCAGTCCTCGCGCCTGGCACAGCTCGGCGAGCTGTCGCGCAATGCGTTTGCGTTCGGGCGCGCCAAAATGGCGATAAACAATAGCGGCGCCGCGCGGCAGCCGCCGCACTGCCGCTACCGGATCGGGGACCCGTTCCGGATCCGTGAAAAAGTAGAGCGACGGAATAGGCGGACGACCGGCATCGCGATTGAGCCGTGCGGCGGCGGCGGCTAGCATGGTAGCTGATCGCATGAATGCAATATCCGAAATCGCAGCGGCGCGCGCCACCGTGCTGGACCGCATCGCCGCCGCGACACGCGCTGCCGGCCGCGCCGAGAACAGCGTTACGCTGACCGCGGTTTCGAAGCTACAGCCAGACGATCGCGTCGAGGCCATGCTCGCAGCTGGCCATCGCGTCTTCGGCGAAAACCGCGTGCAGGAGGCGCAAGCGCGCTGGACGGCGCGCCGCGCGCAGCCGGGCCTGTATCTTCGTCTGATCGGACCGCTCCAGTCGAACAAGGCCGCGGACGCCGTGGCGTTGTTCGACGCCATCGAGACCCTCGACCGGCCCAAGTTGGCGGTGGCCCTCGCCGACGCGGTGCAGAAGCAGGGGCGGCGCCCCGATCTCTTGGTCCAGGTCAATACCGGCGAGGAGCCCCAAAAGGCCGGCGTGGCGCCTGGCGATGCGGACGATTTCATCAGGGCGGCCCAAGACGTTTACGGGCTGAAAGTCTGCGGTCTGATGTGCATTCCGCCGTTAGCGGAACCGCCGGCGCCTCACTTTGCGCTGCTAGCCAAGATCGCTGCCCGCAATGGCCTTCGCCAGCTCAGCATGGGCATGAGCGACGATTTCGAGACGGCCATCCGTTTCGGCGCCACCCATGTGCGGATCGGTTCGGCGCTGTTTGGCGAACGTCCCGCCCGTTAGTGGGGAATAGATTGCAAAGTCGTGATCTGACATGGTCATTTCCGAAGGGGTAGGCTTTAGGCCGAACACTCGGACCGTCATGTCACGCGAAACAACGATCCTGATTATCGACGACGATGCCGACCTCCGGCAGGCGCTGGTCGAACAATTCGACCGCGAAGACGGGTTCGGCGCCGTCGGCGCGGCGAGCGCCGCCGAGGGCTTGTCCGCGGCCGTCGCGCAGCGGCCCGCGATCGTGGTTCTCGACGTCAGCCTGCCGGACACGGACGGTTTCGAGGCGTGCCGTCAGTTACGGGCGCAGGGCGTCAAGGCGCCGATCATCATGCTGACCGGCGCCGCGCAGGAAGAAGAGCAGCAAGTTCAGGGGCTCGACGCCGGCGCCAACGATTATGTGCTCAAGCCGTTCAAGTTCTCGGTTCTGCTGGCGCGCATCCGCGCGCATCTGCGCAGTCATGAAGCCAGCGAAGACGCGGTCTATCGCATCGGCCCTTACGAATTTCGGCCGGCGATGCGGCTACTTGTCGATCCGGCTCAGAAGAAGGTGCGCCTGACCGACAAGGAGGCGTCGATCCTGCGCTATCTGTATCGCTCGGGCGAGAAGCCGGTCGGGCGCGAAGAATTGCTGCGCGAAGTGTGGGGCTACAACGCCAACGTCACCACCCACACGCTTGAAACGCACATCTATAGGCTCCGCCAGAAGATCGAGCCGGATGCGCAAAGTCCGAAATTGCTGATCACTGAAACGGGCGGTTACCGGCTTCAGGTTTGATCGCGAAGAACAGGGTGGGGTCAATGTATCGCTTCGTCTTCCTAGCGCTGTGCGCCTTTGTGCTCGCCGAGCATGCGAGCGCGCAGCAGCCCGCACCCGGTTTCGTGCAGGCGTCCAATCCGCCGCGTCAGCAATTGGAGATCGCCCCGATCACCGCTGCGCAGCAGCGGACAATCGACCGTTTGCAGGCGGCGGCGCTCGCCAGCGACCGCGCCTATGGCATGGTCGAGAGTCTGGTCTCCGAAGTTGGCCCGCGGCTGGCGGGCTCGGAGGCGGAAGCGCGCGCCCGCGACTGGGCCGTCGCCATGCTGCGCGCCAACGGCTTTAGCAACGTGCGCGTCGAGAGCTTCACCTTTCCGTATTGGGATGCAATTCGCGAAGAGGCGCACATCGTTTCGCCTGGTGTTGAGCGAGCCATGGTGGCTGCGGCGTTGGGCGGATCGCCATCGACGCCCGAAGGCGGGCTGACCGCCGAGATCGTGCGCTTTCCCGACATGGCCGCGCTCGAGGCGGCGTCGCCAAGCCAGGTCGCCGGCCGCATCGTGTTCATCGACGAGCGCATGAGCCGGGCGCAAGACGGCGCGGGTTATGGCGTCGCCGTGCGCAAGCGCGGGCGTTGCGCGCCGGTAGCGCAAGCCAAGGGCGCGGCCGGTTGTCTCATTCGCTCCGTCGGCACCGATACGCACCGGTTCGCGCACCAAGGCGGCAGCTCCCGCCAAGCCGAGGGCGCTTCGCTGCCGGCGATGGCGATTTCGCCAGCTGACGCCGATGCGCTCGCCTATCTGCTGGAACGGGGCAGCGTCCGCGTTCGGCTCGACATCCGCGCTGACATTCGCGAGAGCGCCACGTCGGGCAACGTGCTTGCCGAAGTCCGCGGGCGCGAGCGTCCCGACGAGATTATCCTGATTGCTGCTCACTTAGACTCTTGGGACATGGGGCAGGGGGCGGTCGACGACGGCGCCGGCGTCGCCATCATCAGCGCCGCCGCCCGGCTCATCCGCGAACTGCCGCGCCGGCCGCGCCGTACCATCCGCATATTGCTCGCGGGCGCGGAGGAGAACGGCGTGCATGGCGGGGCCGCCTATGGCCGCGCGCATGCTCACGAAAATCACATCGTCGCGCTGGAGAGCGATTTCGGCGCCGGGCGCGTGTGGCGGTTCGACACGCGCTTCGCCGATCACGCCATGCCCTATGCGCGCGCTTTCCAGCGCGCATTGGCGCCGCTTGGCGTGCTGCCGGGGAACAATGAGGCCGATGGCGGCGCCGACGTCAATGCGCTCCGCCAAGCAGGCGTCCCTGTCGTCGATCTCAGCCAAGACGGCACGGATTATTTTGACGTCCACCACACGCCGAACGACACGCTCTACGCCATCGATCGCGCGGCGCTTCGGCAGAACGTCGCCGCCTGGGCGACATTCATCTATCTCACCGCCGATACTGATTGGACCTTCCGCGCGCCGGCCGCGCCCTGATGTCGAAAACGGACACGGTGATGCGTCTTTGGGGCAGGAGGCCTCAATGCTGAAATTCGCCAAGGTTATCGCCCTCAGCTGCGCGTTGTTCGCCGCAGCATGCGCCGCGCAGGCGCAAACGGCGCGCCCCGCCACCATCGACGACGCTGCTTGGCTGGCGGGCCGCTGGGTCGGCGAGGGTTTCGACGGCCAGATGGAGGAGGCTTGGGCGCCGCCCGTTGGCGGACAAATGATCGGCCATTTCCGCTACTGGCGCGACGGTCAGCCGCAATTCTACGAATTCATGGTGATGGATGTGGTCGAAGGCGGTGTGCGCATGCGGCTCAAACACTTCAACCCGGACCTCACCGCCTGGGAAGACCGCGAGAGCTGGACCACGTTCGAGCCGGTGTCGGCTTCGCCGGAGGCGCTGATCTTCAATGGTCTCACCATCCGACGTGAAGGCGAGGACCGCGTCGTCATGACCATCCGCCTCCGCAACGGCGAAACCGTCACCGAGCATATCCTGCGCTTCCAACGCGCGCCCTTGTAGCCTACGCTCGCCGGCATGATCGAGAGAGTCTTCGCCGGCGTCATGATCGTCAGCGGCCTGCTGACGCTGACCATGCTCTACACGGCCATTGCGCCAAGCGCGGCCATGCAGTCTTTCTTTGGCGAAGGCGTTGAGAGCCGAGCGGTTTCGATCGTCGTCGCCAATTGGGGCATCCTCATCGGCCTGATGGGCGCGCTGTTGATTTACGGCGCACTTCACCCGCCGTCGCGCAAGCTGGCGCTGGTTGTCGCGGGCGCGAGCAAGATTGCTTTCGTTGGCCTTATCCTGTCTCAGGGTCAGCTCTTCTTGGATGGCCTCGGCGCCGCCGTCATTATCGACAGCGCGATGGTGGTTCTGTTCGCCGCCTATCTCTTCTTCGGCCGACCGACAGCGTAGCGCGCACGGCTGGCCTGCGCGAAACGCAATTCCAATCGGCGCGAAACCGCTTTATGCAGCGCTTCGTTCCCATGACGAGCCTGCTGCGCAACGTTGCTGCGCTCATCGCAGCCGTAACGATCCTGCAACTTGCGGGCGGGCTGCTTGGCGTGCGCATACCGCTCGCCTTCGCCGAGGAGGGCCATTCGCGCACCGCGCTCGGCCTGGTTGCCGCCTCGTACTCCGCCGGCTTCATGATCGGCGCCATGGTCGCAACAGCGCTGCTCGCGCGTGTCGGCCATATCCGGGTCTACGCCGCCTGCGCGGCGATCTTCTCGGCGGCGACCTTGGCGCTGCATTTCAGCGACGCGATCTGGGCTTGGGGCGTGGCGCGCATGATCGCCGGCATGGCGGTGGCGCTGATGTTCGCGGCCATCGAAAGCTGGATGTCGTTCTCGATCGGCAAGCAGGTCCGCGGCGAAGTGATGAGCGTCTACATGGTGCTCACAAAAGGCGCGCTGGCGGTGGGGCCATTCTTTGCGTTCGGCTATGCGCCGGTCGAAGCTGAGCCGTGGATGATCGCAGCTGCGCTGGCGGCGCTGTCGATGGTGCCGATCTGTTTCACCGCAGCGGAACAGCCCGATCCGCCGAAGGCGCAGCCGCTGGCTTTGGTCGAACAATTCGCCACCGCGCCCGCAGCGGTCATCGGCGCGTTCGGGGCAGGGCTGGTTAATGGCGGCGTGCTGGCTTTGGCGCCGCTCTATGCGGCGCAACACTATGGCGCTCATGCTGCTGCAGAGTTCTACTCTGCGGCGTTCACGGGCTCGTTGCTGTTGCAATGGCCGGCGGGGCGTTTGTCGGATCGCATCGATCGGCGCATGGTCATAGCATTGCTGACGGCGATCGCCGCAGCATCCGCGTTTGCGCTCGCGATCTGGAGCGGCGCGCTGGCGAGCTGGTCGGCGACGGCGCTCTTCTTTCTCTGGGGGGCGGGGGCGCTCAGCTTCTACGGGATCGCCGTCGCGCACATGGCCGATCGCGCCGAACCCGGCAAACTCGCGCAATCTGTCGCCGGCGTGCTGTTCGTGTGGGCGGCGGGGTCCGTCATCGGCCCACTGCTGATGGGACCGCTGGTGGATTGGTTTGGCGTCGCCGGCATGTTCTATTTCGCAGGCGGCGCCGCGGCGCTGGTTTGCGCGGCAATGTTCTGGCGCCGCTCGACCCGCGAAAGCCCCGCAACCAAGGAAGAATTCGCGCCGCAGATCGGCACTTCCGTCGCCGCCGGCGAAATCGCTTACGGCGAGGACAAACCGCCGGCCCAAGGCAGCGCGATTGCAGCCGTCAACAATCCGCGCTAGCGCGCCAGCGTGACGGTTCCGCTGCGCACATTATTTGCTGAGGCGTTCAAGATCGGCTGTCTCGGCTTCGGCGGGCCGGCGGGCCAGATCGCCTTGATGCATCGGGTTTTCGTCGACGAGCGCAAATGGATCGACGAGGCGCGGTTCCAGCACATGCTCGCCTTCTGCATGCTGTTGCCGGGCCCGGAAGCGCAGCAGCTGGCGACCTATGTGGGCTGGCGCCTGCGCGGCTGGGCCGGCGCGCTGATCGCCGGCTGGCTGTTCGTGATCCCCGGCGCGCTGATCGTGCTGGCGCTGTCGTTGCTCTATGTGAGCTACGGCGAGGTTCCGTTGGTCGCCGCGGCATTCGATGGCGTCAAGTGCGCGGTCGTGGCGCTTGTCGCCGAGGCGCTGTTTAAGGTGGGCAAGCGCGCGCTGAAGACCAACGCCGCGCTCTGGATCGCGATCGCTGCATTCGCCGCGCTGATCCTCGGCGCGCCGTTTCCGCTGGTGATCCTCGCGGCGGCGGTGGTTGGCATGATCTTTCCCTCCCCCCTTGTGGGGGAGGGCAGGGTGGGAGGTGCGGGCGCACTCGTTACAGGCAATGGCGCAAACACCCCCACCCCCGTCCCCTCCCCACAAGGGGGAGGGGCGCAAGCAATGCTCTGGCTCGCGCTGTGGCTCACGCCGCCTCTGCTCATCGCGCTGACGCTCGGCACGGAGCACGTGCTCTTCCAACTCGCTTTGCTGTTTTCGATCCTCGCCTGCGTCACCTTTGGCGGCGCCTACGCGGTGCTGGCGTACTTGACCGTTGAGGTCGCCGCGCGCGGCTGGCTCACGCCGGCGCAGATGATCGATGGCTTGGGCTTGGCCGAGACGACGCCCGGCCCGCTCATCCTGGTGAATCAGTTCGTGGGATTTCTTGCCGGTTGGAGCGAAGGCGGAGCGGTTCTCGCCATAGCAGGCGCCGGCATCGCGCTCTGGTGCACGTTCGCGCCGTCGTTCGTCTGGATCTTCGCCGGCGCCCCGCATGCGGAACGCTTGCAGCAAAACCCACGCGCGGCCGGCGCGCTTGCCGCGATCACCGCCGCCGTGCTCGGCGTCATCGCCAAGCTCGCGCTCTTCTTCGCCGCCCACGCATTGTTTGCGCGCCAGTTCGACTTGGGTCCAACGCAGCTGCCTGACCCAACGTCCGCCATCTGGTGGATGCTCGCCTTGGCGCTGGCGGCTGGCGTCGCGCTCATCCGTTTCAAGGCCAATTTGCTGCTGGTTTTGGCCGCGTGCGCGCTGGCGGGCTTGGCGGCGCACGCGTGGGGCCTATAAAGCTCCCGAATCCTCCAGGGGCCCGCATGAACATCCACGAATACCAAGGCAAAGCCGTCCTCAAGAGCTTCGGCGTCGCCGTGCCGCGCGGATACCCTGCGTTCACCACCGAAGAAGCGATCGATGCGGCGGCCAAGCTCGGCGGTTCGGTTTGGGCAGTGAAGAGCCAGATCCACGCCGGCGGTCGGGGCAAGGGCAAATTCAAGGAGCCGGAGGCGGGCGAGAAGGGCGGCGTGCGTATCGCCTTCAAGCCGGAAGATGTCGGTCTCTATGCGTCGCAAATGCTCGGGCGCACGTTGGTGACGCTGCAGACCGGCGCCGCCGGCCGTGTCGTCAAGCGCATCTACATCGAAGAAGGCGTCAAGATCGCCAAGGAATTCTACCTCTCGGCGCTGGTGGACCGCGAGCAGGGCCGCGTCGCCTTCGTCGCCAGCGAAGCCGGCGGCATGAACATCGAGCAGGTCGCGCACGACACACCCGAGAAGATCACCAATGTCGGCATCGATCCGGCGACCGGCCCCACCAAGGCCGACACGGCGAAGATCGCCGCCGCCTTTGGCGTCAGCGGCGATCTGGCCGCGCAATGCGACGAATTGATCGGCAAGCTCTACGCCGCGTTCGTGCAGAGCGACATGAGCCTGCTTGAAATCAATCCGCTCATCGTCACCGAGGACGGCAAGCTCATCTGCGCCGACGCCAAGGTCAGCTTCGATTCCAACGCCAGCTTCCGCCACCCGGAATGGGCCGACCTGCGCGACATCGGCGAGGAGGATGAGCGCGAAATCGAAGCCTCGAAATACGAGCTCTCCTACATCGCGCTCGACGGCGAAATCGGCTGCCTGGTCAACGGCGCCGGCCTCGCCATGGCGACGATGGACATCATCAAGCTGTTCGGCGCCGAGCCCGCGAACTTCCTCGATGTCGGCGGCGGCGCCGACAAGAACAAGGTCGAGGCCGCGTTCAAGATCATTCTCGCCGACCCGAACGTGAAGGGCATTTTAGTCAACATTTTCGGCGGCATCGCCCGCTGCGATGTCATTGCCGAAGGCGTGATTGCGGCGGTGAAGAGCGTCGGCCTTGAGGCGCCGCTGGTCGTTCGTCTCGAAGGCACCAACGTCAATGAAGGCAAGGCCATCATCCGCAACAGCGGCCTCAACGTGATCGCGGCGGATGATCTGGAAGACGCGGCGCGGAAGATCGTGAAGGCGGTGAGGGGGTAGGCGCGCTGATGCGGACGATAATCGCCTTTCTGATTACGGTTGCTGGGCTCTCCCTTATTCCAGCCCACGCTCAGGCGCCCGGCAGGCAACTAGTGGACGATATCGTTTCAATTTGCGCCACACCGTCGGGGTCTCTGGAGGAATCCAGCGCCGCCGTTGCGGCTTTGGGCCCGCGCTATCAGGCGGCCGATGACCGGCAGTATGCCGAAATCATCGCTCCCCTGTTCCACCCGGGCGAACGTATCCAGCCCGGTCTGCGCCGCGGTTTCTTTGGCGCCGGCGATCGCGCCGCCTTTCTTGAGTTTCGCGCCACCGAGAGCAGGTTCGGCCAAGTCGCGGACTTTCTTGTCGCCGATCAAGAAAGTATCCGCGCCTTGCTGATAGAACGTCTCGGCGTTCCGGTTGATGAGTCGCCAACGGAGAGCGGCGCTCAGGTCCAACGATTCGGCTCGGATTCCGCGCCAACGCTCAGGCTTATTTCGCGACCCGGCAGTGCAGCGCGTGTTGTGTGCGCGATGCCGGTGCCACAGCCGCCTGCGCAGCTTTCGGTTGAGCATCAAGCAGAGTTGCTTGCAGATGAGGCGTGGCAGGTCTGCGGGTTGCGCGCTGCGTCGTTGGCGGATGCGGCGCCGATCATCGGGTTGCTGCAAGGTCGATACAGACCTGTTCCAGGATCGGCTCTTGCGGTTCTGCGTGACAGTGCGGGGGCCTTGGTTGCCGATGCGGACGCGGGCATCGAGTTCGTGGAGCAGCAGCACTACTTTCGCACCACGGAAGACGGCGTCGTCGTGCTTGAGCTTACGCAACAGCGTCAAAGCCGGATCGACCGCGTCATCGCGAATTTTAGGCTCATCCAACTCGATCCTGCCGTCTTGATTCGAGCCGTTGAACGCCGCTTCGGCCGGCGCGACTCCATCGGTGTTGGCGAACCGCTAATCTCAGGCGGCAGGGCTCTGGATGTGGCGAGCTTCGGCCGCTATGCACCCCAAGAACCTGATAGCCGGCGCTTGCTCATGTTGCTCGGCGGTGAAACGATCAGCATGCACTGCTTCTTGCGCGAGTTCCAACAGAGGGGAAGCCCATGATCGGCTACGTCACACTCGGCACCAACGATCTTCAGCGCGCGGCGAAATTCTATGACGCCATTTGCGGTGAGCTTGGCGTCAAGCGCATGTTCGACACCGAGACGTTCATCGCCTGGGGCGAGCCGGGCGGTGGCGCTGGCATCGGCCTCACCAAGCCTTATGACGGCAACGCCGCCACCGTCGGCAACGGCGTCATGGTGGCGCTGCAAGCCAAGGATTCGGCCCAAGTCAATCGCATCTACAATCTGGCCATCTCGATGGGCGCCAAGTGCGAAGGCAAGCCCGGGCCGCGCGAGGGCATCCCCGGTTTTTACGCCGGCTATTTCCGCGACCTCGACGGCAACAAGCTCAACGCCTTCATCATGGGGTGAGGCTACGCCGCTCGCGCGCTGGCGAAAATCGCATCCACTTCCTGTGCGAACGCGCCGTAATAGTGCTCGCTGGGCGCCAGGAAGAGGAGCAGGTGCAGGGAGTTGTTAGCGGCACGCGCCGCCAACGCCGCGCCCGACATGTTGAGGCCGGCCGCGGTTCGCGCGCTGATGTCGAACCGAACGCCCGGGGCGCCCGCGAGCGGTTGTGGGCGCAGCCCCGAGGAGGAGGGGTCCTGCAGTCCCGCTGTCGCAAGCGAGTCGATCACGAACTCAACCAGTTCGGTGTCGCCCATATCGGTTCGGTAGGTCGGTCGCGGCGTGTCGCGGTCAGCGACGCGAATGAGGGAAGCGTCTGGGGCGATCGAGGCGAGGTAGAGCTGGTTCAGCCCAACGCCGTCGATCGTCAGCACGCGAACGCCGCGCGGCACGATGACGAGGACGTTCGTAACATCGGACCACGGGCGGGCGAGCGTCACGGCAAAGCTTGTTCCGCGCGCCTGATACGAGCCCGCCTTCACCAGGGGGATGCTTACGCATCCCGCGGCGAGCGCTCCGCCCGCCATCGCCGCGATGGCGCCTCGTCTTGTTGTGTTCATTGTCCCCCTCCCGCCAATTGTGCAATGCGCGCCTCCACGAGCGCGCGGTCGCCCGCGTCTGGCGCGCGCTCCAGGTACGTGCTCAAGTACGCGGCCGCTTCGGCAGCGCGGCCGTCGCGTGCGGCGTACTCACCTAGTTCGCGCCAGGCGCCAGCCGGCGCGTCGGGCTGCGCAATCGCGTTGGCATAATGCTGAAGGGCGCGCTCGCGATCGCCTTCGCCGCGGCGGATGCGGTTGATCTCCGCACGATAGTACTCGATGACGCCCAAATCCTCACCGTGCGCGGCTAGGCGATCCAATACCAGCCAGGTCTGTCCGTAGTCGCGCCGCCTCAAATCGGCGCGAAGCCACTCGTCGAGAAACGGACGAATGGCGGCGCGATAACGTTCACGGTGCGTCTCGCCGCCGTTCGCTTGCGCGGCGCGCTCCGTCAGCGCTTCGACCCGGTCCGCCGAGAGCGGGTGGGTGCGGAAGATGCTTGCGCGAGTCTCCTGACGGCGGGTGTCCGGGTTGTCCGACGCCTGGGTTTCCGCGAGGAGGTTGTTCCACAATTTGTGGCCTGCATGAGCGTCGTAACCGGCGGCGACAGCGTGGTCGTAACCGATCAGATCGGCCGCCGCCTCATTCTCCCGCGAAAAGCCGAAGACCGACGCGATGGTGCCAAGATAGACGATATCGCCGATGATGCCGACGCCGGCTCCCGCAGCGATGATGGAAAACACCATAGCGGCGCCCGCTCGCCCGCGAATGGCGCGCAGCGTGGCAAGCGAATGGCGTTCACTGTAGTGGCCGATCTCGTGACCGAGCACGAACGCCAGTTGCGCTTCGTCTTCGGCGCGCAACAGCAGGCCAGACCACACTTCCATGTAGCCATTCGGCGCCATCGAAGCGTTGAAATAAGGCCGGTTCATCACGTAGAGGCGGATGTCGCCGCAATATTGACCCGCGACTCGGCAGGCCACATCTCGAAGGTATGTGTTCAGAGCAACGTCGTCCTCCAGCTGCCCCGAGTTCCGCGCCTCCTGCTCAGCACGATCTGACATTCCCCAAAGGCCGCCCTCATCGGTCTCGACGGCAGGGCGCGCGCGTGAAGGCTGTGGGGGCGCCAATTGAACGCTCGGCTGGGTCGCCGTTTCCGGCGAGGCAGGCGTCGGCTCGGCATGCGCCGCGCTTTCTTGCGCGACTTCGGGCGCGGTTGATACGGGCGACCCACCGTCCTGGGCAGCCGCACTTGTTGCGACCGCTAGCGCCAGGATCGAAGCAGTCAGGAGGCGTCTCATAGCGGCGCTCGACGCATGAGTTCGGCCACGAACGCTATCGCCCCATCGGCTTCCCGCATGTCCGATCCGCCGGCGGTCGCGTAACCGAACCAGACAATCTTGCCCGTGCGAAGGTCCACGAGCGACGCGAATGCATCCTGCCCGCCCATCGGGATGTAGACGCCGGCCACAAGGCCGACGATGGCCGCGGCCGCACGTGCGCCGCTCGCATAGGACCCGCGCGCGCGAACGAAAAGGGCGTAGTCGGCGTTGTAGGCTGTGGCGAGCTCCTGCACACCCTCGCCTAGTGTCCAATCCGGGGCGTTCCGACGAGTGGGGAGTTTTAGGCCGCCAATCCGTTCGGAGAGAATTGACTGGCCAACCACGTCATGCAGCCGAATGATTTGACCGACCCGCCCCTCCATTGCGGTCGCAGGGTCGAGCGTGCTGTAGACATGTTGTTCGCGCTCGACGAGCGCCGCCAAACTCCTGGCGAGGTTGTCTCGACCGGCAATGGACCAATCCTCTCGGGGTTCTGGAAGGCCGGCGGCGGTGAGCAGCGCAAGTTGCACATCCGGCTGCATGACCAGCACCCGCGAATGTTCGGGTAATGGCTCTACCCGCGGCTCGCGGCGGCGCGGTTGCGCCTCGGCGACGGTCGCAACGCTGAGCAGCACGAATGCGACGGCAAGCGCGAAAACTCTCTTGAGCATCTGGATCCCCCACCTGTTCCAAACGGCGGCCGCCACCTTATCGCCAGGTTAGAGTGTGTCCAGGGGCCCATTTGCAATCATCCGCTCGTGGGGTAGGACGCGCTTGCAGCAACGGCCTTCGGGGAACTTCGTGTCCATTCTCGTCAACGCTTCCACGCGCGTCATCTGCCAGGGTTTTACCGGCAAGAACGGCACGTTCCACTCCGAGCAGGCCATCGCCTACGGCACCAGGATGACGGGCGGCGTGAGCCCGGGGAAGGGCGGCCAGACCCACCTCGGTCTGCCCGTGTACAACACGGTCGCCGAGGCCAAGGAGCGCGCCGGGGCGGACGCCACGGTGATTTATGTGCCGCCGCCGGGCGCCGCCGCGGCCATCGAAGAGGCGATCGACGCCGAGGTCCCGTACATCGTCTGCATCACCGAGGGCATCCCGGTGCTGGACATGGTGCGGGTGAAGGCGAAGCTCGACAAATCCAAGTCGAAGCTTTTGGGGCCGAACTGCCCCGGCATCCTGACGCCGAACGAATGCAAGATCGGCATCATGCCGGGCCAGATTTTCAAGAAGGGCAGCGTCGGCGTCGTCTCGCGTTCGGGCACGCTGACCTACGAAGCGGTGTTCCAGACGACGAACGAGGGCCTCGGCCAATCGACCGCGGTCGGCATCGGCGGCGATCCGGTGAAGGGCACGGAGTTCATCGATGTGCTCGAACTTTTCCTCGCCGATCCGGAGACCAAGTCGATCATCATGATCGGCGAGATCGGCGGCTCGGCGGAGGAGGACGCCGCGCAATTCCTGGCTGACGAACGCAAGAAGGGTCGCTGGAAACCCGTGGTCGGCTTCATCGCCGGCGCCACCGCGCCGCCCGGGCGCCGCATGGGTCACGCCGGGGCGATCATCTCCGGCGGCAAGGGCGACGCGCCCTCCAAGATCGCCGCGCTCGAAGCCGCCGGCGTCAAGGTCGCCCCGCACCCGGCGGCGCTGGGCCGGACGATGGCGGAAGTGTTAGGGGGCTGATTTTCTCGGCCAAAAGTGCTAGACTAGGGCATGTCCAAACTCGATGCGCTTTTTGAGCGAGCGCGGGCGTTGCCCGCGAATGACCAGGACGCTCTTGCCGACGAAATGCAGGCGTGGCTCGATGTACCGTCGCCGCCCGATGGTTTTGGCGCAGATGGTTCTGATCAAGAACTCGCCGAGCGCGTCAATAGCTGGCGGGCGAATCCGCATGGCGTAAGCGCCGGAGACCTGCACGCGCGGCTGAAGAAACTCCGCGACAAGCCGTGATCATCTACGCGCCTGACGCGGAACAAGACGTCGAGCGCCTCCACGAGTGGTTTCTTGCGCATAGCGGTCGCGCCGCTTCGGCTTTCATGGCGCGACTCGCGATCGCGGAAGGCCGTATCGACGCTCGGCCCCAGACCTATCGGCTGAGACGCGGCGCTACAGCTTCCGCATCAACCGGACGAGCTATTCGGTTGATTATCAAGTCGAACCCGACAAAATCGTCATTCTGCGAGTCTGGCATGGGCGCCAGGATCGCCCACTCTAGGCTCGTAGCCGGCTCTGTTTGGGCTCTATCCGCCAGCGCAGCCCTTCAATCCTTAACCGACGCACCTTAGAACGAGCGCCGCCCGGCGGCGCAGCCTATATCTTTCGCGTCCGCATCGAGATTTCCGAGGTCAGCGATCCATGGCGGATGACGCCCGCAGCTTGCCGAACACAGCCATGCTCGAAACGAGCTTCCTCTACGGCGCCAACGCGACGTTCGTGGAGGAGATGGCCGCCCGCTATGCCCGCGATCCAAACTCGGTCGACGCGTCTTGGCGCGCCTTCTTCGATCAGGTCCGCGACGACCCCGCCGCCGTAGCCGCCGCCGTGAGAGGCCCGTCCTGGTACCGGCCCGAGATCGCCCGTCCGCAATCGACCGAGACGACGGCGCTCCTGGACGGCAATTGGGGCGCGCTTGCCGCCAAGCTCGAACAGAAGGTCGCCGCGCGCCTGCCCGGCGCTTCAACCCAGGACGTGCAGCAGGCGGCGCGCGACAGCGTCCGCGCCCTGATGATGATCCGCGCCTATCGCACGCGCGGTCACTTGGCCGCCAAGCTCGACCCGTTGGGCATCGAAGTGCGCCCGCCAGCGCCGGAGCTCGATCCTTCGACTCACGGCTTCGGCCCGGGCGATCTCGATCGCCCGATCTTCATCGATGGCGTGCTCGGCCTGCAGACCGCCACGGTCAATCAGATGCTGGCGATCCTCAAGCGCACCTATTGCGAGACGGTCGGCGTCGAATTCATGCACATCTCCGATCCGGCCGAGAAGAGCTGGATCCAGGAGCGCATCGAAGGGCCGGATAAGGGCGTGGCGTTCACGCCGGAAGGCAAACGCTCGATCCTGAAGAAGCTCATCGAAGGCGAGGGCTTCGAAAAGTTCGTGCACAAGCGCCATCCCGGAACCAAGCGCTTTGGCCTCGATGGCGGCGAGGCGATGATCCCGGCGCTCGAACAGATCATCAAGCGCGGCGGCGCGCTCGGCGTCGAGGAAATCGTGCTGGGCATGGCCCACCGCGGACGCCTGAATGTGCTCGCCGCAGTGATGGGCAAGCCCTACCAGGCGATTTTCCATGAATTCCAAGGCGGCTCGACGACGCCGGACGATGTGCTGGGCTCCGGTGACGTGAAATACCATCTGGGCGCATCGAGCGACCGCGCCTTCGACGGGAACAACGTCCACCTCTCGCTCACCGCCAACCCGTCGCACCTCGAGATCGTCAATCCGGTAGTGCTGGGCAAAGCCCGCGCCAAGCAGGCCAAGCGCGCAACCTGGACCGAAGAGGGGGTGGCGCTCGCGGAATTGCGCGCGCGGGTGATGCCGCTCTTGATTCACGGCGATGCGGCCTTCGCGGGCCAGGGCGTCGTGGCCGAGTGCTTCGCGCTGTCGGGGCTGCGCGGTTACAAGACCGGCGGCACCATGCACTTCATCATCAACAACCAGATCGGCTTCACCACCGCGCCGCACTATTCGCGTTCGAGCCCGTACCCGTCCGATGTCGCGCTCATGGTGCAAGCGCCGATCTTCCACGTGAATGGCGACGATCCCGAAGCGGTCGTCTACGCGGCGAAGGTGGCGACGGAATATCGCCAGCTCTTCGGCAAAGATGTCGTCATCGACATGTTCTGCTATCGCCGTTTCGGCCACAACGAAGGCGACGATCCGACTATGACGCAGCCGATCATGTATCGGCGCGTCAAGGATCAGCCGACGACGCTGCAAATCTATGCCGAGCGCTTGATCAAAGAGGGCGTCGTCACCGCCGCCGAGGCCGAGCAATGGCAGAGCGATTTCAGCGCCTTCCTCGATCGGGAGTTCGAAGCTGGCAAGAACTACCGCGTCAACAAAGCCGACTGGCTCGATGGCGATTGGGCAGGCTTCACGCTTCCGGAAGACGACGATCGCCGCGGCAAGACCGAAGCGCCGCTCGCCAAGCTTCGCGAATTGGGCCGCCGGATCACCGAAATCCCGCGCGATTTCGACATGCACAAGACGGTGCAGCGCGTGGTCGAGGCGCGCCGCAAGGCGATCGAGGACGGGGCCGGCGTCGACTGGGCGCTCGCCGAGCACCTGGCTTTCGCGACATTGCTCGACGAAGGCTTCAATGTCCGCTTGAGCGGCCAGGATTCCTGCCGCGGCACCTTTTCACAGAGGCACTCGCATTTCGTCCATCAACAAACGGAAGAGCGGTACACCCCGCTCAACCACATGCGCGCAGGCCAGGCCCACTACGAAGTCATCGACTCGCTCCTGTCGGAAGAGGCGGTGCTCGGCTTCGAGTATGGCTATACGCTCGCCGATCCGAAGACATTGACGCTTTGGGAGGCGCAGTTCGGCGATTTCGTCAACGGCGCCCAGGTCGTGATCGATCAATTCATCTCGTCGGGCGAGCGCAAGTGGCTGCGCATGTCCGGGCTCGTATTGTTGCTGCCGCATGGATACGAAGGGCAGGGGCCGGAACACTCCTCGGCGCGGGTCGAGCGCTTTCTGCAACTCTGCGCCGAGGACAACATGCAGGTGGTCAATTGCACGACGCCGGCGAACTACTTCCACGTTTTGCGCCGTCAAATGCACCGAGGCTTCCGCAAGCCGCTCATCGTGTTCACCCCGAAATCGCTGCTGAGGCACAAGAAGTGCGTATCGACGCTCGCCGATATGGCGGAGGGCACGTCGTTCCATCGTGTGCTCTGGGACGATGCGGAGCTAAACAACGGCAACACCGCGCTGCGCCTCAAGCCCGATGCCGAGATTCGGCGTGTGCTGATCTGCTCGGGCAAGGTCTATTTCGATCTGCTGGACGAGCGCGAGAAGCGCGGCCTCGCCGATGTCTACATCTTGCGCCTGGAGCAGCTTTATCCGTGGCCGATGAAATCGATGATGCATGAGCTGGCGCGTTTCCCGAGCGCCGAGCTGGTCTGGGTGCAGGAAGAGCCGAAGAACATGGGCGGCTATTTGTTCGCCGAACCTTGGATTGAACTGACGCTCGAGAAGCTCGATATCAAGGCCAAGCGCGCGCGCTATGCCGGCCGCCCGGCGAGCGCGTCGACGGCGGCGGGCCAGATGTCGAAGCACTTGAAAGAACTTGAAGCGCTGCTGGAGCAGGCGCTGAGATGAGCACGCTGAGCGCCTCCTGCCATTGCGGCGCGGTTCGCTTCGAGGCCGAAGAACCCGAATGGGTGCTCGACTGCAATTGCTCGCACTGCCGGCTCTATGGCGGCCTTTGGGCCTACTACCCGCAGCGGGAGGTGCGTTTCCTCGGCGCGCCGGACACCTTCATCTACATGTGGGGCGATCGCGAGCTGGAATTTCATCATTGCCGCACCTGCGGATGCGCAACCCACAGCACGCAGGCAGGAACCGACGATGCCGAGCGAATCGCCGTCAACGCGCGCCTGATGCGCGGTATTGACCCGAAGCGCACACGGCTTGTTCAGAAGAACAACGGCAATGATGGTGTGTTCTGGACGCACACCGACTCACCCGTCTTGCCCAGTCACGATGAACCACCACAACGAAGTGATCCCTGATGACCGATATCGTAGTGCCCACTCTTGGCGAAAGCGTCAGCGAAGCCACCGTCGCCAAATGGATGAAGAAGGCGGGCGACGCCGTGCGCAAGGACGAGACGCTCGTCGAGCTTGAGACGGATAAGGTCTCCGTCGAAGTGTCGGCGCCGGAAGCCGGCGTTCTGAGCGAGATTGTCGCCGGCGAAGGCTCAACCGTCGGCATCGGCGCGCTGCTCGGCCGCTTGGGCGGGGCAGGGGCGCAGCCCGCTAGCGGATCGCCCAGCCGGCAGGAACCGCCGGCGCCGAAGTCGGAAACGCCGAAGCCCGCGCAACCGGCGGCCGTCAATGGCGGCGCTAAGCCAGCGCCGCCGTCGGTGCAGCGCATCGCCGCCGAGGGCGGCATCGATGTCTCCGGCGTCAGCGGCTCCGGCAAGGACGGCCGCGTCACCAAGGCCGATGCGCTCGCGATCATCGAGACGCGCAGCGCCGCTCAGCAGCAAGCGACAGCCCATCCGCCGCTGGCGGCGCGGGTCGTCGGAGAACGCGAGGAGCGCGTGCCGATGACGCGCCTGCGCCGCACCATCGCCCGCCGCCTAAAGGAAGCGCAGAACACCGCGGCGATGCTGACCACGTTCAACGAAGCCGACATGTCGGCGATCATGGCGGCGCGCAACAAATACAAGGACGCGTTCGAGAAGCGCCACGGCGTGAAATTGGGCTTCATGTCCTTCTTCGTGAAGGCGTGCATCGCGGCGCTGAAGGAAATCCCGAACGTCAACGCCGAGATCGACGGCGACGACATCATCTACAAGAATTTCTACGACATCGGCATCGCCGTCGGCACCGATCGCGGGCTTGTGGTGCCGGTGGTGCGCGACGCCGATCACAAATCAATGGCCGAGATCGAGAAGGAAATCGGCGAACTCGGAATCAAGGCGCGCGATGGCCAGCTGAAGCTCGAAGACTTGCAGGGCGCCACCTTCACGATCAGCAACGGCGGCGTCTATGGGTCGCTGATGTCGACGCCGATCCTGAATGCGCCGCAGTCCGGCATCCTCGGCATGCACAAAATCCAGGAGCGGCCGGTGGTGGTTGATAAGCAAGTGGTGGTGCGGCCGATGATGTATCTGGCGCTGAGCTACGATCACCGCATCGTTGACGGCAAGGAAGCCGTGACATTCCTGGTGCGGGTGAAAGAAGGTCTGGAGGATCCGGAGCGCATGCTGCTGGACCTCTGATCCCCGCGCGGGTTAGCCCTTCTTCTCCTTGTGCAGCACCACCAGCGCCAGCCCGATCGCGCTCAGCAGCACCGGCGCGCCGGTTGCGAGGGCGCCGGGCACGAAGTCCGGGAAATTATAGGACGGCGCATACCAGGCCAAGCCGGTCGACACGCCCCAAGCGCCGCACAACAATCTCAAGCCGCCGCTCATGGCGCGCAGCGTGCGATAGGCGCCCAGGCCAAGCAGCGCCGCGGCCGCGACTGGGCCGACGGCGCTGAACTCGAAAACGCCGCCCAGCGCCAGCGAAGCCGCGATCGCGGCCGCGGCGAGCAGAGCCATCCATGCGCTGATTTTTGCCATCGTTCCCTCCGTCCGGCCACGCTAGCGGCTCGCCCCGCCTGAGACGAGAGCCCTGAATTTAAACGCTTTCGCTCTGCCCCATTGGCGCGGCGCGCTCGGCCCGGTAGATTGGCCCACGCCCGCTCGGGGGAGCGGAGTGGGAGGGGACCCCATGACGTTCATTCTGCGCTGGCCGGCGATACTGGCGATGCTGGCCCTGGTGCTGCTCTGCATCGCAGGCGCGCTCGGCGCCGCCGGCCTCATTACAGGTTTCGAAGCGCCGGGGACCGGGCTTGAGCCGGTCGATGCCCAAGTGGCGCAGGCGCGGAGCGCCGCCGAGCAGACCGGCGCCGCGAACGCCACCTGGATCGACGTCGGCTTGCTCGCGGGCGCTGCGATTTTCTTTCTGATTTCAGCCGTGCGCCTCATCCGCAGAACGCAAGGGTTCTGGACTTGGCTCATCGGCTTCGCGCTCTACGGCGGGCGCTGGGCCTGGGGTCAGCAATCGAGCGAGGGCGGCGCGCTGGCCACGGTTCAAAGCATCGACATCAACGTCTATCGCCAGCCTCAGTCCTTGCTCGGAGATCTCGGCGCGCCGGAGGCGCAGATCGGTATTCTCGCCATCATTCTGATCGTCGGGCTGTTCGTGTTCATCGTCGACGCCGCCGACCGCGCCTATTGGGATAAGCAAGGCGCTTAAGCTTCGGGAGCGGGGATGCTGCTGTTTGGACGCATCTTCGCGGCGCTGATATCCGGCGCGTTGCTGGCGCAAGCCTATAGCCTCAATCCATTCTGGCCGCTGGCTTGGCTGGCGCCGATCCCGCTGCTGATCGCAACTGTCGGCGCGTCGCGGCAGGGCGCGCTGGCCTACGGCGCCATCGCCGGCGTTGGATCGATGGCGCTGATGGCCGGCTACTTCATGGACCTTGGCGGCATTGTCCCGGTTATCGTCATCGCGCTCGCGCGGGTGATTATCTGGGCCGCGATGGCGTATGCGGTGCGCAGCGCGGCGCGTCTGTTGCCGGCATGGGCTGCGGTGTTCGTGTTCCCAGCCTTGATGGCGGGCATCGAAACGCTGATCGCCGCCACGTCCCCGCATGGCAGCGCGGGCTCTCTTGCCTACAGCCAGATGGATTTCCTCCCCGCGATCCAGGCCGCGGCACTCGGCGGCGCGCCGGCGATCACCTTTGTCGTGGCGCTGTTCGCATCCGCGGTCGCCTTGCTCATCGCCAAGCGCGCATTTTTTGCTGCGCTGACGCCCGCGTTTGTGGTCGGCGGCGCGCTTGCCTTTGGCGTCTTCCGCACACCCATCCCGGTCATGCCGGTCGCGAACGAAGCGCCGCGCCTTTTGCTGGCCACGCTCATCGCCGGCGATCAGTTCGATGGCGTTCCCGACGATTGGCGCCTGGTGTGGAACGCCTACACGCCGCAGATCGAACGCGCCGCTGACGAGGGCCGCAGCGTGGTGGTGTTGCCGGAGAAGATCGCGCATCTGCCGCCGGGCGACCGCGCCGCGGCGATCGAGCAACTCGCCGAAATAGCCCGCCGCCGCGACATTCTGATTGTCGCCGGCGCCGACGATCAAGCAGAGGAAGGGCGCTTCAACCGCGCCTTCGCCTTCATGCGCGACGGCTGGCAGAGCTACGACAAGCGCCACATGATCCCGGGCTTCGAGTCGCACTTCGAGCTTGGCGGCGCTCCGCTCATCTTCTCGCACGAAGGCGTCCGCTACGGCGTGGCCATCTGCAAGGATCTGGACTTCCCGGCGCTCGGCCGGGAATATGCCGGCGTCGATGTGATGCTCGCGCCGGCCTGGGACTTCGGCGACGATGGCTGGCTGCATAGCCGCATGGCCGTCCTGCGCGGCGTCGAGAACGGATACGCGGTGGTGCGCAGCGCCCGCAACGGCTTGCTCACGGTCAGCGACGCCTATGGCCGGGTGCTCCACGAAGCGCCAAGCGGACCGCAGACCGCGTACAACGTCTCGATCCCAACGGCCGGTCGCGTCCCTACGATATATTCGCGCATCGGCGACGCCTTCGGCTGGTCGACGCTGGCGCTGGCGGGTCTGTTGATTGGGTGGACGATCTGGGTCCGCAGGCGCGCAGGGCAGCACGACTAAATCGTGCATTGATCGCGCGATGGGCGGCCCTATGTTCCGGCCGAATCTCAACACCGGTCCGGAGCTGTCATGTCGTATGATCTCGTCATCATTGGGGGCGGCCCTGGCGGCTACAATTGCGCCATCCGCGCAGGACAGCTCGGGCTGAAGACGGCGATCGTCGAGGGCCGCGGCAAGCTTGGCGGCACGTGCCTCAATGTCGGCTGCATTCCCTCGAAGGCATTGCTGCACGCCAGCGAATATTATGAAGCGGCGGCGAAGACGTTTCCGGCCATGGGGGTGAAGATCAGCGGACTCTCGCTCGATCTGCCGCAAATGCTGAAACAGAAAGAAGACGCGGTCGACGGCCTCACCAAGGGCGTTGAGTTCCTGATGCGCAAGAATAAGGTCGACTACATCAAGGGCTTCGGCCGCATCGCCGGCGCGGGCCGTGTCGAGGTCGTTGGCGCGGACGGCGCCAAGCAGACGCTTGAGACCAAGAACATCGTCATCGCCACCGGCAGCGAGCCAATGCCGTTGCCGGGCATCGAGATCGACGAACAACGCATCGTCAGCTCCACCGGCGCGCTCTCGCTCAAACAAGTGCCGGGCAAAATGATCGTCGTTGGCGCCGGCGTCATCGGCCTGGAGCTGGGTTCGGTGTGGCGCCGCCTGGGCGCTGAAGTCACGGTGGTCGAGTTCCTCGACAAGATCACGCCGACCATCGACGCTGAAATCTCAACCGCGTTTCAGAGGATCCTGAAAAAGCAGGGCGTGAAGTTCGAGCTTGGCCACAAGGTCACCGGCGTCGAACGCCAGGCCGGCGGCCTCAAGGTCGCGATCGAGCCGGCGAAGGGAGGCGCAGCGCGGACGCTGGATGCCGACGTGGTGCTGGTGGCGATCGGGCGGCGCCCGTTCACGCAGAACCTCGGCCTCGAGAGCGTCGGCATCAAGACTGATGCGCGCGGCTTCATCCCCCATGACGGCCATCTCAAGACCAGCGCTGCGGGAATCTACGTCATCGGCGACGTCACCACCGGCGCGATGCTCGCGCACAAGGCGGAAGAGGAAGGCATCGCCGTCGCGCAGACGATCGCGGGCTTTTGGGGCCACGTGAACTACGATGTGATCCCCAACGTCATCTACACCGATCCTGAAGTCGCCGCCGTCGGGCGCACCGAGGAAGAGCTCAAAGCCGCCGGGGTCGAGTACAAGGTCGGAAAATTCCAATTCATGGCCAATTCGCGCGCGCGCACCAATCACGAAACCGACGGTCTGGTGAAAGTGCTGGAAGAGGTCGCGACCAAGAAGATCGTCGGTGTGCACATGGTCGGCGCCGGCGTTGGCGAAATGATCGGCGAGATCTGTGTGGCGAT
The DNA here is from genome assembly GCA_002083515.1 of Proteobacteria bacterium HN_bin10. GTDB lineage: Bacteria > Pseudomonadota > Alphaproteobacteria > Caulobacterales > Aquidulcibacteraceae > Vitreimonas. Next base: position 23,813 of record LWDN01000047.1, read on the forward strand.
GGAATTCGGCGCCAGCGCCGAGGACATCGCCCGCACTTGCCACGCCCACCCGACCATGAGCGAAGCCATCCGCGAAGCCGCCAAGGGCGTCGACGGTTGGACGATGCAGGCTTGAGAAGCAGAGATGAGCGATCACCTACCTGAGGACGAATGGCGCTTGATCATGGAGTCGAGGTTGTTCGCACTGCAAACCGCCTTGGTGCGCTTCGTTGCTGTGGCGGGGCAAAGCAACGCGCTCGCGGGCCAATTGACCGAGACCATCGCCAACGCCGAGGCGACCACATCGGGAAGCGCATTTGAAGAGATGATCGTTCGGGCGCTGGAGGACATTCGTGCTGAACTTGAGGAAGTTTCTGAGGACTGAGGCGGCTTACGAGTGATCGCCTGTGAAAATTGCCGAACGCTAACTTTTCACGGGCTCGGGCCTGAGGTCTTCTCACCCTGTCGCAAGCGAGGGGAGAACGGGTCTTGCTGATACTGACTGCGCAGCGCCTGGCGCTGCTGGCGCTCGATCGCGAGCTGGCGGCGCTGCAGGCGTCGAGCCGCGCGGCCTTCTTCAACGCCATTGCCGTCATGCACGAGCCGCTGTGGCCGCCGGCGCCGTTCGAACATGCGTCGTTCGCGTGGGCGGAGGAGCATCTCGCGCACGATCCGGAGGGCCAAGGCTGGTACGGTTGGGCGCTACTGGCCAACGAAGGCGAGCGCGCGCCGCCGCGTCTCGTCGGCATTGCCGCTCTGATCGGGCGGCCCGACGAAAATGGCGATGTCGAGTTGGCGTTCGGCTTGCTGCCCGAATTCCGCGGCCGCGGCTACGGGTCTGAGACCGTCAGCACACTGGCGGCCTGGGCTTTGACCAATGGCGCCAAGCGCGTCATCGCGCACCTGGACGCCGAGGATTCGAACGCCGCGGCGACGCTCGCCAAAAGCGGGTTCTCGGATATCGGCGAGCCGCCCTATCCCGGCGTCGCCCGCTGGGCTTTGAGCGCCTGAACGCGCGCGCGGCTACTCCGCCGCGCTCAGCAGCGTCTGGATGCGATTGAGGTAGGCGATCCACGCGGCGCGGCCTTGCTTGGTGAGATGCACGAGCGTCAGCGGTTTCTTGCCGGAATAGGTCTTCTCGATGCGAACGTACCCGGCTTCTTCGAGCTTCGAGAGATGCGTGGATAGGTTGCCGTCGGTGGCGTTGACCTTGGCCTTCAGCTCGACGAACGGAGCAGGGGAGACGGTCGAGAGATACGCCATGATCCCCAGCCGCAGGCGACCGTGGATCGCGTCGTCGATCTCGGTGTGATCGAACTTGCTCACGCCTCACACCACGGTCTTCGGTTCGTGGCGCAACATGATAAGGCCGGGCGCGATCAGCACCGCGATGCAACCCGCCGCCGCCAGCAGGTAGAGCCAAGCCTCGTTAAAGAAATACCAGAGCAAGCCGCTGATGATCCAAGCCAAGAAGGCGAATGTCTTGAGCCAGCCGTGGCCGCCGGCGGTCGCAGTCACATAAAGGGCGACGCCATAGAGGCCGAAGCCGGCGGCGACGATGGCGTTGGGCGCGGTGAAGTCATTGTTGACGATCCCGCGCGTGACCGTGCCAGCCACTACGACCAAGATCGCCGCCGTCACGCCCTGCCAGACGTTGCGATCGACGCGGTTTGGAATGGCGGCGCCGCCCGGAAGCTGCATGACGCGCCGCCGCAACAGCGTCATGCCGAGAAACGCGCTGACGCCGAAGCCGATCCAGAGAAGGCCGATCCATTGCCCAGGAACGGGGAAGACTTGCGAGATCGCCGCCCACTGCACGCTGTAGCAAATGGTCAGCAACACGCCGAACAAGATCAAATACGATCCGCCAATCAAGGGCGCATGCCGGCCTTCTTCGGCCAACGTGCGCGCATAGGCGAGATCCGCGAGCATTTCATCGCGCGTCATGATTGCCTCCGGCATCAACTTTGAAAAACAAAGTAAGACAACAAAGTGCTAACGTCAAGAGCGATGGGTGGTTGGAATGTTGTTGGGGGAAGGAGAGCGCGGGAAGCGCTGGAAGGATCAGCGTTTGAAAGCGTAGCGCGAAAGTCGGCGGCGTTCGTAGCGGGAGCGGGGACAACGAATGACCGGAGAGCGCATGCGATCCTTTGTCAGTGTCTGAAAAGGCGAAGGGGGATGCTTTCGCATCCCCCTTGCCAAACTTCGTTACATCGAAGCAGCAGCCGCCTTCTTGGTACGGCGCTTTGCCGTCTTCTTGGCCGGCTTGCGCTTCGCGGTCTTCTTGGCGGTCTTGCGCTTCGCGGCCTTGCGAACCGCCTTACGAGCCACCTTCTTCGCCGGCTTCTTCGCCGCCTTCTTTACCTTCTTAGCCATTTTCGTTTCCTCATCTTTACTTGTGTTGGTTCGTTCGTTGGATGGTGAGTTGTTTGACTCTCCGTGTATTTTTTTCGCTGAATTTGGTTTGCAAGTAGTTTCCGCAAGCAACATCGCGAATTTTTCTGCGCGTTCGATTTTTTGTCTCTTCGATGACTGCGCGAATTCTCTGCGAGCCTTGATTTTCAAGGCGCGCAGCGGAGTGCGCGCGCGCATTTTTCGTCACGCACGCGGATGCGCGCGGCGATACGACTGCAAAATTTTTTGCGCTTCGACGCTCGTGTAGCTCTGAGTCGTCGACAGTGATTCGTGTCCGAGCAGGTCTTGGATGGCGCGCAGATCGGCGCCGTTGGCGAGCAGATGCGTGGCGAAGGCGTGCCGCAGAGCGTGCGGCGTAGCGCTCGCTGGCAACCCAAGACGCGTTCGCAACCGCTCCATCAGCGCCTGCGCCATGCGCGCCGAATAGGCGCCGCCGCGGCTGGCGCGGAAGAGCGGCGCATCGCCATCGAGCACATAAGGGCAGAGTTCGGCGTAGCGATCGACCGCATGACGAGCCGCCGCCAGAAGGGGCACGACGCGCTCCTTGCCGCCTTTGCCGGCGATGCGCAGGACTTCGGGCAAAGGTAGATCGGCGCCGGTCAGCGCCAGCGCTTCGCTAATGCGAAGGCCCGCCGCATAGAGAAGTGTAATCAACGCGGCGTCGCGCGCGCCTTGCCAATCGTCGGCGCCTGTTGCGACGGCTTCAGCAATGAGATGCCGTGCGCCGGCCTCGGAGACCGGCCGTGGCAGCGATCGTTTCAACTTCGGCCCGCGCACCAGGGCGAGGCGCGCATTGGCGATTCTATGGCGGCGTTCGAGGTAGCGATAGAAGCTGCGGATCGCCGCCAGCGCACGCGAGATCGAGCGATCCGAGAGCGCGTCCGGCCCCTGCCGCCGATGCGCGAGATAGGCGCGCAGATCGCGCGGCTCTAGTTCGGCGAGATCGCGCGCGGTCGGCGCATCGCCCAAATGTGCGCTCAAAAAGCCCAAAAAGGCGGCGACATCGCGCTCATAGGCTGAGACCGAGTTGTGCGAAAAACGGCGCTCGTCGCGCAGGTGCGCGATCCATTGTGCGAGCAGGGCGGCGGCCGTCGTCATGGGCGGCGATCATGCTTCCGCGCGCGTCAACATCTCGTCAACGCTTCCGCGGCGCCAAGTGCTCGAGCCAATACTCGTAATGATAGTGCGCCTGGCGATCGCTTACGGCGTAGCGCGGAAAGTGCGCGCGGCCCTCGTGCGCCAGCAGATCAACGGGAAGCTGCCAGGGGCTGACGCCGGTAGAACGTGCGACCGCGAGGTCCGTTTCGAAGCCGAGGCGCTGACGCATGCTGAGCGTGAGGCCCAGCTCCGCGTTCGGATAGAACCCGCCCTCCAGCCGCGCCGCCAGGGATCGAACGAAGCCAGCATGATCCTCGCCGCGACGATGGCGGTGCAGCGCGACCTCGGCAACCCCGCCTGAACACAGCGCAAACAACGCCGTCGCCCGATCGCAAGTCCGCTGACCCGCGATCCAGGCGATCTCGGCAACGCCCCAATCCCAGTCCCAATGCAGCACGATCTCGTGCCAATCGTCCGGCTTCATCTGCTGAATCAGGCCAAGCAGCGAAGCCGCCTCGATATCGAGCGGCGCAGCTAGGCACTCGCGCCAGCGCGAAAAGTGCGCCCGGCGCTCGCTCTCCGCCGCGTGGAGCGCCATGAGCTCGGCGATCAGGCGTTCGCGCGTTTGAACGAGCAAGCGGCGAAATGAGGGATCGATGCGCCAGAGCGCGAGCTGAAATTCGAACGCTTCGGACCGCTCGAAGCAGCAGACATAAGCCGAGCCTACGCGCCGAAGCTCCAGATCATCGAGCCGGCGCCAACTGGCGCCGCGAACGATGTGCCGAACAAGCGCCCGGTAGTGCGCATGCTGCGGCGGCACGGGCTCGTCCGGCAGCGCATCGCGATATTGTTCCCAGAGCGCGCGCAGCACCTGCGGCGGCGCGCCGTCGGGCGCGAACGTCGTGAACAGATGGTCGTGCGCGCTGGCTGGCAACGGCACGAGCCGGGTCAGAAGCTTCGCCAACATGGCGCCGCCAGGATCGCGCGCCTTGGCTAAGAACAGGTCAGAAAGGAAGGTTAAGGGCCGTTCAGTGACAGGCAAACCACATCCGGCGCTTTCGCCGAATCTGCTTCGCCCCTAGATTCGCAAGCGATGAACTCGACCGCCCGCCGCCGCGCCATGGAAGCGCTGAAGCGCAACCGCGCGGCGCCGCCGCTCGGGCCGCTGTTCTCGGTGGCGGAGGAGGGCGCCGAATATCAGGCCGACACGCTCGACAAAATCGCGGTGCTGTTTCCGTTGCCGCTGCCGGAGCCATTCGACTATCGCGCGCCATCGTCGCTCGATCTGCAGCCGGGTCAGCATGTGATCGCGCCGATCGGTTCGCGTTTGGTGCGCGGGGTAGTCTGGGCGGTGGAGCGCAACCATCCGGGCGCCGCAAACCTGAAGGCGATCGAAGAGGTGCTTCCGGGCGTGGCGGTGCCCGAGATCAGCCGCGCTTTTGTCGACTGGGCGGCGAAATACGTTGTGCGCCCTCCGGGCGATCTGGTGCGCATGGTGGTGCGCTCGCCTGAGGCGCTGTTTCCCCCGCCGACCCACATCGTCTTGGCGCCGACTGGCGAGCCGCCGCCCAAGCTCACCGAGGCGCGCCGGCGGGTGATGGAGGAAGCGGCGAAGGAGCCCGTCAGCGCTGCGGAGCTGGCGCGCCGCGCCGAAACTTCTTCAGCCGTGGTCAAGGGCTTGGTCGATTGCGGCGCCTTGACGAAGCTGGAGATCAGCGAAGATCCGCCGTTCCCGGCGCCGGATCTCAGCCGCAGCGGCAAAGAGCTGTCGGAAATCCAGTTGGCCGCTGCGGAGCAAATGTGCGCCTCTGTGCGCGAACACAAGTTTCACGTGGCGCTGCTCGATGGCGTGACCGGATCGGGCAAGACCGAGGTTTATCTCGAAGCCGCCGCCGAAGCGATGCGCACGCATCCCGGCGCGCAGGTGTTGGTGCTGCTGCCGGAGATCGCGCTGACGCAGGCGGCGATGAGCCGCTTCGAAGCGCGTTTCGGCGTGCAGCCGGTGGAGTGGCATTCCGCCATTCAGCCGAAGGCACGCCGCCGCGCCTGGCGCGAGATCGCCGCCGGGCGCGCCAGGCTTATCGTCGGGGCGCGCTCAGCGCTGTTCCTGCCGTATCCGAACCTGCGCCTCATCGTCGTCGATGAAGAACATGACTCGTCCTACAAGCAGGAGGACGGCGTCATCTATCAGGCCCGCGACATGGCCGTCGCCCGCGCCAAGCTCGGCGATTGCATGGTGATCCTCGCCAGCGCCACGCCGTCGCTGGAGACTTTGGTCAATGCGCGCGCCGGCCGCTATGCGCACGTGCAGCTGCCGTCGCGCCACGGCGCGGCGGAATTGCCGGATGTCGCGCTGATCGATCTGAAGCTCGATCCGCCGGAGAAGGGCCGCTGGCTTTCGCCCAAACTCATCACCGCCGCCGCGAACGCTTTGTTGCGCGGCGAGCAATCGCTCTTCTACATGAACCGCCGCGGCTACGCGCCGTTGACGCTCTGCCGCGCCTGCGGCCATCGCATGCGCTCGCCCGATAGCGATTCATGGCTGGTCGAGCACCGCTATTCGGGGCGGCTTGTTTGCCACCTAACGGGCTTTTCGATGCCGAAGCCGAAGGAATGTCCCGAGTGCAAGGCGGTCGACGCCTTCGTGTCCATCGGTCCCGGCGTCGAGCGCATTGAGGAAGAGGTGCGCGAGAGCTTCCCGAATGCGCGCATCGAGATTTTCTCCTCAGACACGACGCCCAATGGCGAGGCCGTGCGGGCGCTGGTGGCGCGCATGGAGCAGGGCGAGATCGACATTCTCATCGGCACCCAGATCGTCGCCAAGGGCCACAACTTTCCGAATCTGACTTTCGTCGGCGTGGTCGATGCGGATTTGGGGCTGAAGGGCGGCGATCTCCGCGCCGGCGAACGCACCTTCCAATTGGTCAGCCAGGTCGCCGGCCGCGCCGGCCGTCACGAAAAGCCGGGCAGGGCGCTCATCCAAACCTACGCGCCGCACGAGCCGGTGATGCAGGCGCTCGCGGCGCAGGATCGCGACGCCTTCTTCGCGGCTGAAATCGCCGAGCGCGAGGCCGCCGGCATGCCGCCCTATGGGCGGCTGGCGGCGGTGATCGTCTCCGCGCCCAACGAACAGCTTGCCAATGATTCCGCCAAAGCGATGGGGGAGAAAGCGCCGGTCGTTGAAGGTCTGGATCTTTGGGGCCCGGCGCCGGCGCCGCTTTCGGTCATCCGCGGCATGCACAGGCGGCGCTTTCTGGTGCGCGCCAATCGCGGCGTCGACGTGAGCGCCTTTCTGGCCGCGTGGTCCGCGCGGGTGAAACTGCACAGCGCCGTGCGCGTGCAGATCGATGTTGATCCTTATTCGTTCCTTTAATCATCGAACAAAGAATTCGGCGTCGCGCCACGCTTGTTCTTGCGCTTCTCGGTCGGCAACCAACGCTAGCAAAGTACGCTCGGACCTATGATACTCGCCGTCTTCGTGCACTTTGTTGTGGCAGGGGCGACAGATGGCTACGAGAGGTGTGTCATCATCGCCAGCCAAAACGCGCGGACGATAGTCTCGGTGGTGAACCTCGGTGGCCGCGCGACCGCAACACTGGCACTCGTGGTCGGCAGCCTTCAATACGCGCCGCTTCTGTCTACGCCAAGCATTGTCGCTGCTGAGGTAGTCGTTGTACCAACGTATGTCTTTGACTTTTGGGACCAAGAAAGCATTTGGATCCAGCGCCGAGAGCGCCGCGCGCCAATTGTTCTTTGCAAAGAAGAGGTGCATTTGATCCGCTAGCCCGTGCGCGGGAATTGTGCCTGAGTAGCCGTGCCTCGCTAGGTCGTCGGAGGAGGGCACGGGGTCGGGTGAAATGACAGGTAGCGGCATGTCCGAAGCGTCGTTCTCGGCGGTAAAGGAATTGTTTCAATGTACAAACCCTTCGACCTCACTGGCCGCGTCGCGCTTGTCACCGGCGGAAATGGCGGGCATTGGCCTGGGCATGGCCGATGCGTTGGCGCAGGCGGGCGCGAGTGTCGAGATCTGGGGCACCAACCCGGACAAGAACGCGCGGGCGCTGGAACAGCTGAAGGCGCATGGCACGAAGGTCAACGCGCGCATCGTCGATGTGTCGACCGAAGCCAATGTTGTCGCGGGTTTCAACGCGACGCTTGCCGAGTTCGGCCGCGTCGATGCCTGCCTCGCCAATGCCGGCGTCTCCAATCGCTGGAAGTCGTTCCTCGACATCGGCGGTGACGACTATCGCCGCGTCATGGCGATCAACCTCGACGGCATGATCTGGACCATGCGCGAAGCGTGCCGGCACATGAAGGCGCGCGCGGAAGCCGGCGATCCCGGCGGCTCGATCGCGGCGGTGGCGAGCCTCGGCGCGCTCTTCGGCGCCGCGCGCAATCAGGATTACACCGCAACCAAAGCCGCGATCATCTCCGTCACCAACGGCATCGCGGTCGAGTTCGCACGTTACGGCGTGCGCGCCAACGCCATCCTGCCTGGCTGGATCGCGACCGACATGACCGGCGCCGCGCAAGAGAACGACGTCTTCACCAAGAACGTCATCGCCCGCGTGCCGTACCGCCGCTGGGGCAAGCCGGAAGAGTTCGGCGGCATCGCCGTCTACCTCGCCAGCGATGCGTCGCGTTTCCACAACGGCGACTCGATTCTGATCGACGGCGGCTATTCGAAGTTCTGACGTTCGTCATCGACGAGCGGCGCCAGCGAAGTCCGGAAACGGCGAGCATCGCCGTCCGGTTTCACGATGCTGGGCGTGTCGATCCTCCCCAGGAGAAACGCGAGTGTCCCCGATTCAGAAGGCGCGCGGCGCGGCCGTGGCGCTTGGAGTTCTGCTCATGCCCGTGCTCGCCCACGCGACGCCCGAACAAGACCGCGCAGCGGTGGCCGCGCTCGATACCGAGTACCAGGCCGCGGTCGAGCGCAACGATGCCGACGCGATGGCGCGCATTCTCCACCCAGACATGATTTTGGTCGTGGGTCGCGGCGCCGTGTTTACGCGCGAGGATTTGCTGCGCTCGGCGCGGGAGCAGGAATTCATCTACGAGCGGCAAGTCGAAGAGGAGGGTACGCAGACCGTGCGCCTCTATGGCGACGACACCGCCATCGTCACCGCCCTGCTTTGGCTCAAGGGCACGGGCCCTGACGGTCCGTTCGACCGCCGCCTCTGGTTCAGCGACACCTACGTGCGCACGCCGGAGGGTTGGCGCTATGCGTTCGGCCAAGCCTCGTTGAGCTTGCCTACGCCGTAGCGCGCGCCGCCACGAAGCGTCAGCCTCGACGGAAGCGCAGCCGCGCGCACACCTGGTCGGGCGAGTAGGGCAGCGCTTCCGTCACGCCGTCGGCTCTCGTCTCGAACGCGATCGCTTGCCGCAGGCCGACGATCTGCAAGACGCCATCGGCGCCCTCATAGGTTCCAATCGCAGCGGGACCGTCGGGGCCGCAGAAGAACGCGTTTTGGCTATCGGCGGCCGTCGCATGGAAGAGGCGGGTCGTCTCCTCGCCGGGCAAGCCCATGATCTGAGCCAGGGCGCCGCCGGCCCCGGTGGCTATCAGGTCGTTGGGCGTGTGGTTGCCTTCCTGGAAGCTCAACGCACGCCCATCGGCGTGACGCAGGCTGAGGCTGACGATCGCGTCCTGACCCTCGCCGCCCTCGCGGCTCGACACGATCTGCGTGACGCGCTCGCCGACCGCCAGCGAAGTGGCGGCGTCGGCGGCCAGCAGCTGTGTCGTTGTGATCTGTGCGGGAGAAACGCAGGCCGCCAATGCGGCAAGGCTTGCGATGGCTGCTAGTGCGCGCATGAAATCCTCCTATTGCGCCGGCGGCGGCGTAGCCTTTGCGCCGCCGCGCCGCTTCACAGCGTTGCGCGACATCATGTTGAGGCCCTCGACAAGCGCCGAGAACGCCATTGCCGCATAGATGTAGCCCTTCGGCACATGAACCCCGAAACCCTCCGCGATCAGCACCATGCCGATCATGAGCAGGAAGCCAAGCGCCAACATCACGACCGTGGGGTTCTTGTGAATGAAGTCGCCAACCGGATCGGCGGCGAGCAACATGACCGTGACCGCGATGACGACAGCGGCCACCATAATCGGGACATGATCGGTCATGCCAACGGCGGTGAGGATTGAATCAATAGAGAACACCAGATCGAGCAGGATGATCTGGAAGATTGTCGCGCCGAAATTGGCGGCGACGATTTGCTTCTTGTCCAGAACGTCGGTCGTCGGCGTTGGATCGACGTTGTGGTGAATCTCCTTGGTCGCCTTCCAGACGAGGAACAAGCCGCCGGCGATCAGGATCAGATCGCGCCAGGAGAAGGCGGTCTCGAACGTCGGATTTCCATGAGCATCAGGTGAACCGACAAGGCCCAGATCGAAGATCGGACTGGTCAGCGTCACGATGATCGCGATGGTCGAGAGCAGCACCAGGCGCATCAGCAACGCCAAGCCGATGCCAATGCGGCGCGCGCGCTGGCGCTGTTCGGCGGGCAATTTATTGGTCAGAATCGATATGAAGATGAGATTGTCGATCCCAAGGACGACCTCCATCACGACAAGCGTGATGAGCGCCGCCCATGCCGCCGGGTCCGAAATGAGCGGTGCGATGTCCCAATCCATAAGCGTCTTCCTTGGTGTTGGCGCGACGATGTAGGTGATTGGCGCCGCGCGGGGAAGGGCGGCGCCGTGGGCTCGGTTCTCTGGGGCAGGATTGCATGGCCGATGGCGTGCAGCTTACGCGCAGCGAATTGCCGCGCGCCTGCTGCGCCTGTGAACGGCCCATAGCTTGTGGGTTACGTCGCTACGGCGTCTGTCTGCGTGGCGGCGTGCGTTCCTGGCGCGCGGGCGGTCCTGATCGGCTTGCCCGCTCGCGCTGCTCCTAGGCGTTCGACCAGAGCGGCGTATTCGTCCCAGAGCCGCTGCGGCAGCCGGTCCCCGAATTTCTCATAATGGGCGGGGATCAGGTCGGCCTCTTCCGCCCAGACGTCGAGGTCGACGCCGGTCAGCGTGTCAAGCGCCTCGTCGCTGATATTCAGCCCGCTGACGTCGAGGGCGCCCTTGGCGGGCACGTTGCCGATCGGTGTTTCGGTGGCGGCAGCTTTGTTGTCGATGCGCTCGAAAACCCACTTCAGCACGCGCGCATTGTCGCCGAAACCTGGCCAGATGAACTTGCCGTTCTGATCCTTGCGGAACCAGTTGACGAAGAAAATCTTCGGCAGTTTGGCGCCCTTGCGTTCGCCGATGCGCAGCCAGTGCGCGAAATAATCGCCCATGTGATAGCCGCAGAAGGGCAGCATCGCGAACGGATCGCGGCGCAGTTCGCCGACTTTGTTTTCCGCGGCGGCGGTGCCTTCGGAGGCGACGTTCGACGCCAGAAATACGCCGTGCGCCCAGTCGAACGCTTCGGTCACCAGCGGCACGGCGCTGGCGCGACGGCCGCCGAACAAGATGGCGTCGATCGGCACGCCTTTCGGGTCTTCCCACTCGGGCGCGATCACCGGGCACTGACCGGCGGGCACGGCGAAGCGCGAGTTCGGATGCGCCGCCGGAAACTTGGAATCCGGCAGCCACGGATTGCCTTGCCAGTCGGTGAGGCCCGCAGGCGGGGGATCGCTCAAGCCTTCCCACCAGACATCGCCGTCCTTGGTGAGTGCGACGTTGGTGAACACGGTGTTGGCGTAAAGCGTATCGAGCGCCGACTTGTTGGTCTTGGCGCTGGTGCCTGGGGCGACGCCGAAGAAGCCGGCTTCCGGATTGATGGCGTAAAGGCGCCCGTCATCGCCGAAGCGCATCCAGGCGATATCGTCGCCGATCGTCTCCGCCTTCCAGCCGGGGATGGTTGGCTGCAGCATGGCGAGATTGGTCTTGCCGCACGCCGAGGGAAACGCGGCTGCTATGTATTTGGCTTCACCCTTTGGATTGGTGAGCTTCAAGATCAGCATATGCTCGGCGAGCCAGCCTTCGTCGCGCGCCATCACCGAAGCAATGCGTAGCGCGAAGCACTTCTTGCCGAGCAATGCGTTGCCGCCATAACCGGAGCCGAAGCTCCAAATTTCGCGGGTTTCAGGATAGTGGACGATCCACTTCTCTTCATTGCAGGGCCAGGGCACGTCCTTTTGCCCAGGCGACAGCGGCGCGCCCAAAGTGTGGACCGCCGGCACGAAGAATCCGTCGTCGCCAAGCTGATCGAGCGCGGCCTTGCCCATCCGCGTCATGATCCGCATCGATGCGGCGACATATCCTGAATCGGTGATCTCAACGCCGAGTTGGGAAATTTTCGAACCCAGCGGGCCCATGCAAAATGGCACGACGTAAAGCGTGCGTCCGCGCATGCAACCGTCGAACAAAACCTTGAGCTTGGCCCGCATCTCCGCCGGCGCAACCCAATTGTTTGTGGGTCCCGCGTCTTCGCGATTTTCGGAGCAGATGTAGGTCTGCTTCTCGACGCGCGCGACATCCTTCGGGTCGGAGGCTGCGTAGAACGAATTCGGACGCGCTTCCGGATTGAGCTGTTTTAGCGTGCCGGCTGCAACGAGTTCGCCGGTCAGGCGCCGCCATTCGGCTTCCGAGCCATCGCACCAATAGACGCGCTCAGGCTTGGTCAGAGCCGCGATCTCCTCCGCCCAGGCGATCAGTTTCTTGTGCTTGGTCGGAGCGGGATGCAGGCCGGCGATCTGGGCGGTCACGAAATTCCTCCGGGCGCCGTGTTCCCCGGGGAACCGGCGCGCTTGTCGTTGCTCGGTGTCTTGGAGCGGTTCTTTAGGTCAATCGTGTCCGCTGGGCCACTGCGGCGTACGCAATCAGGGAAGTTGACACCGGTGTCAATTCTGAGCCCTGCCCTGCTTTTTTGACGGGAGACTCGCCCGGACCGCTTACAACCGGAACCCGGCGACCACCGGCACGTGATCGCTTGGCCGCTCCCAGGATCGGCAGGGCACGTGAATCTGGAAGGCGGCGCCTTGGGAGGCGGCCGCCAAGTCCTCGCTTGCCCAGATGTGGTCCAGGCGGCGGCCGCGATTGTTCTTCGTCCAGTTCGGGCTGCGATAGCTCCACCAGGTGTAGAGCTTTTCCGGATCGGGCTTGTGCTTGCGCGCGAGATCAACGAACCCGCCGAGATCGCGGACGGCGTTCAACCGATCCGTTTCTCCCGGCGTGTGCGACACGACATTGAGCAGCTGTTTGTGGCTCCAGACGTCGAATTCGCCTGGCGCCACGTTGAGATCGCCGACAAGCACGGTCGGCGCGCCGCCTTTGCGCTTCTTGTAGAGCGATTTCATCCGGTCCAGCACTTTGAGTTTGTGCGCGAACTTCGGGTTGGAGAGATCGGGCACATCGGTGCCGGCCGGCACATAGAGATTGTGCACCTCGACGCCATCGATGCGGGCCGCCGCGATGCGCGCTTCCTTCTTTGGACAGATCGGCGGCGCCTCGATCGGTTCAAGCTTGATGCGCGAAACGATGGCGACGCCGTGCCAGCCTTTCTGGCCGACAACGTGCAGGTGTTTGTAGCCGGCTTCTCTGAAGGCTTTCGCCGGAAACTCGCCGTCGCGGCATTTGATCTCCTGCAGACACAGGACGTCGGGTTTCGCCTCGGCCAGAAATCGGCAGACCATGGCGATGCGCAGGCGCACCGAATTGATGTTCCAGGTCGCGATTCTCAGCATGTGGGAGATCAGTTTGTTTCGCCGCGCGGAATCTGCACACCCAAGCGACGTTCCCAGTTTTCTACTTCAAGCCAAGAGAGTCGATCATCGTCATCATAATCTCTCAGCGAAACGAAATCGTCCGTGAGTTCGCTGTACAAGAACGGAATCGTTCGTGCACTCCCTTCCTCATCCACCACAAGCGATTTCGTTTCGCGAAGCTCGCATCCCATGGCAACGAAGAGCGTCTTCAATTCCCTCACTGTTGGCCATGGCCATGGCCCCACCGGAACCGGCACGTGAACGTCCTATGCAAGGGCCTCACTGGAGAGGCGAAGATGCACGTCATTTACCGGGAGTCTCGGAAATGTCACGTCCTGCACAAGACTTAGCGCTGTCTTGGCCCGCTCAAACATAAGTCGAAAATGTTCCGGTGCCGGCCTAATTCCTGCGAGGGGCGCGCGTCCAAGTTCTTCTGTGATAACTGCGTTATCTGCCACGGCTCTCATGAAAGCCTCGGGCGCGTCCGCGACGTTGGATGCTCTTGCGACAATGTCCAGCTCGATCCCTTGGATGACCCAAACATCGCCTTCCTTGAAGACAATCGCGTTGATGGTTCTGGTGCTCATTCGCCTTCCTGCGCTCCCTTCAATTGGGAGGTGGTCGCCGCCCATGTCAATAATTGGACTTGACAAATAAGTTGTTGCATTGCGCTACCGATTCGAGCCGGTGGGAAATACTGCTATGAAGCGTCCCGAAATTCAAAGAGGCCCGATCGCATTCAGCGACCGGGCCTCAATGTCGCGCCTTGAGGGGGGCGCTCTTTCGCCGGCAGGGGAGTCCGGCAAAGCCGCCGCGCTGGAGCCGTCAGCGGGGGGATTGACGCCATCCAGGGGGATGTGCGGCAGCTGCGTTGCACATACGCCACATCGGCGAAAAAATCAAGGATTGGACTGGCGAAAATCCTTGCCTTTGTTTGCCTTAATCTCTCAGCGGCGGCGGTTTTCAAGCATGTCTTCCAGCCGGAAGAGGCTGCGGTCGAGGCTCGCCGGGCGCGTAATGTCCGACAGCGTGATGCGCGTGCGGGCGCCGGTAGCGTCGATCACGTCCCACGAACGCAGCTCCAGCTGCGGTCCAAAGAATTGCAGCGTGATCTGACCGTCGGTCTGGCCGCCGCGATCGCGCGCGGTGATCAGCAGCCACGGGCCGGCGCGTGAAACGCGCAGAACCCGCGCATCGCGCTCCAGATTGATCGTGCGGCCAAGAATGATGTTGAGCGGCGTCGAACGCAGCGGCGTGCGTTCGGTGGTGCGCAATTCGCGATCACGCATGGCGACGACGCTGCCGTCGGCGACAATCAGCAACGCTGCCGGCGGATCGTACTCGAACCTGAGCTTTCCAGGCCGTTCGAGATAGAACATGCCGCTGGCGCGGCCGCCGCCGGGCGAGGTTTGGACGAACCGGCCCTGCAGGCGTTGCACGGCATTGAGCGCCTGATTGGCCTGGGCGATGCCCGCGGTGCGCGCCGCGCCCTCGAGCACGACCGGCGTGGCTTGCTGAGCGTGCGTGGCTGGGGCGATCAGCAAGGCCGCGAGAGCGAGGAGGGCGGAGCGTCTGTTCATGGCCGCCCATGTGCCCAAAGCCGATGGCGAAAAAAAGGGCCTGCAACGACCGGAAGTCGGCCGTCGGCTTCAGTTTGTATTCACCTGAGCGCGGAGAGCGCTTGGCTTTGGTCTCTGCCGGGCGCTTGATCGGGTGACGATTCGCGGGGTTTGAGGGCATGTTTGCTGATATGGGGCGGGACTTGCCCTCGATAGGGTGGGCGGGCTTTCTCGACACCGGGGCGCTGATCCAGTCGTTTGCGGCGCTGGTTCTGGCGATTGTTCTGGGCGCCGCCATCGCCTTTCATCCGACCACCGCACGCACCGTCGACACACGCGAGGAAGCCGAACTCCCCAAGGTCCTGATCATGTACGCGCTGGTGGGCGCGGTGGTGGGCGAGATCGTGCTTGAATACGGCATGGTCGTCGGCTTCGTGATTTTCGGGCTCGGCGGCCTCATGCGCTTTCGCACCGACGCGGCCTCCACGCGCGACACCAGCCGCCTGATCATGGTGACGCTCATCGGCCTGATCGCCGGCCTCAACCTCCCGCATTTCGCGGTGATGGCGACGCTGTTCTCATGGGTGCTGATCTACGCCTTCGACGGTCATCCGGTGTGCGAGATGGAGGTGCACGAAATCCCGAAGGGCAAAGTGAAGGAAGCGGCCGAGGCCTATCGCGCCGCGCTTGTCGCCATGGGCTGCAAGATCATCAGCGAAGACCGATCGTTCTCCAAGAGCCGCATCGATTACGTCATCCGCGCCCCGCGCGCGGAGACGCACGCGGCGCTGCATGACGCGCTCTGCCAGCGCGTGCCGGCGGAGGTGCGTGGCGAGATCAACTGGGAGATAGAGTAGCTTCGCGGCCGGCGCTCTGCGCGTCAGCGCTTTGTTGCACATGCCACAGCCCGGCGCCGGCGAGCGCCAGCATGGCCACGGCGGCGCGCACCAGGCCGGTTGAGCGGCGGGGCGGCGGGGGCTGTTGCAGCGCTACGAAGCCGGTCCGTGCGGCTCGCGGCTTCTTCCTGTGCGTGAGCGGCGTGACATTTGGCGCCTGCTGCGGTTCGCATTTCGGTTCGGGTGGTGGCGCGCTGCGGCGTTCCGGTTTTGCTTGCGCAGGGCGACCGGTGAGCAATGACGCGAGCGTGTCGAGCTGCAGCGCCGCTTTCGCGTCGGGCATCGCCTCGTAAATCATCTGACCGCTCTCTGTCGCGCGGGCGAACAATTCCGGTTCGAAAGCGATTGTTGTGGTTGGCTCGATGCCAATCGCCTCGGCGAAATCCCTGAGCGGGATCTCGGGCCGCTTCGGCACGGCGGTCATCGACAGCACGACATGCGGGCTTGCATCGGCGCGAACGCTGCGCAGCCATTTCGCCATGTTGTCGGCGTTGCGCAGGCTGGCGAGATCTGGCGCCGCGACGATCACCACCTCGTCGGCTTCGCGCAGGGCCGCACGCACCCAGGGCGCCCAGAGGTGCGGCAGATCGAGCACCACGTAGGCGGCGGTGCGGCGAAGTTCCGCCAACGCGCGCGAGAATGCATCGACATCGACGTCCGCCAGCGCGATACGCTCGGGCGCGCAGAGCAGATTGAGACGCGGCGTGACGGCTTCAAGCGCGTGCGAAAGCGTGTCTTCGGCGCCGTCGCCGGCGGCGAGCACGTCGGCCACTGAAAGCTCCGCGCGTCGCTGA
This sequence comes from Proteobacteria bacterium HN_bin10, assembly GCA_002083515.1. GTDB lineage: Bacteria > Pseudomonadota > Alphaproteobacteria > Caulobacterales > Aquidulcibacteraceae > Vitreimonas. Next base: position 40,256 of record LWDN01000047.1, read on the forward strand.
AACTGAAATGCGGCCGAGCCGGCGGAGAGATCGCAATCCACGAGCGTGGTCTTGGCGCGCTGGCGCTCGGCGATCGAGAAGGCGAGGTTGTGGGCGATGGTCGAGGCGCCGACGCCGCCGCGCGCGCCGATGACCGCGATCACGCGCGCCGGCGCGGCGTTCGCAAACAGCCGGCAGAGCGCTGAGGCGAGCGCATCGGCGCTGGCCGGCGGTACGACGTATTCGGCGACGCCGCGGGCGGCGAGTTCGCGCAGCAACGTAATGTCGTTGACGCCGCCGATGACGACGATCGCCGCGCGCGGCGCCGCGGCCCGCACGCGGTCGAGCTCCGCGAGGATCGCGGCGCCTTGCAGCGTCGTGTCGAGGATCAGCAGGTCAGGCGCCTCGTGCGCGGCGCAATGAGAGGCCGCGCCGTCCAGCCCGCCGCGCGCGACCTCGATTTCGGCGCGACCCAAGCGCGGGTCGGCGGCGAGCGCACGCATGAGCGCCTCGGCCTCAGGGCGATCCCAGCTGGCGTAGATCTTGATCGCCGGCAGCGGACGTTCGCGCGGCGCCTCGGTTTTGAGAACCAGCGCGGGCGCCGGGTGGGGCGGCGTTGGCGCAGACACCGGCGCGGGCGCCGGCGCCGGCGCCTTGAACACCGGCTCGTCGTCAAACTCGGGCGGATCGAACGGCGCCTCGTCGTCGAACGGCGGCGGCGCGGGCGCGACGCACTCCGCCGTGAGCGAAGCCTCGTCAGCCTCGCATTCGTTCAGTCCGAAAATGTCGTCGAGCGGCGGCGGCTCGAACGGCGCTTCGTCGCGCGGCGCTTCATCACACAGCGCCGGCGCGACATCGGCGGCGGTGAGCTCAAGCGGCTCTTCCGGAGCGACCGTGCGCGCGGGACGCGGACGCTGGCGCGCGCGGGCTTTGGCTATCTGGGCTGCAAGAGGCATACGCAAGACGCACTTCTGCCGTCGTCAAAATTGCCCCCGCACCAAATTTGCCGCTTCAATGCTTGCGAAACCGGTCAGTAAGAAGCGTTAGCGGCGGATTAGGGATGGGACCTAATCCTCGTCCACCACATCGACCAGGATATCGCGTTTCCCGGCGGCATTGGCTTCCGAGATGATGCCGGCCTTTTCCATCTTCTCGACCAACGTGGCGGCGCGATTGTAGCCGATCTGCAGGCGCCGCTGCAGATAGGAGGTGCTGGCCTTGCGGTCGCGAGTGACGATCTCGACGGCGCGCTCGAACAGGCCGTCGCTGTCGCCGTCGCCGTCGAACAATTCCGGATTGTCGTCGCCGCCGTTCTCGTTCGGCTCCTGGGTGACGTCGGTGCGATATTGCGGCGCGCCTTGCTCTTTCAGCATGCCGACCACGCGCTCGACTTCGGCGTCGGTGACGAACGGCCCGTGCAGGCGGCGGATGCGGCCGCCGCCGGCCATGAACAGCAGGTCGCCCTGGCCGAGCAATTGTTCGGCGCCTTGCTCGCCGAGGATGGTGCGAGAGTCGATCTTCGAGGTGACCTGATACGAGATGCGGGTCGGGAAGTTGGCCTTGATCGTGCCGGTGATGACGTCGAC
>LWDN01000047.1:41840-60839 GCA_002083515.1 Proteobacteria bacterium HN_bin10
ATGCCGGCGGCGCGCGCCATTTGCGCCAGGCGCTGCACGGCGGCTTCGATTTCCTTGCCGGCCGTGATCATCAGGTCGGCCATCTCGTCGATGACGACGACGATGTAGGGCATCGGCTCGAGCGGTAGCTCGCGGGTTTCGTAGATCGGCTCGCCTGAGGTCGGATCGAAGCCCGCGTGCACGGTGCGTTCGAGCCGTTCGCCGCGCGCCAACGCATCGCTGACGCGCTCATTGTAGCCGTTGATGTTGCGCACGCCGAGCTTCGACATGCGGCGATAGCGATCCTCCATCTCGCGCACGGTCCACTTGAGCGCGACGACGGCTTTCTTCGGATCGGTGACGACAGGGTGCAGCAGATGCGGGATGCCCTCATAGACGCTGAGTTCCAGCATCTTGGGGTCGATCATGATGAAGCGGCACTCGTCCGGCGTATGCCGGTAGAGCAGCGACAGGATCATGGCGTTGATGCCGACCGACTTGCCCGAGCCGGTGGTGCCGGCGATGAGCAGGTGAGGCATTTTGGTGAGGTCGGCGGCGAAGGGATCGCCTTCGATGGTCTCGCCCAGCGCCAACGGCAGATCGCCTTGCGTGCCGGCGAACGAAGCGCTGTTCAGGAGCGAACGCAGGAACACGGTCTCGCGCTTGGCGTTCGGCAACTCGATGCCGATAGCGTTGCGGCCGGGGATGACGGCGACGCGCGCGGCTGTGGCGTTCATGGTGCGGGCGATGTCGTCGGAAAGGCCGATGACGCGTGACGACTTCACACCGGCGGCGGGTTCGAACTCGAACAGGGTCACCACGGGGCCGGGGCGCGCGCTGAGCACTTCGCCTTGCACGCCGAAATCGGCGAGCACGCCTTCCAGCTGACGGCTCATCGCGTGCAGCGTCTGCGGATCGGCGTGCGTGACGCGCTGCTTGGGCGTCGCCAGCAGATCGGTGTCCGGCAGATCGAAGTCGCGGCCGAACAGCTGCGGCGAGTGCTGGCGTTCCTTCTTGGCCGGACGCGGCGCCGGGCGCTCGCGCTTTGTTGCTTCGGCAGGCTCGCGCGTCGGCGGCATCGGCCGCTGCCGTTCGGGCCGCGGGCGCGGCGCGCGTTCGGCGTTTTCATCGGCGATGGTCCGGCGCGGCGTGGTTTCAGCGTCGGGCTCGCGCCGCGTTTTCTCCGCGACGTAGCCGATGGCGCGTTGTGTGACGGCGGCGCCGCCAACCGCTGCACGGCGCGCGGCTTGCGCGGCGGTCTTCACGTCCTCGGCGCGCACCTGGAAGGCCCAGCCGCTGGCGAGCACGCCGCCGATGGCGCAAACAATGCCGGTCAAAATGTGCGGGAAGGGCAGGCCCGGCATCGAGGCGAGGCCGCTGATCAAGCCGGCGACGCCATCGCCGAACAAACCGCCGAAGCCGGTGGCGAGCGGCCAGCCTTCGGGCGTTGGGATTGTGGTCGCCGCCGCCGCGAGCAGCAGAATGCCCAGGCTCGCCGCGCCGACGCGGCGCTTGTCGATGCGCGCGACCAATTGGCGGCGCATCACCCGCAACACGCCTGCCGCAAGCAAGGCCAGCATCATCAGCGGCGCCGCGGCGCCCAAGGCTTGCACGGCGAGATCGGCGACGACCGCGCCCGGCCCGCCGAACAGATTGTGCGGCACGCCATTGGCGGCGGTGTTGAGGCTCGGGTCCTCCGGCGAATAGGTGAGCACAGCGCCCAGGCCGTAAGCGCCGAACACGCCGGCGCCGATGGCGAGCGTCGCGCGCTTCAGCGCCAGTCGCGCGGCGGCGGAACTGCTGGCGGCGGGGATTCTTCCCCCGTTCGGATAGGCGTCGTCAGTCATGAACGTGGAGCGCTCGCTTGCAGCCGAGTTCGAGGCCCGGACTTTTGGCCCTGCCGGTAAACGAGCGGTGAAGTTTCGGCTGCGAACAGGGTTACTTGGGGATTAGGCATAGGGGATTAGGGATTGGGAACGCCGCCGATTTTCGAACCGTTGCGCACCCAATCCCCAATCCCGCGCAGCGTCAGCTGTGGTACGCGACCTCGCCGTGTTCGGCGTAGTCGAGGCCCTCGTGCTCGATTTCCTTGCTGACGCGTCCGCCGGTGAGGCCGCGCGCGATCACCCAGACGACGAAGCTGCCGGCGCCGGACCAGGCGATGGTGACGGCCACGCCCTTCAGCTGGGCGATCACTTGCGTCACTAGGCCTGGATAGACGGCCGCGCCGCCGGCGGCATAGTCGACGATGCCGGCGCCGCCGAAGGCGGGGTTGACGACGATGCCGGTGCCGATGGCGCCGACAATGCCGCCGACGCCGTGAATGCCGAACACGTCGAGGCTGTCATCGTACTTCAGCCAGCTCTTCAGGCCCGAGCAGGCGAAAAGGCAGATCGGCCCGACCACGAGCCCGAGAATGAGCGCGCCCACCGGTCCGGCGAAACCCGCGGCCGGCGTCACGGCGACCAGGCCCGCAACCGCGCCGGATGCGAGGCCGAGCAAGCTGGGTTTGCCCTTGGTCGCCCACTCGGTCAGCGTCCATGAGAGGGCTGCGCCCGCGGGCGCCACGAAGCTGTTGATCAGCGCCAGCGCCGCGTAGGCGTTGCTTTCGAGATTCGACCCGGCGTTGAAGCCGATCCAGCCTACCCAGAGCAACCCTGCGCCGATCACGGTGAAGGTCAGATTGTGCGGCGGCATCGGCTCTTTGCGATAGCCGGTGCGTGAGCCTAACAGCAGCGCGCCCACCAAAGCCGCGATGCCGGAGTTGATGTGCACGACAGTGCCGCCGGCGAAATCGAGAGCACCGAAACTCCAGATCAGGCCTGCGCCGGCGGCGAGCGCTTCGGCGTTGGCGGGATCGGACGCCATCATTGGGCCGCCCCACCACCACACCATGTGCGCCATCGGATAATAGACGACCACCGGCCACAGCACCGCGAACACCACTATGGTGCTGAACTTCACGCGTTCGGCGACGCCGCCCAACACAAGCGCCGCGGTGATGCAGGCGAATGTCATCTGGAAGGCGACGAACACCAGCTCAGGAATGGAAACTCCGACGCTGAAGGTCTCGACCAGGGACGATGTGGTGACGCCGTTCAGAAACGCCTTGTCCAAGCCGCCGATGAAGCGATTGAGGCCGCCGCCGTCGGTGAAGGAGAGCGAATAGCCGACGAGCAGCCACAAAACCATGCCGATGGCGGTGACGACGAACACCTGGCTCAACACCGAGACCATGTTCTTGGCCCGCACCAGCCCGCCATAGAAGAGCGCGAGGCCGGGAATGATCATCGCCAGCACCAGCACGGTCGAGATCAGCATCCAGGCGGTGTCGCCTTTGTCGACGATCGGGGCGGCCGCTTCCTGCGCGGAAGCCAGAGAAGGAAGCGCGGTGATCAGAAGCGCTGCAATCCCTCCCCGCCAGGGGAGGGTGTCGCGAAGCTTGCTTCGCGACGGGAGGGGCGGCGCCATCTTCCCACCCGTCAGCTTCCGCTGCGCGCAAGCTGACACCCTCCCTTTCAGGGAGGGATCGCGCTGCGCCGATTCCGCCTGTTGCATTGCCCCGCTCCATGAACTTTCGATGGAGCGAGATTGGCCGAAGCGTTGCGCGCCGGGGCAAGCCCAGTCGGGTTGCATCATGCTGCACTGCACTGGCTTCGCACAAAAAAGCGGCGCCCATGCCTCATGCTTGCGCGCGCGCGCCGCATCGACGCTTCAGCGGGCGGAGCGGTATCGTTGCTTATGAGCAATGGCCGCGGATTTGACGCCGATGTGATCTTGTCGGGCGGCGGCCTGGTCGGCCAGACGCTGGCCCTGGCCTTGGATCAGGCCGGACTTTCGGTAGCGGTGATCGATGCGTCGCGGCCGGCGGACACTCTGGCGCCGGCGTTTGACGGCCGCGCCTTCGCCATCGCATTCGCCTCCTACCGCATGTGGCGCGCCCTCGGCCTTGGCGACGAACTCGATCAGGTCGCCCAGCCGATCGAGCAGATCATGGTGACGGACGGCAAGCTCGGGCGCGGCCCCTCGCTGCTGCACCTGCACTTCGACCGCGCCGAGATGCGCGACACCAGCGAGCCGCTTGGGCTGATGCTGGAAGCGCGTCACGTTCGCATGGCCTTGGACAATGCCGTGAAGGCGCGCGGCTCCATCCGCATGATTCAGCCGATGTCGGTCAGCGCGATCGCGCGCGATCCCGCCGGCGTGACGGTGACGCTCGCGGATGAACGAAAGCTGCGGGCGCCGCTCTTGGTCGGCACGGATGGCCGGCGTTCGTTCGTGCGCGGCGCCGCGGGCATTCGCACCATCGGCTGGGATTATCCGGTGACGGCGATCGTCGCCACCATCCAGCACGAAAAGCCGCACGGCGCCGTCGCACACGAATTCTTCCTGCCGAACGGGCCGTTCGCGATCCTGCCGCTCAAAGGCGAGCGCGCCAACATCGTTTGGGCCGAGCCGCGCGCGGCTGCAGAAGCGCTGCTCAGAATGGACGAGCGCGACTTCCTCGCCGAATTGCGCCGCCGCTTCGGCGACTTTCTGGGCGCGCTGTCGCTCGAAGGTCCGCGCTTCGGCTATCCGCTCTCGTTACAACTTGCCGAGCGCATGATCGATCAGCGCATCGCGCTCGCCGGCGATAGCGCTCACGGCATTCACCCGCTCGCCGGGCAGGGGCTCAATCTGGGGCTCAAGGATTGCGCCGCGCTGGCCGAGTGCGTCGCCGACGGCGTGTCGCTCGGCCTCGATCCGGGCGATGTCTCCATCCTCGAACGCTATCAGCGCTGGCGGCGCTTCGACAACGTCACCATGGCGCTGGGCATGGAATTCTTCGACAAGCTTTTTTCGAACGACATCAAGCCGCTGCGGGCCGCGCGCACCTTGGGATTGGCTGCCGTCAACGCGGTTGGCCCGGCGCGGCGGTTCTTCATGAAATACGCGGGCGGCGGCGCGGGCGATCTGCCGAAATTGCTGCGGGGCGAAAGCCTCGCCGCCTAATCCGGCACGCGTCGCGGATTAAGCGCAATTCACACGCGCAGCTTGGTTGGTTGTACCAGCTTTGCCTCTCCCTGAACCGCGGCTAGTCTCTGGGGCCAGTCAGCCGCAAGGAGGAAGCAATGGGTGTGTGGGCGCCGGGACCGGGAGCAACCGCGAACAATGACACCTTCACCGGAGACGGCACAAACGAAACCGCCGACGGCCTGGCGGGCAACGACACGCTCAACGGCGGCGACGGTGACGACACCCTCATCGGCGGCCTGGGCGACGACACGCTCAATGGCGGCAATGGCGCCGACCTCTTCATCATCAACGAAGGCGAGGGCGGCGGAACGGAGACCTATGACGGCGGCGCGGGGACGGACACCATCCGTGTCATCGGGACGAGTTCGGCCCAAGCGTTCAACTTTATCATCTCTACGGTCGTCAGTATCGAGCGGCTTGAGTTCGCATCGACCACCGGCGGGTTCGTTGAGGCGGTGTTCTACACCAACACGATCGGCGGACTGTCTCCGTCGCTCCAAGTCGTGGGTTCATCCATTGACGATGTAATCACGCTATCGGCTCTCGGCAGTGGGCCGGCCCTCAACGTGAATCTCTCCGGTTTCACGTTCACGAACTGGAGTGGCGACGATTTCGTTCAGATACTTGGATACACGGACGCGGACACCGTTACGGGGTCTTCGCAACGGGACTACATCGACGGCAACGCCGGCAACGATACGCTAAACGGCGGCGACGGCGCCGACACCCTGATTGGCGGCTTGGGTGTCGATACGGTCAATGGCGGCGCCGGCAACGACTTCTTCTTCTACAATCTCGGCGACGGCAATGGCGTGATCGACGGCGGCGCCGACACCGACTCGCTTCAGGTGAACGACGGCGCCGCGGCCGGCATACTCAACGTCACCTGGAACGGGTCGGCGCTGACCGTTGTCTCCGGCAATTCGCTGACGAATATCGAGGGCGTCAACGCTGATCTGGGTGGCGGAATCGACTGGCTGGTCTATGCGGCCGGCAGCGCGGCGGTGACAGTCAATCTGGCGACCGCATCGGCGTCGGGCTTCGGCACGGTCGCCAACATCGAGCGCGTGGTCGGCGGCAATGGAAACGACACGCTTACCGGCAATGGGCTAGACAATCGGCTCGATGGCGCCGCGGGCGACGACACGCTGGCCGGCGGCGGCGGCGTCGACACGCTGATCGGCGGCGACGGCGCCGACAGCTTATCGGGCGGGCTCGGCAACGACTCGATCCAAGGCGGCGCCGGCAACGACACGATCAATTGGATCGTTGGCGAGGGCCGCGACACCATCGATGGCGGCGCCGATGTCGACGCCTTCAATCCGCTCGGCTCGGCTTCCGCCGATCTCGCCTACGCGACCTGGAATGGAACCGCGCTCACCGCGCTGATGGATAACGGCCTCGCCAATATCGAGAACATCAATCTCGATCTCGAAGGCGGCGTCGACTGGCTGATCTACAACGCAAGCGCGGCGGTGTCGGTCAATCTGCTGTTGGGTTCGGCCTCCGGGTTCGTGTTCATCAGCGATATCGAGAAGGTAATCGGCGGCTCGGGCGATGACAGTCTCACGGGCAACGGCCTCGACAACCGTCTCGACGGCCAGGCCGGCGCCGACACGTTGGACGGGGGCGGCGGTTCGGACGCGGTGCTTGGCGGCGACGGCAACGACACGATCTACGCGAGCGCCGGCAACGACTCGCTCCAGGGCCAGAACGGCGACGACATCTTTATCTGGACGTCGATCGATGGGCGCGACACGTTCAATGGCGGCGCCGACTCCGATACGGTGAACCTCACCGGGTCCGCGGTGGCCGATGTCGCCGACGCCAACTGGAACGGCTCGGCGATCACCGGCCTTTTGAACAACGCGCTGATCAGCATCGAAGCCATCAATCTCGATCTCGGCGCCGGCGGAACGGGCGGCGACTGGCTGCGCTACAATTCGACCGTCGGCGTGACGGTGAATCTGGCGACGGGGACGGCGACCGGCTTTGCCTCCATCGCGGGCGTCGAGAATCTGATTGGCGGCACCGGCAACGACGATTTCGTCGGCGACGCCGGCGCCAACAAGATCAACGGCAACGCGGGCGACGATTTCATCAGCGGCGGCGCCGGCAACGACAATCTCACCGGCGGTCTCGGTCAGGACACTTTCGTTTACCAAGCGGGAGCGGGCGCCGACACGATCAACGATTTCGACGCCTGGGCTGACGGCGGCCAGGACTTCATTAACGTCCAAACGCTTGGCATCAACGCCGGCAACTTCGCCTCGCGCGTCACCATCATCGACACCGGGGCCGACACGTTGGTGCGGATCGACAGCGACCTCTTTATCACGCTCAAGAACGTGAGCGGTGATGGAGATAATGTCATCACCATCGCGGACTTCATCCTCGGGCCGTAAGCGACAGCGCGCGCATCGCGCGACTTCGCCGACTGCGGGTGCGATCTATTGCAACGCGCGGGAGCGTGTATGCTCGGGCAATGCGGGCGATTTTCATCTTTCTCGTTCTGCTGATCGTGATCGCCATGGCCGTGCCGGCAACCTTCGCGGTCCGGTTCTGGATGGAGAGCGCATCCATACTGGCGCGGGCCGAGCAGAGCGGCGCCGTCCGCACGCCTGCGGCCCGAGGCCGGCTGTCGGCGGTCGAGCGCACCATCGCCATGGATGAATTTCGCGACACCTGGCGGACACATGCTGTCCCGTGCCGGACGGCGGCGTTTCTCTGGGCCGACCTGACCATGGACGACGCGCCGTCGGGTGTGTCGGTTTCACAGAAGGTCGCGACGGCGATCCTGTCCGAGCGGCGCGGAACCTCGATCCGCTGGCAGATCAGGCGCCTCGTGCTCGCGTGCCAGCTGGAGCAGCGCTTCGACGATCCGCAATTGCTGAGGATGTGGTTGGCGACAGCCAGTTTCGGGCAGGATGTTGTCGGGATCGAGAGCGCCGCACAGGCGATATTCGGCAAGCCCAGCGCTGAGCTGAACGCGGAGGAATCCGCAAAGCTTGCCGCTTTGTTGCGGGCGCCGAGTTTGCGCGGTCAGCCCGAGCGCTGGGCGGAACGCGCGCGGGCGATCCAGGAGCGCATCGCCGCGCCAGCGAATTAGCCTCGTCCCGCGCGAATTTCGCGGCCAAAGCGTCGCGCGGCGCATGCGCCTGATTGTGTGCGCGGCGCGCGCCGTTAAGCGTTCGCGTCAGGGACGAAATGTCAGCCGACCCCGACCTGCCCGATACAGCGGCGCTGCCGCTCGCCGTCGATCTCGACGGCACGCTGATCCATGCCGACACCTTCTTCGAATCGATCCTCTCGTATCTGGGGAGCAATCCGCTGGGCGCGTTCGCGCTCGCCGGCTGGTTCGGCAGGGGCCGTGCGTTCGTGAAGGCGAGGCTCGCGGCTTATGCGCCGAAGCCGGATGAGTTGCCCTACGACGAACGCCTGCTGTCGTGGCTGCGTGCGGAGAAGGCCAAGGGCCGCCGCATTGCGCTTGCGACCGCGACCGATCGGACGATCGCGGAGGCCGTCGCCGCCCATGTAGGGGTGTTCGACGACGTGTTCGCCTCCGATGGCTTCACCAATCTCAAGTCGGCACGCAAAGCCGAAGCGCTGGCCGCCGCCTATCCGCAAGGCTTCGTCTATGCGGGTAACGAAAGCGCCGATCTCAAGGTTTGGGCGCGCGCGCGCGCCTCGGTCGTGGTCAATGCCAGCGCCGAACTGGCTGCGCGCGCGGAGGCGTTGGCGCCGCTGGAGCGCGTCTTTCCGGACGAACGCGACTGGCGCGCCGCGCTCGAGCGCGCGGTGCGGCCGCGCCAATGGATCAAGAACATCCTGGTGTTCATTCCGCTGATCGCGGCGCAGGCGTTGGGCGACATGGCGGGCTGGAGCAACGCGCTGCTGGCCTTCTTTGCGCTCTGCTGCGCCGCATCGAGCGTCTATCTCTTCAACGACGCCTTCGACATCGCCGCCGACCGCCGCCATCCGCGCAAGCGGAACCGGCCCTTCGCCAGCGGCGCGCTTTCGCCGGCGCGCGGCTTGGCTGTTTCCGCGGGGCTCGCGAGCGCCGCACTGCTGGTAGGTTGGGTCGCGGGCGTTGCGACCTACGTCCTGATCTACATGTCGCTCTCAGGGCTTTACACCATGTGGCTCAAGCGCCTGGTCATCGCCGACATCTTCGTGCTGGCTTCGCTCTACGGCTTGCGCGTGCTGCTCGGCGGGGAAGCCTCGGGGCACGTCGCGTCATCCTGGATGCTGGCGTTCTGCGGCTTCTTTTTCCTGAGCCTTGCTCTGGTGAAGCGCGTTACCGAGATCGAGGGCGCGCCGGAGAATATTCGCCGTGGCTACACTTTGGCTGACGCGCCCGTCTTGAAAGCGATGGGAGTGGGTTCGGCGTTTGCCGCCAGCGTAGTGCTGGCGCTCTACGTGCAGAGCGATGTGGCGGCGCGCGCCTATGGCGCGCCGGCCTGGCTCTGGGTGCTGCCGGCGGCGTCTATCTTCTGGCTCGCGCGCGTCTGGCTGCTGACCGGACGCGGCGAAATGCCGGACGACCCGGTCGTGCATGCGGTGGGGGATCGCTTCTCGTTGGCGATCGCTTTGGTCGCGGCGCTCGCCTACGCCGCCGCCGTGCTCTTCTGAAAATAGCGAAGGGCGCGGAGGGGGAGCTACCTCCGCGCCCTTCTTGTCCAAGGCCGCGCTTCTATTGGGGGCTCGGATCGCCGTCTGGGAGCTTAAGCGACGATCAGCGCGGCTTGGTTCAGAGTCGCAAACACTGCGGGGGCCATAACCAGCGCCGCCAAGATGAGGCTGTAGAATTTGGTCATTGCCCTCGCTCCTTCGTCTCGAAGCGCCTTGCTTCGATAAGGAGAAGGTAGGGCGGTGTTGCTCATGCCGCTGTGACCGGCGTCACCCCGCCGTTCTCCACTTCCAGCGTCATGAAGTGGCCGTGCAGCGTGGCGATCGGCTGGCTGCGTTCGCGCTGCCAGGCTTCGGCCTGCACATTGGCGATGCGGCGGCCGATCTTGACCACGCGGGCGCGGGCGTAGGTGTCGATAGGCCTGCCGGAGCGCAGATAGTCGATATTGATGTCGACGGTCTTGGGAAAGGTTTCGCTCTTCGACGCGATCGCGAGCTGGGTCAGCGCCGTCACCTCCATCAGCGCGCCGACGACGCCGCCATGCAGCGCCGGCAGCAGCGGGTTGCCGATCAGCTTCTGATCGAACGGCATGATCAAAGTCAGCTCGTCTCCCTTCAGTTCGGCGCGAATGCCCAGAAACCGCGCATAAGGGATGCGCTCGATGGCGGCGGTGACGCGCTGCTGCGGCGTGTCGCTCATGTTTTCTTCCGCAGATTGGCGCCGAACTTCCGCCCCGCGCTGGCATTGACCATGAAGGCGGCGGCGACGTGCGCGACCGGATTGTCGGGCGTGTCCTCATAAGCAACGGCGCGCACGAAAGCGACGCTGCGGCCGAGCTTGTAGCAATGCGCTTCGGCGAGCACGTCGCGGCCCGGTTCGGCGGGGCGCATATAATCGATCCGGAGATCGATGGTCGCCACGGTCGTCGGGTGCTCCATCGCAGCGACCGCTGCGGTGCCGCACAGCGTGTCGAGGAAGGTGGTGATCACGCCCCCGGCGATGACGCCGGTCGCCGGATCGCCCACCAGCTCTTGGCGATAGGGCGTCCGTCCCCAGACGCGCGCCGGTTCGATGCGCGTCACTTCCATGCCCAGCGCCCGCGCCTGCGGCGTGAACTGGATCATGGCCCGGACCCGTTCGAGCGGATCGTCGCCGGCGGCATAAGAAGCAGGTTTGTCGTCCATGCGAAGGTGCTAGCAGCGGTGCGTACGCCCCGCCATCTTAGCAAATTGACGTTTCGTCATTTTTGTGACGCTATGCGACCCAACGAATCCTACCCCGGGGAAGGTGGATGACAGACACGATCGCCGAGCTCGAGCTCGGCAAACGCGAGAAGACCAAGGTCGCCAACCGGCTGTCGATTCTGGCGGCGGCGCGCAAGGTGTTCGCCGAGTTGGGCTATGAGGGCGCCACCGTTCGCGACATCATCCGCGGCACCGACCTCGCCAGCGGCACCTTCTACAATTACTTCAAGTCGAAGGAGGAGGTGTTCGACGCGCTCGCCGACGATGGCGCCCGCCGCTTTCGCCCGATCCTCAGGATGGCGCGTCAGAACGCCAGGAGCTTCGAGGATTACCTGCACTCGGCCTTCGTCGCGTACTTCCACTTCATCATCCAGGACAATCTGCTCGAAGGCCGGCCGATCAACGAACGGCGCCCCCACGTCACCCGCATGGATACGCCGGAGATGTCGGCGGTCTATCAGGAGGTGCGCCAGAGCTTGGAGGATGCGATCGCGCACGGCGATGCGCCGCGCGTCGATGCTGATTATCTGGCTTGCGCCTGCATCGGCATCGCGCAAGAGGTGGGCTCGGCCATGTTGCGCCGTTCGCCGCCGGATACGGACGCCGCGGCGGATTTCGCAACCGGCCTCATTCTGAAGGGCCTCGCGGGCGCGGCCCGTCAAGCTTGATTGGAGCGTCACGTGTCCTGGTTGCGCAAAGCGCTTGTGCATCTTGCTCTGTCGCGCTCCGACGAAGCGCTGATCAACGCGTCCGGGGGCAGTCCGCGTACGGTGCGCGGCATGACGCTCGACCCGCGCATGCAATTCTTGGAGGCGCAGGCGCGGCAGCGTGCGATTCCGTGGGACCAGATGAGCGTGGCGATGCTGCGCGCGCAAACCGAAGCCGGCGCACAGATTTTCGGCGGCGGCAATGTCTCCGGGGTGCGCACCGAAAAGATCTATGTCACCGGTCGCAGCCACTCGGTGCCGTGCCGGCTCTATTTGCCGACGGTGCGCGACAATTCCGCGGCGATGATGACGTATCTGCATTTCGGCGGCGGCGTCATCGGCTCGCTGGAGAGCTGCCACCGTTTGTGCGGGCTGATCGCGAAGGAGGCCGGCGCCAGTGCTCTCGGTCGATTACCGGCTGGCGCCGGAGCACAAATATCCGATCGGCCTTGAAGACAGTATCGCCGCCTATAATTGGACGGTCGACAACGCGGCGCGCTATGGCGCCCCCGTCGGCAAGGCCGCGGTCGGCGGCGATTCCATGGGCGGGCTGTTCGCGGCCGTGATCGCGCAAGAGTTGCGCAAAACTAAGCCGCCAGTGCTCCAGCTTCTCATCTATCCGGGTCTCGACTTGGTCTCAGAGACGCCGTCGATGCACGATTTCGCCGATGCGTGGCCGCTGACCGCCGAGACAGTGGAGTTTTTCGTGAAGCAGTATCTGCCTGACGGCGCCGATCCGAGCGATCCGCGCATTTCGCCGGGCCGCGCGCAGGATTTGCGCGGCGTGGCGCCGGCGCTGATTTTCGCCGCCGGGTTCGACATGCTGCTCGATCAGGGTGCGGCTTATGCGGAGCGCTTGCGCGAAGCCGGCGTCAAGGTCTCCTACGCGCGTTTCGATGCGCTGCCGCACGGCTTCGTGGCGTTCCCTTCGGCGGCGCCGGCGGCGGAAGCCGCGCTGCGGCAAATCGCACGCGAAACCGCGGCCGCGCTCAAAGGCCATCGCTAGCTGCCCGGCGCTCAAACCATCGATCGGGGCGCCTGGAGCTGGGCGCTGTTCGAGTGGGCCCGCAACCCGTGGGTGATCCTCGGCACGATCTACGTGTTCGCGCCCTACGTTTCCAACGTCGTCATCGGCGATCCGATCCAAGGCCAGGCGCTGATTTCTGGGTGGCACAAGACCGCTGGCATCATCATCGCGCTAACCGCGCCGTTCTTGGGCGCCGCGACCGACCGCATGGGCCGGCGCAAGCCATTGTTTGCGCTCTGCGTCGCGGTGCTTGCGGCAAGCATCGTCGCGCAATGGTGGGCGTTGCCGGGCGACGAGGGTTTGCCGCTTTGGGCGCTGGGGCTTGCAGTCACGGTCAGCGGCGTCGCCTTCGTCTATACCGAGGTGCTGCACAACGCGATGCTGACGAGCGCGACCTCGCCGCAAACGCTGTCGCGGGTCTCAGGCCTTGGGCTCTCGCTCGGCAATGCCGGCTCGGTGCTGTTGCTGGTGTTTGTGCTCGCGACCATGGCGCTGCCGGGGCAGGTGGACTGGCCGTTTCTGCCTGACGCGCCGCTGTTCGGGCTCGACGCCGCTCAGTTCGAACCCAGTCGCGTGGTGACCTTTTTGTGCGCGGCGTGGCTCATTGTCTTCACGATCCCGATGTTCCTCTACACGCCCGATCTCGACAACACGGGCGAACGGTTCGGAGACGCGCTGATCAAAGGCGTCGGCAATGTCTGGCGCACGATTGTGAGGTTGCGCGAATACTCCAATGTCGCGCTCTTTCTCATTGCCCGCATGCTCTACGCCGACGGCAAGACCGCCATTCTCATCTTCAGCGGCATCTACGCGGCCGGCGTGATGGATTGGGGTCTGATCGAGATGTTGGCCTATGGCATCATCCTCTCCGTTTTCGCGGTGTTCGGCGGGATTCTGAGCGGCTGGCTCGATCACGCCGTCGGTCCCAAGCGCGCGGTTGTGATCGAGCTTGGCGTCACCTTGCTCTGCCTGCTTGCAATGGTGTCGATGACCTCGACATCGCTCCTGTTCGTGATTCCGATCGAAGAAGGCGTGCCTGTGTGGGACAGCCCGCTGTTTTCCACCGCGCCCGAGCTTGGCTATCTCGGCTTTGCCATCGTCATCGCCATCTCGATCACCGCCGCCTATGCCTCCAGCCGCGCTTTGATGGCGCAACTCGCGCCCAAGGGCATGGAGGGCGAGGTGTTCGGGCTCTACGCGCTCGCCGGCTCCGCGACCGCGTGGCTAGGGCCGATGCTGGTGGAGTACTTCACGGCTGCTTACCAAAGCCAACGCGCCGGCTTCGGCTCCATCGTACTGTTGCTGATCGCGGGCTTTCTGCTGCTGCTGTTCGTGAAGCCGCCGCCGCGCGTGGGGCCGGGCTAAGCCTCGTCCCGCAACGCCCGGAGCCGCAGCGTGTCGCGATAGATGCGCAGGCGTTCGTCTTTGTCGCGGCCGAGATCGTAGAGCAGGTCCCAGGAATAGAGCCCGGTGTCGTGGCCGTCGTCGAAGACGATGCGCACCGCATAGCGCCCGACCGGTTCGGCCCGCACGACATTGACGTTGGCTTTGCCGGTCACCGGCGGCGGGACATTGGCGCCATGGCCCTTGTTTTCGGCGGAGGGGCTTTCTACCCGCAGCAATTCGAACGGCACCTCGAACGTTGCGCCGTCGTCGAAAGCGATCATCAGCGTCCGCGCCGCGCGGTCGAACACCAAATCGGTTGGCCAGGGGCGGTGATGCGGTTCGGCGGCGGTCAACGCGTTCCCTCCCTGGAAGGGAGGGTGTCAGCTTGCGCGAAGCGGAAGCTGACGGATGGGAAGACGGCGCAAATGCTTGTCGGGATGGCCGCCCCACCCGTCGCGAAGCAAGCTTCGCGACACTCTCCCCTGGCGGGGAGGAGGGACCGGTTCTTCAGCGTCATCATTCATCCGCTCCCAGTTCGCGCGCTTCGTCGATCAGCATGATCGGCACGCCGTCGCGCACGGGGTAGGCGAGGCGCGCGCGATCGCTGATCAGCTCCTGCCGCTCGCGATCGTAACGCAACGGCGTGCGCGTCTGTGGGCATACCAGCACTTCCAGCAATTTGGGATCGACCTCGCTCATTGCATCGGCCGCTGGTCGCCGCCGGCGGCGCGATCCCATTCGAGCAGCGCCAACAGCGTTTGCGTGCGTTCTTCCAGCGTCACCGCTTCGAGCATGGCCTGTTTGGCCGCCGGATCGAACGGACAAATCTGTGCGGCGACGTTGACGATGGTCTCCGTCGGCGCCTGCTCGACCGAGTCCCAATCGACCACGAAGCCGTGCAACGAGGCGTAGCTCTTCAGCGAACGGATCAGGCCGTCGCGGTCGATGCGCTCGCCGCGCGCCTCGGCGAAGTCGTTGGCGAACGATTCGTAGCTCACCAACGCTTGCCGGTAGGGCGTGCCGGCTTCCAGTTCCTGATGCAGGTCGAAGCGGCAGATGCCCGTCAGCGTGATCAGATAGCGTCCGTCGTCGGTCTCGGAAAACGCGGTGATGCGTCCGAGCGTGCCGACATCGGAGAGATCGGGCGCCGGATCGTCCTCATCGCCCGTCGCCGGCTGGATCATGCCGATGACGCGGTCGCCGGCGAGCGCATCGTCGACCATGTTGAGATAACGCGGCTCGAACACGTTGAGCGCCAGAACGCCTCGCGGCATCAGAATCGCGCCCACGAGTGGAAACAGCGGGATCGTCTGCGGCAAGTCCGCCGGCTTGCGATAACCGAACGCGCTCACGAGAACAAAATCGCCGACAATTTGCGGCGTCCCTGTTTGGTCACCTCCGACATCGGGCCGGCGGCTTCGAACACCTTCAGCAATTGCGCCCGCGCCGCGCCCTCATTCCAATCCCGATTCTTCTCGATGATGGCCAACAGATGCTCGCTGGCGTTCTCGAGGTCGCCGCGCGCGGACAGCGCCTCCGCGAGCTCGAACCGTGCTTGCAGATCGTCGGGATCGTTAGCGACTTTCAGACCAAGGCCGGCGGTTTCGTCGGGATCGGGCGCATTGGCGGCAAGATCGAGCGCCGCGCGCACGCCGGCGATCTCCGGATCGTTGGCGCTTTCCGGCGGCGCCATGTCGAGGATTTCGCGCGCCTGTTCGGCGTCGCCGGCGCTGAGCGCGATGCGCGCCATGCCGGCGATCGCCTTGGCGTTGGTTTGGTCGAGCTGTAGCACGGCGGTGAAGGCCTGGGCCGCGCCGCCAATGTCGCCGAGCCGGAGCGAGTCCGCCGCTTGCGCCAGCAACGGCTCGATCTCGGCCGTCATGTCGGCGCCGGCGAGACGATCGACGAAGAGCTTGATTTGGCTCTCCGGTATGGCGCCCATGAAGCCGTCCACCGGACGGCCCTGGTCGAACGCATAGACCGCCGGAATCGAGCGCACGCCGAGCTGGCCGGCGACGCCCGGATTCTCATCGATATTGATTTTGACCAGCCGCACCTTGCCGCCGGCGGCGCGCACGGCCTTTTCGAGCGGTGGACCGAGCGTACGGCAGGGGCCGCACCAAGGGGCCCAGAAGTCGACAATCACCGGCGTTTGCCGCGACGGCTCGATGACGTCGGCCATGAAGCTCTGGTCGGCGCCGTCCTTGACGATGTCTGTGAGTGGCGGCGCTGCGCCGTCGATGAAGGTCATGCGTTTCCTCGTTCAAGGCAGAACATGGGCTGGACCGGGCCCGGGTTCAATTCTGGCCGGGCGCCCTGCGGCGTCGAACGCCAGCAGGATCGGCTCGCGCCCAAGCGAATGGATGAATTTGAGCATGTCCGCCGGGCAGATGGCGGTGGTGGCGTCGTTCTTCAGGGGGTGGAAGTTGACCGGGTCGTGAGCGAACAGCGCCTCGTCCAGAACCAGGGTCACCGCGCGGTCGGGATCGTTGATGAGCGCAAAGAGCGTCACCGAGCCGGGCTCGACCCCCAGATGCCGCATCAGCCGCTCGGCCGAGCCGAACGAGAAGCGCCCGGCGCCAAGAATTTTCGCGAGCGCGTTGAGATCGATCGCCGTGTCGGCGATGGCGCAGACCAAAAAGAGCGCGCCTTTCTTGTCCTTGAGGAAGAGGTTCTTGGTGTGCCCGCCGGGCATGCTCGCCTTAATGCCATGGCTCTCCGCGACGGTGAACACGGGCGCATGCCGGCGCGTCGTGTGCGCAATGCCCAAAGCATCGAAGCGCGCGAATAGGTCGTCGGGCGTGGCGGGCATGAGCGCACACCCCTTGGCGCAAGCGCCGCGAGGCGTCTAGGAGGAGGGGCCATGAAACTCACCTGTTATCAAGTCGATCAGCAGCCGGCCGAGATGGTTCCGGGGTCGCCCGATCGCGACTGGATGGACCGCTTCGCCGACCGCCATCCTTATCGCTGTCTGCCGCTAGTGGTCGCCAACACGACCGGCTGGGAACTGCTCTCGCCGGTCAGCTTCACCGCCACCTGGAACGGCGGCCCGCGCATCGAGGACATCCGCCGCGATCCCGACGACGATACCCCGCGCGCTCTGCTCGATCGCTGGGCGGTGTCGCATTTTTCCGGCGGGGTGCTGACCTTTCACACCGGCTGGCTGTTCCGCACCGAACCGGGCTGGGACCTCTGGGCCGGCGGCCCGCCCAACCACATCAAGGACGGCATTCAGCCGCTCGCCGGCATCGTCGAGACTTATTGGCTGCCGTTTCCGTTCACCATGAACTGGCGCTTCACGCGGCCGGGCATGGTCTCGTTCAAGAAGGGCGAGCCGTTCTGCTTCATCTTCCCGATGCCGCACGAGCAGATCGATGACGTGCAGCCGATCGTTAAATCGATCCACGACGATCCCGAGCTGAAGCGCCAGTACGAAGCTTGGGGCCAGAGCCGCACCAATTTTCTCGACAAGCTCGCCGACAAGGACGCCGAGGCGATCAAGCATGGCTGGCAGCGAGATTATTTCCGCGGCCGCACGCCGGAGGGCCATCTCGCGCCCGACGGCCACGTCAACCGCCGGCGGCTGAAGCCCCCGCGCAAGGCCGAGCCGGGGGAGTAGGGGCGCATCCGCCGGATCCGATCGCGGCATCCAGCACTCGAAGAGCTTGGAGGGAGTCTGGAATGGATCGTCGTGAGTTTGCGCTCGGCGCGGGCGCACTGGTTGCCGGCGCGGCCTTCGGAACGTCGTCCGCCGCCGATGACGACGCAATCAGCGCGCGCGCCCGCTCCATCCACCGCCGCGCGGTGGTGGTCGACGCCAATCTCGCGCCGCCGCTGACATCCGACCAATTGCCGCTCCCGCAAGCGACGCTCGATCTGGCGCGTAATGCCGGCGTCTCCGCGATCAAGACCAGCATGGGCGGCTTCAATGCGCCGTTCGAGGACACGCTGGCCGAAATCGCCTTCTATCAGCGTCTGATCGAGGCGCATCCGGACTACTTCCGGCAGGTCCGCAGTGTCGCCGACATCGCCGCGGCCAAACGAGCGCGCCAGCTTGGCGTCATCTTTTCGTTCGAGAGCGCGGCATGCCTGGAGGACAAGCTCGATCGCATCGATCTTTTCCGCAATTTCGGCGTCCGCGTGATGCAGCTTTCTTACAATACGCCGTCGCCGTTTGGCGCGGGCGTCATGTCGCCGCCGGAGGCTGGGCTGACTGACTTGGGTCGCGAAGCCGTAGCGCGCATGAATGCCCAAGGCGTGGCGCTCGATCTCAGTCACGCCAACGCGGCGACCACCAGCGCCGCCATCGAAGCGTCAACCAAGCCGGTGCTGATCACGCATGCGGGCTGCGCGGCTGTGCACAACAACCCTCGCAACAAAACCGACGATCAATTGCGCGCCTTGGCGGAGAAGGGCGGCGTCTTCGGTGTGTTCGACCTCTTCTTCCTGGCGCCGAGTCCGCGCCAACCCAATGTCGACGATTACATCGCGCACATGGCGCACGCGCTGAACGTGTGCGGCGAGGATCATGTCGGCATCGGCAGCGACACTGTCTTCAACACCATGGCGCTTTCCGCCGAAGAACAGGCGGGCTGGGACGCCGAAACGCAGCGCCGGATCGCGGCCGGCGTGGCGGCGCCGGAGGAAGATGGGCGGCTGCCGTTCACCGAGGGGCTCAACCGGCCAGATCGGACGGTGGTGATCGCCGACGCGCTGATCGACCGAGGCTACCCGGCGCGGGTGGTCGAGAAGGTGCTCGGCGGCAATTTCATGCGGGCCTTCGCCGAGATTTGGTAAGGCGCCGAGACGGGAGGGGCTGGCGGCGCCCGGTCCCCCTTGCTTCGGCCCGGCGGCTCTGCGATATGAGCGCCCCTCAGCCCCGCCTGTATCGCAGCAGGCAGTCGCCCGGCCGCAATCTCGGCCTCGTGCATGCTGCGATGCTGGCGGGGCCACCCCACGGATGCGGGCGTAGCTCAGGGGTAGAGCACAACCTTGCCAAGGTTGGGGTCG
>LWDN01000047.1:60856-100429 GCA_002083515.1 Proteobacteria bacterium HN_bin10
CATCGCCCGCTCCAAGGAAATCAAAGACTTAGAAGCGCATTCTAGGGTCCGGCGAGAAGTTTTCCACAAGCTGGTCACCACTTGGTCACCACGGAATAGTTGTGGATAAGAATCTCGGACTGCCGAGCTTCGAGCGGCAACGAGCGCCAACGTGCGGTCATATCTGCCGGTAACGCCCAAAAGCCTCGGTCACCGTCCGAGCAGTCCGCGCAGATGTTCGATTGGTTTCTGCATGCCCAGCGAGTGCGCGCGCTCATGAATGAGGCGCTTACGAATATCCAGGTGAAGCTCCATCGCATTGAGCGCTTCGCGCCAGTCCGGCCGGAACGCCAAGACATTCCTCTTCACCTCAACGGCGAGCCCCATGCGTTGCAGCTCGCGTGCGCGTTCCTTCAAGGCGCGGGTCGTGGACGGGTCACCATTTGCCGCCTCCAGCGACGCGACGCGGATCGTGCGATCCTCCGGGAGCTGCTGCGCAATCATCCGATCCAGGCGCGTGGGCGCATGCCGGATCACTTCACGATCGAGCGCGCGGCGCGCGTCGGCAGGGGAGCGGGGTCCAAGCCACTCGGTCGCCACATCGCGAGCGATGCCGCTGAACCCGTATTTGATGAAGTCCTTGGGGATCACCAGATCCTGACCGTTCGCGCGCCGGCCGCGGATGATGAGGTGGGTGTGCGGGTTGGCCGTGTCGCGATGGTCGGCCGCGATCCATTGCAGCTTGGTCCCCAGCGCTGCCTCGGCGCGCGCCATCACTTGGCGGGTATACGCGGGCAAGTCATGCAGCCGGCCGGCGTCCTCGGCGCTCAGGATGATCCGGAAATGGCGTTTGTCCGACCGCGCCCACGCCTCGGCACGCGCTGCGCCATCAACACCTTCGCCGTGCGCGTCGTAGAACACCGTCCGCTCCGCTTGACCCTCGCGCGACAGATAGTGCGCATGTGCGCGGGCCTTCGCCTCCCGCGCTTCTGGGTTTTCTTCGGCAGGGACGTGCGCCGCCGACGGGTCATCGCGGGTCGCGGCGTCACGGGCGACATAGCGCGCGTGTGCCTTTAGCGCCGCGCCACCGCCGCCAGCGTGGTTGAAGTAGTGCACCTTCACAATGGCGCGCTGGCGGCTGTCAAACGCCATCGCCGCATGCGCGCCGCTCTTCTTCACGCCCATGACGAAACGCTTCATCGGCGTGCGCTTGTCCATCTTGGCCGACAGGCCTGGGCGCTTGCCGCCGCCGCCGCCGCTCGCCGGCGACCCGCCGCCCTTGATCTTTCCTTCGAGTCGGTCGCGATCTGCACGCGTCATGCGGATCGAGCGATCGGCGCTGATGCTGTCCTCGCGTGTCGCCGGCAAAGCGAGAAGCGAGCCGCGCAACAGGCGATCGAAGCTCGTCGTGCTCATGATGCCGTGCTCGTTATTGGCGAAGCATGCGCTGTTGGCATGACGGGTCGTACATGACCTGTGCTCCGCGCCGCAGGTCGTGGAAATCCCTTGCGCTGCAAGCGTTTTGCGTGACCGCAGGTCACGCCTTTAACTTGCTCTCCAACCTTTTGCTGACCTTTCATGCCTCTTTCGTAACATGAACGATCAATGCTGGCGCCTCGATACGTCTGCGGGGCGAGAGCTCGCGGCATTTAGTTTATCGGCTCGACGCCGATGCGGACGGTTTCCATCGCCCACGTCAGAGCGCGTTCGCGTTCCTGCGGCTCAAGCAAGCTGATGCCGCGCGCAAGCATGGCGCAGAGCGCTGTCATGATTGTGTGGGGATGCGTGTCCGTTGGTAGCGCGCGGATCACCTCCTGGAGCCGGTTGGCGAGTTCTACCGCATCATCGGGATCGTAGGGCTTCATCGGTCGCTCCTGCTGGGGCCGGGGCGCCGTGACCTTTACATGACCCGCCGGCCTTTCACATTGGGGTCCACACACCGTCGATCAAATCTATCGTAACTGGTCCCCAATAGCGGCCATCGAAGGAATCGTCCGTGTCTCCGAGCAAGAAAAATTCGCCGGCGCCGAGCCTGTGGCACCCGCGCCAAGCGGGTAGCACGCGTCCTTCGGCATCGCGCTCGACCCGCGTGGCGACTTGCGTCCGGTCAATAAAGATCACCTCGCCTTCGGCGCACACAAGCTGGCCCTCGCTAGCCGTCACACGCTTTAGGAAACGGTCGCTGCGGTCGGCGTATCCGCGCAGCGCCGCGTACTCTGGCGTGACCTCGGCCGCGGCGACAGTGACGAAGTCGCCTCGTCGTGGCGGTTCGCCACTGCGGAGATAGAAGCCCGATGGCACGCTCGAAGACGGATTGTAGATCACGACGGGCCGCGCATGGGCCGTCATCAAGGCGGCGCATGCAACCACGAGCAGCGATAGAGCGAGAACGCGCTTCATAAGCAACGCGATGCAGTCGCCATGCCATGACCCGTAGACAGGTCATGGCATGGCGCGGCCCTCAAGCGGCTATGTAGTTGCCATGTCAGCGGGATCGCCAGCGCGTGCGATCAGCCAATCGATTGCCGCTTGTGCTTTGGCGGCCGCGGACAGAAACGCGCGTGGGTCTGCTTTGAGCAGCTTCAGCCAATCAGCCACGTACGCTGCGTGGTCTTCTAAGTGATGCGGGGCAAGCCCGGTCATGGCGCCGATGATGGCTGCGCCCAATTCGGCGCGGAGCTCTTCCCGAGCGCGGAGTGCGCGATCCGTGAAATAGCCCTTGAGCGTATCAAGGCGACTCTCATGACCAACCCAATGCACGCCTTCATGCGCCGCGGTCGCGGCGGCGAGTTCTGGGGTCAGGAACGCCGCCGGTGGCGGCAAATGGATCGTATCTGTGGAAGGGGAATAGTGCGCACTCGCCCCGCCGATGCGGACTTGCGCGCCGGCGCGCTCCAACCAGTGCACGATCGACGGCGGCTCGACCGGTGTGGGTGCCATCTCGGTCGCAAAGCCGTCGGGTAAGTCGTGACATTGTTCGGCGTTGAAGACGTAGAACAGCTTCAAGAACCGATAGGGTTTGGCCTTGTCGTCGCCGCTATCCTGCGGTTCGGTGCGCGGCGTAGCGCTCCCGTAATAGATGACGGGCGTGGCTTTTTCGCCCTTCCGGATGTGGGCGCCGAGCGCCTCTGCGTTGCGATAGGTCAGCCAGGTACGTTTAGAATAACCGCGCGCAATCTGCGCGGTCCAAAGCAAGAGCACGTTTGCGCCCCTATAGGCTTCGCCTGTGGCGCGAAGCGGCAAGCCCGGCGTCATGGAATTGGCGCGTGCCGCGTCCCACGGCGCACGCCATGGCATGACGCCGCGTTCGAGGAAACGCGCGATCTCGGCGGTGACGTGGGCTGCGGCATCTTCGGCGCCACGGCGCGATGTTTTGGTTTGAGGTGTCATGGAGAGTTCTCCGCGCGACGGCGCGCATCGCGCGCTTGCGCAAGCTGAAGCTGAAATGAAAGGAGCCGCCTTACGGCGGCTCCAGGGTGAGATCAGGCAGCGACCTCGGTGGGTTCGCTCTTGGCTTTGCCGTTGGCCTTCGGCTTCGACATACGATCGAAGCGGACGACGACGAAGCTGTTGTCGTAGATCTTGATGTCGCCGACGGGACGCTTGCGCGGCTCGATGCGACCTTCGAACTTCACCGACTGGCCAACCTCAAGCTCTGTCAGCATCTTGGTGTTGAGCTCGGCGTCGAACGAAATGACCGAAAACCATTCGGTCTTGGTCCATTGGCCGTCGGGACCATCGACTAGGCGGTCGGCCGCCACGGAGATGCGAAGGCCGCCCTTCTTGAGTTCGTCGATGCGGCCGATGCGGCCTTGAGCGGTGAAGCGGTACATTTTCTCTTCCTCATGATGCCGGAGCGCTCCGGCTGGCGCCGCGGGGCCTTCCCGCGATGGGAAGCGGCGCGCATGAGGGGATGAGGTCGCGTGCAAGGGGTCGCGGGCAGCGTGACCGGAGGCTTGCCCCTTGCAGAAGGCCGCCCTCATGCGAAGAGCACACCAAGGAGCGGAAGGTCTTGTGGCGATGGACGCGTGCGCGGTGTGAGGAGAGAGCACAGCGCGAACCGCTCAAGGCCGTTCGTGTAATTCGCCCAACGGAAGGAGTCGGACCTCCGCGCTGGGCGATGTCGCCTCTACTCGGCGGCGATCCCTTCCGTCGGCGACTGGACCGAGACCGAGTGCGTCCGTAACGGCTCAGGAAGCCACGTCGAACCTTTGAAGATGCGCTTCGTGCGCGAGACCAGTTCGGCCTTGGACGCTTTCTCGAGTTTCGGCAACACGAGGCCGGGCTTATGCTCGCGTATCGCATCCAGGATCAATTCGCGTTTGACGTGGCTGAAATACGAATCCGCTGAAGCACTCCACCAACGGCTCATGTCGAGTCCGACCGCTTCCGTGAACAGATCACCGATCCGGGCCTGTGCTTCATGGCCGGACATTCGCGTATCCGCTCGGAGATCAAGACCCGGCACGATCAGCACGGCCAAGAGTTCAAGCAAGGTCTGCTGCTCTGCCTCACTGACGAAGCGCCAGAGGGCTTCGCGCTCGGCGGGAAGCCGGTCCCGCCACGAGTTGGCAACCGCTTCGTAGGCATCGGGCGCCTTGCTCTCGCTGCGTGTAATCGAGCGTGCGACATCTTCCTCCTCGACATGGATATCGAGGGGAGACGCACTGAAGTCGCCCACGAACCGCTCCGCCAGCGTGAAGACGAGGATCCGTAGTGCGGCCTCCGGCCGTTCTACGAGTTCAGCGCGCAACGCCAGCGTCTTGTGCGCCTGCAACTCGTCAACCAGCTTGGCGGAGAGCCGCGTGGCGGGCGGCGGTACGCCCGTTTGGCCATCTTCGGCGTCCTCGTCCTGTGGGGCGTCGGTGCGCTCCGCCCTGCGACGCAGCATTTTGAACGCCTTGACGTCCTCATCACGCACCAGTCCGCGCTCGACTTTCGGAACGCCGTCACGGGTCAGTGTGACGACGGCGCCTGCCAACTTTAGTTCTTCCGTTGGCCAGGTGGTGGGCGCCAGCGCGTCGATGTCCGCCTCGATCGTATCGATCTCGGCCGCGTCATCGGCTTCGTCCAGTTTGGCGTAGAGCCGTTCCAGCCGTGCTTGCTCCTTCTTGGTGAGCGTGCGGCGTTCTTCGCGCACGCGCATTGGAAAGCGTTGCCACGCGATCTCGTCGATGGCGATCTCAACCCAGGCCCAGCCTTCGCCTCGAATCTGCTCAGCGACAGACCGAAGTTTGGTTTCCGCTAGTCGGGTGAGGAGATCGCGGTCTGTGAGCCAAAGCGTCGTGTCGCCGTTTTCCTCCGCGAACAGGTCTGACGTCACGCCGCCGCCTTCTGCCTTGTAGGCGTCCACGCCGACAAAGCGCGCGAGCTTGTCGGTGTCTGGCACATGCGCCTGCGTGATCTGCGCGCGTAGCCGTTCAGGCGTACGCGCCCATTCGGGTGCGTCGAAGAACGCAGCGTCCTGGCGCGCATGGTCGTCGGTAAGAGCGAGCGCTGCGAGCTGATCGAGCGTCGCAGCCTCCTTCTTTAGCGCGTCGATGAGACGCGGGGAGACCCGAGCGAGTTTCAGACGGCGAGCGACATGCTGGGTTGAAACGCCGAAACGCGCGGCGACGGTTTCTGGTCCTTCGCCGCTGTCGATGTGCCGCTTGTAGGCTTCCAGCTCTTCCCACGGCAGGAGATCGCATCGGCTAACGTTCTCAGCCAGAGAAAGCTCAGCCGCGTTGTCGTCGCCGGAGATAACGCGACAGGGGATTGGTGCATTCTTCTCGATATCGCCAGCCTTCGCGAGCAGGCGCAGCGCGCGTAGACGCCTGCCGCCTGCAATAACCCCGAATTTGCCGTTGCCGATGTCCTTCACGACGATCGACTGCAGAAGGCCGATCGCCTTCACGCTCGCGGCCAATTCGGCGATTCCTTCTTTTCGATTTGAACGGCGAACATTGTCCTCGCTCTCAACAAGCTTGGTGAGCGGGATCATGATCATGTCGGTCATGGACGATTACTCCAGTCGCCCGTACGCGACCATCGCGCCGGGCGGGAGTTCGCCCGCACGGCCGACGCCGAGGTCAAGGCCGCAAGCGCCTTGACCTCATGTAGGCGGCGGTCGTGCGATTATCGCCACCGGCGCAATAGCTCTCGACTCGCCAAACCTGTAATTTCCCACTGCCGATCCCTTCTGCGATAAAATGATCTTCCGAGACTGTGTTGTGTTCGCCGCCGCTCAAGCCCCCCAATTGGATTGGTGGCGCAGATTTTATCAGCGCCGTGCGTGTGATAGCGGATCGAACGACCAATTGCGTCGAGGCTAAGCCAATGCGCTCTTTGTTGCGACCACGATGGGATTGCGCGTGAGTGCCAAAAAATGGGCGTCCACAGAGGTGTCGAATTCATCACGTTGGCCAGTTATAGCTTGCGCAAGCAAGGATCCGATTGCGGGCGCCAGCTTAAATCCATGCCCGCTGCAGCCGCTCGCAGTGTAAAGCCCCTTTATCGCCGTTTCTCCAACAACCGGGTGAACATCTCGTCGATTGATCGTGTACAATCCACTGTAGCCGCGAATTTGGCCGACGTAGTCAAAGCCAGGCACGCGATGCTGAAGGGCGTGCAGCTTAGTGCGTACGAACTCATCATCGACGTAAGTCGCAAAGTGATCGGGATCGGTAACGACCTCCAATTCGTCTGCTTCAAGAACCGAGCCTACGATGAGTTGTTGTCCTTGGTTCTGAGTTCGAAAATAGATTCCCGCCGCAAGATCGACGCAAACAGGAATGTGGCCCTTGATGCTGGCTGACCGATCCGCGTGTACGATCTGTATGCGCGTAGGGGTTAGCGGCCAACCCGACGCGACACCGGCTCGTTCCAGAATAGAGTTACACCATGGACCGGCAGCGTTGACTACGTACTCACACGATATAGCGGTCCCGTCGGCCAAACCGACACCTTTGACTGCGCTGTTAGCAACAACGACATCAACAACCGGCGCTCGAAATCGGACCTCAATTCCCATACGACGCGCTGCATCGATTAGGTCCCCGAGCGCGTACGAAGGATCGACATGGCCCCCATCGACCTCAAGAAGGTGTTGCCCATCGCTAACACACTTGTGCCCTTGGGGCGCCTCTAGGTCCGGCGCTAGAATACAGGTGTTAAGGGCAGGATAGCGCTCTCTCACGTCTCGATCGCTGAGCCGCTCCACGCGGACGCCAAGTGCGGTTAACCGTGAGACCTCTTCCGAGACGGTGTGGTCATCTAAGGCGAGCCACAACACACCGTCATTGTTGAACGACGCCGTGGTCTGATCAGCTCGAAGGAATTCACCCCAATTGCGATAGACGCGCGCGCCGTCCAAAGCCAGGCCCACCGTTTCCGGACGGCTGTAGCGGAAACGGCATATCGCCGACGAAGCGCCTGTGGAGCCTTCGCCAGGCCCGATTCCCTTGTCCACAACAACGATGCGAGCGGAGGACCGTCGCCGGATCTGAACCGCAGTGCAGAGGCCGATAATCCCGGCGCCTATCACGACTACGTTTGCTGTATCGGGCATCACGAGTCCTACCGATGCGCTGTCATATTCGCCGCTCGATCGGCATGTGCATAGAAAACCAACTGACTACTCGCGTCACATAGTCAAAAGTTGTTGGCATTCTGCGAGGGCCGTGTCCCTCCAGCGGGTAAGTCACAAGAACTGAGTCTACGTCGTGGCGCAGCAGCGCGTGATGAAACTCTATGGCCTGGCCCGGAGGCGTATTCTTATCTAATGCGCCGCAAATCGTGAGCGTTGGCGCGCTAGCATTTTCGGCAAAGTGAATGGGACTGCGCGTGAAGTATTTTCCATTCGGATTGTCAATGTCATCGGCGAGAAACATCTCGCAGAAATGACCTATGTGGCAGGTTAGATGCTCACTTACCCAATTGGTGACGGGAACCACGGGCACGGCAGCAGCGAACAGGTCGCTTTGCGTGATCAGCCATGCGGACATGAACCCGCCATAGCTTCCACCCGTCACACCGATACGCGCGGGATCGGCGATGCCTTTCGCAATCAGCGCCTCAACGCCAGATGTGAAGTCGAGCGTGTCCGCGCCGCCCATATCCCCAAAAACATGGCGGGCAAACTCCTGGCCTCGACCAGATGAACCTCGGGGGTTCACCAACAGAACGGCAAACCCTTCCGCGAGCAGGCTTTGATCCAGTATCGATTTCCCGATATATCGCGGGCGATAGAACCAAACCGGTCCTCCGTGTATCTCCACCACCAAGGGATGCGGCCCCGAGCCCTTGGGCCTAAGCAACCATCCGCAAATCTCCATCCCGTCCGGCGCACTCCAGCGCACAGCTTCGGCCGAGCCCAGCTCACTCAGCGCTGTCGCGGTGACTGGCTCGACAATAGTCAACACCTCTTCCTGAACATCCCCGATGACTCGGAGCACCGTCGGCGGCGTAAACCAACCCTCTCGCATTAGCACGACGGCATCGCGCTGGGGGCCACAACCAGCTGCCTCGGCAAAACGCACGCCCGATGGCGTTTCCGTTTCTGAACTCCATAGTTCGGCTGGGGTGTTTGAGGCCGTATCATAGATCAAAACTAGGTTGGCGAACGCGCGCGCGCCGGTGATCAAAACCGTTCGGTCGTCGCGCCACGCGGTCGATACCGCATCACATTGTCCAGTGTTGGCGACCGTCACCTCACCCGATTGAGCTGAAAGGATCAGAAGTTGCCCGGCGACGATGGTGCGATCGCTGCAGACAGCCTCGACCACGGCAAGATTGTTTCCGGAGGGCGAGGCCGAAAGCCATCCGAGCTGATCTCGCGGCGTGTATAAGACGCGCGCGGCGTCGCCGTCGATCGAAAATGATCGAACGTTTGCGGAGTACCACGCCTCTTCGCCAGCATTGTCAGAGCAGACCCCTGCAATCACATTTGGGCCCAGCCAAACGGCTTCCCACACGTTGACGCCTTGTGGAGAAACCCGTCGCGCTCGGTCGGCTTCGACATCGTATACCCAGGCACTTCGCCCACTATCGAGCGCAATACGCTCCTCGACCTCGGGCAACCATGCAGGTTTGTCTTTTTCAGACTGCTTCAGCGCGAAACCGCCTTGTGCACCGGCAAGGTCGACGCCGTAGCCGGCAACACCGAGTAATATTTGTCGGCCATCGGGCGACCAGTGATGATATTCGATCCAACCTTCTAGACCAACGGTGTCACGGGTCTTTCCGCTCTCCATATCCAAGATGCGCAAGCGGTAAATGAACGCATTCTCTCGATCAGAGAGAAAGGCCAATTGAGTCCCGTCCGGCGACCATCGCGGCAAACGATCGGAGTTCGATCCACCTTCAACGAGATCAATCTTGCCTGTTTCAAGTTCGATCAGCGCAATCCTTGTGGTCGGCATCCCCTCCAGCGCGTCACAGACCGTCGCCGACGCAGCCAATGTTTTTCCATCCGGGGAGCAGGCCAAATCGGCCAGGTCCGCAACTGCTCCCTCGCCAGGCCGAAGCCAATTTTTATAGCGTTCTGCGACGGCCTGAAACATGGCCGTGTCACGAATGTCCGCCTTCACATATTGCGCGCGGTGGTGGTTCATTCCCCGGCCTCGACTCTAATGGTTACGGGAAGCGGGTTCGTCAGCATGCCTCTGGGCGGGCGTGCGTCCGATAGGAGTGATTGGTGCAGGGCTTGCAATGCCTGCAGACCCTCGGTGACTTCGCCGAACACGGCGAAACCGGCTCCGTCCGGCGACCTCGCTCCACCTTCGTCCAGGCTCGGCTCGTCTCGCATGCAGACAAAGAAATCTCCAAAGGCCGTACCGATCGGACCGCGCGCAAGCGACACCGCTCCGGCTCGATGCCTAAGCCCAGTGGTGCTGGTAGGCTCATGTTGAATCTTCGGGATCGCTGCTCCTTCGGCGTCGCTTAGCAAGTCAGCTACGCCGACCTGCAAGACTTCTATGGGGGGAAGTTCGGACGCCTCGCCTCCCGAACGCGTCGCGCGATAGATGCGTGCTCTGGAACACAGCGTCGTCTCAATGGCCGAGAGGAATCCATTGACGCTCGCGAGGGCACGATCTGCTCGCAAAGCGATCACTGCTCGACCACCCTCCCAAATCAGCTCGACATTCATGACGTGGCTCCGCTTCGCGCCGCCATCGCTGCGGCAAGGCGCGGCTTCCACAAATCGATGTCCGTTGCGATGGACACATTCGTCGGCGGTGTTTCGTTGAGGAGATGTCGGACGAAATAGTCGAACCTTCTTCGTTCCGCAATGCCGGGCACTTCATGAGCTACATTCGGCATCACAAACAAGTCGTAGTCCTTGTTGTGTTCAATGAGCGACTGCAGAAGCTGAAACAGACCGGCCGGGTGGCAGCCGCTATCAAGCAGTCCGTGAATGAACAGAATTTTCCCGCGCAAGCCCGCGGCATACGTGCTCGCGGCCTGGGCAGAAAACTGCTCAACGGATTGTGCACCCTGATATCGTTCACCCCAGCTATGCCAAAAGAGACGTTGGTCGTAGTTACCGCTGCAAGCAACCGCGACCTTGAAAACGTCAGGCCGACGAAATGCGGCAAGCGCTGCACCGTATCCGCCGCCGGAAAATCCAGTCACGCCGACCCGGTTCAGGTCAATCCATGGGTGCTGTCGGGCAAGTTGATTTAGCGCTGCGACGTGATCATCCACATCCGAGGCGCGCTCCAGCGCACCAAACGAGTGCTCTCGAAACTTGCGATCCCGATAGGCGGAGCCCCGGCCGTCTATGACCGTGACCGCAAAACCGAGTCTAGACAGTGCGGCGGGTACGGCAAAAATGAAGTCCGAGAACGGGTCCGCAAACGCCGATTTCGGTACGAACGAAAGCTGTGGGCCGCCGTAAATGTAGTCGATGATTGGGGTCCGTTCGCTTAGCAGCGCAGGCGGCGGTTTGAACAACAGCCCAAAGATTGGCGTCTGGCCGTCAGCCGCCACTGCCTCAAAGGGTATTGGCCATTCCCAATCTTGTGCAAGATGCTTCGGCGTTGCGCGCTCGACTTCTGCGATAACCTCACCACAACGAGATCGAATTACAGTTCGTGGAAAGGCGCCGATTTTCGCCACTGTCTCAATCAATCGATCACCTCGTGGCGACACGCCGGAGATATCCCGGTTGTCACCTCCGCTGATGGCAAGAACCAGCAATGCGTAATCGTCATGCGACCAAATGATGTGATCGTTGTCGTCATCGCACAGTGGCCGGATGACGCCATAATCCAGCGATGCGACACAAGGCGTTCTTAGGTAAGGGTCCAAACCATCTTTGAGTCCTGCCGCCAGCAGCAATACGTCGCGCCTAGCCTCATCGACCGAAAGCACGGAGCGAACTCGCCAATCCCCCTCGGTGACCTGTCGCTTCAATCGGCCCGACTTCAAATCGTAGAGATAGAGATGTCCATTACCTGACCGCTCCGAATACCAGAGAAGTTCCTCGGTTGCGGGCAAAAACCTAGCAAGTGTCGGCCCGTACACATCGACTGAAAGCTCGAGGTAGCTGACGCTCTCCTCAGTGAAGACGCTTCTCGCCGCGCCCGAAGAACCATTGACCTCAATGATCTCGACGGATTTCTCGCCTCGCTCAATGTCAGCGACGTAGATTCGCTCGCCGTCCGCCGACCACCATGCCAGTCCTGCACTGAAAGGCGTGTCATACATTCGCACGGCGTGTAGAGGCGGGCGCTCTACGCGCTTGACTATCCCGGAATCAGCCTCGATGAGCAGCAATTCATAACGCGTGACGTGTTCGTCGCCCGGAAGCGCGGTGGGGATGTCGATGCTGAGTGGCCGACCGCCGGCCTCCTGACCGGAATAAAAAACCACAGGCCAGGTGCGCACGCTGCGATCATCGGTGCGGATCGTCAGTAGCCTGCGTGAGCAAGGAGACCAGATCGCTTCTGGTGGAGAAGGTGGCGCTGGGACGGCACGGTAGGCCGCTGGCTTTGCGCCGTACGAGTGCAAAAGCGATCCGTCCTGAGTGACCGGCCTCTTTTTGCCAGTCGCAAGATCAATTATGACAAGATTATCCGCCTCGCGGAACACGGCTAGACGCCGGTCGGGCGAAACGAGCCAATGTGATCGCGCGTTTTCTGGTTTCGCTTCTTCGACAACGCCGCGCTCTTCGATGTATTGAAATCGCCGTCCGTATGCTTCGAACCAAACCGTTAGGGGCGCAAGGGTTACGCGCGCGCCTGGCAGCGACCCGCACAACCCTTCCGCAGCTTCTAAACCCACCAAACCTGCAAAAGCCGACATCACGTCGGCCAGGGTGATGCACGCTAGCTCAGCACCATCTTCGCCGTTGACGATTCGGTACTCCGCCCCGGCTACGCCGGCTCGCTCGTACCAAAACGCTCCAGTGTCACTGATCCAACGCGGAAAAATGTGGCCGTTTACGACGAGCGCTTGGTGTTGCCATTGCAGAAAGCGTTCAGCTTCTGCGTACCGAGCCCGCATGTCGGGCGCGGCCTGAAGGTGCGCGACGTTAGACAACGCATTAGCCCCGGAAAGGTGTCTGATGTGGGACTATACGATCATATAGCACCTGTTTGTCAACGCCTGGTAACGTCGTCCGTCAAACCTAGACAGTTGATGAACCGGACGTGTAGCTCAGCCAATTCGGAGATCGTGTCAGCGCTAGTTAGGTCCACACCGAGCATTCGTTCGAACAAAGGGCGAAACGCAAAAGGGCCGAGTTGCATCGAGAACAGGATCATCATCAAGCTGGACCAATTCGGATGTGACTTGCCTGGTTCGATCAGGGCTTTGGCAGTTTGCTCGAAGGCGCTGAAGACTTCTTCGACAAAGTGATCGCTGGTGTGATGCACGTCGAAAAGAGCGCGCCGGATGAAGTCGGTAAGCTCATGATTTTGGCTGAGAAGCCCGGACCGCTCAGGGAGCGCGTCGACAAGCCGACCCTCGGCCAAAAGGGCACTATGTGTGTTCATAATCTTGCGGAGTTCTGACAGCACATGGTGCTCGACCGCCCGCAGCAGGTCTTCTTTTGAGCCGAAATGGAAGCGGATCAAACCGCGAGAGACTCCCGCCGTATCCGCGATATCTCCAATCGAAGCAGCCTCATAGCCCAGCCGCGCAAAGAGGTTGAGTGCTGCTTTAAGCAGCCTGGCCTTCCCATCGTCCCCTACTGGCAACTCCGAGCCGCCCGCACGAATCTGATCGCTGGAGTTTCCGACTCCCATTGACAGCGCGTCCTCTCTAGGCGCTATATGATCGTATAGTGCGCGGTAACAAGCGCTAGTATTCTTCGGGAGGGCTGCAATGGCAACGACAATGAAATGGATGCTGGGCCTGGCCGTCTCGAGCGCAGCCATGAGCTTTTCCTCGGGAACCTGGGCACAGGTAGAAGCTGGCACCGCAGCTCAAGCCATTCAAAATGATGAGGAAATTGTCGTTACCGCGGAACGGCGCGAAATGCGTCTTCAAGACGTTCCCGCGTCGGTTTCTGTAATTGATCCGCAGGCATTGTCGTCGCAGGGCCTAAATCAGCTCCAGGACATCGCTTCTCGAACGCCCGGTCTGGAGGTGAGCAGTCTGGGAGGCGCAGGGCGTCAGCAAATCACCCTCCGCGGCATTACTACTGGCAACGACATTAGTCCTACGGTCGCGATCTACCTGGACGATGTGCCGTATGGTTCAAGCGTGCCGACTGGCGGCTCGGCGCAACTCGCTCTTGAACTTGGCTCCTTTGACCTAGATCGGATCGAGGTTCTTCGGGGGCCGCAAGGCACGCTGTACGGCGCAGGCGCGTTCGGCGGGCTGCTCAAGTATGTGCTTGAGGCGCCCCGCCTCAACGAAGCTTCCGGCAGACTGCAAGCAGAGGGCGCGCAAATCGATGAAGGCGGAACACTGTTCGGCGTGCGTGCGGCGGCCAATCTTCCCCTAGTCGAAGATGTTTTTGCCCTTCGCTTTACGGGCGCGTTCAATCAATCTCCGGGATACGTCGACAACGTCGTCAGTGGCGAAGAAGATGTCGATAGCAGCGACACGAGCGTGGCGCGGGTGTCATTGCTCACGCAAGTTAGCGATCGGCTGACGCTCAGAGCGTCCGTGTTTGGGCAAGACATTGATCGAGATGGTTCTTCTTTAGTTGACTACAATCGTGTCACTGGACAGCCGAATTCTGGCGACCTGACCCAAGCCCGTTTGCTAGACGAACCGTTTTCTCAGCAGTATCGCCTTTACTCTGCAGGCGCTGATTTAGATTTAGGATTCGCCACCGCCTCGGGAACCATCGGCCGTCAGACGATCGACACGCAGTTTTTTACCGACGCAAGCCCGCTTTACGTGCCTTTCCTCGGAGGACTCTTGGCGTCCCTCGGCAGTCCAGTGGACGCTATAGGGGTGCCAGGCTTCTACGAGACAGAGAAAACTACAGCCGAGTTTCGTCTCGTATCACCTGAAGATCAGGGCATAGCTTGGATTGCCGGCCTGTTCTTCGCTGACGAGGGCAATACGAACTTTCAACAACTTGTCGGCTTCAATGGCGGGGTTCAGCAGGCCATTGACATTGGAACGTTTCAATTGGACGCAGACTTCCAGGAAGTTGCTGTCTATGGCAACGCAACGCTACGACTTTCCCCGAGTTTCGATGTTACCGCGGGGCTGAGGTTCAGTGACTACGAACAAACATACACCCAGTTCGGAAGTGGATTGTTGGCAGCAAGCAACCCAGGGTCCACAGCATCGGACAATGCGGCCACGTACTTGGCTACGGCTCGCTATCGCCCAAGCGACGACACCATGTTCTACCTCCGCGCCGCGAGCGGATTCCGTCCCGGTGGACCGAACCTGATTGCCCTTGATCCAATAACCGGCGATCCCGTTGGCGATCCTACGTATGACTCCGATAGTCTTTGGAATTACGAAGCCGGCGTGAAGACGCAGCTCAGCCCAGAGTTCGACATCGAAGCTGCGATTTTTCAAGTTGATTGGCAGGACATTCAATTGTTGAGGTCAGTCAGTGGAGTCACGCAACTGACCAACGGGGGCGGAGCGCAGACTAAAGGTGTTGAACTCACCGCGAGGTATCGACCAACCGAGGCCCTGACATTTTCAGGCGTCGCTACTTATCAGGATGCGCGCCTGACCGACGCAGTACCAGAACTCGGTGCCGCGGAAGACGAGCGTTTGCCTCACGTGCCCCGCTTCTCAGCGGTCCTGTCTGTCGATCATGCCAGCGCCATCGGAAATGGCATCGAATTGCGAGCGGGCGCGAGCGTTCGCTACGTAGGTGAGCGCTTCGCGTCATTCGACGGTTCGGCAACAGCTCCTCAGTACCAACTGCCAAGCTACACAACCGTTGACCTGAGAATTGGGCTCGGTTTCGCGGAGTGGGATTTGTCTCTGTATGGTCGAAACGTCACTGATGAACGCGCACAATTGTCTGCTGACATGACGCTTGCGGCAGCCGGCGGGCCTGCTCGTGTCGCTGTTGCACAACCTCGAACGTTTGGGATCGTCGCTTCACGAGCATTTTAGATCCGGTTGTTTTGTGTCGTCGCCAATCAAGACTGAGGGCGACGACGCAAACTCGTCTGAACCCGCACATGGCACGCACAAGTGGGGATCCGCGACAATTAGCTGACTAAGCATCGACTAACGGGGCATTCATCAGGCTAGGCGGCTCGCCAGCATGCGTAGATCGACTAAATCAGCCTTGGTCCGCACCAAGAGGTTTGACGAAATTGACGCCAACCTCATCAGCCAATTGCAAGCGAACGCGCGACTTTCCTGCAGAACTCTCGCCAAGCGCGTTGGCCTTTCGAGCAGCGCGGTCTGGGACAGAATTAAGCGATTGGAGAGCAGTGGTCTGATCCTGGGGTAGGCGAGGCGCGAATGCGCCGATTCTGCACTCTGTGCCTCCGCTGCCGGACATTGACCGAGCTAATCTACGAAATGCCGGACATTGTGCGGCTTTAGCTCGGCCTGACGTTTGCGTCCCGTTGCTCGCGGATGGTCTGC
Organism: Proteobacteria bacterium HN_bin10; assembly: GCA_002083515.1. Classification (GTDB taxonomy): domain Bacteria; phylum Pseudomonadota; class Alphaproteobacteria; order Caulobacterales; family Aquidulcibacteraceae; genus Vitreimonas. The sequence goes on from LWDN01000047.1 coordinate 76,850, forward strand.
GAGCAATCCGCGCTTTGCGGGGGTCGATGATGTCCGGAGCGATGCCGCCGAACAGACAGAGACGCGACAAATATTTTGTCCTCGTTGTTTTGACCCTGTCCGTTTTGGCGTCAGGGTCGATTGGCACGCAATTTGTCGCTGCGGTCTTCGACTATCAGCGTCGGGTGCGCGTGTCACGCTCACGACCGCGCATGATTGGACCGACGTGGTCCCACTCGGCTTTCTAGAAGCGTCGGCCAAGCCATCGGGCAAGCGAAAGGCGCCGTCTGCGGGGCAGGGCGACCTCTTTGCGCAGCCTGGTCCCAAGCTCTCTGACCTGGCGCTCGCGGGCTTCCGCACCTCTGACGGCGCGCGCATGGCGCCGCCGCCAAATCCCCCGCCAAGCCCGCCACCCGCTGCGTCGCTCGACGCAAGTCCGGCGCGCAAACCGCGCTGGACGGGAGTGTAATTCCATGAACCTGACCGGCATCCGCACCTATCTCGAACCCGACCTCGCGCGTGAGGTGTCGCGCGCGGCGCGCGCGCAAGGACGGTCGGAATCGAGTCTTATCGCTGAAGTCCTGCGCGCGCGTTTCGCGGCGGACTCTCCCGGCGCAGCCGCTACGTCAGCCGAGGCGCAGAAGCGCCAGCTCAACCGCTTGGAGACACGGTTCGACAAGCTGCAGCGAGACCAAGCGCTGATGAAGGAGAGCCTGTTCGTCTTCGTCCGCGTGTGGCTCGAACACAACCCGCCCATCGACGATGCGATCGTAGAGAGCATCGCCGCGAGTGCGGAAGCTCGCTTCGAGCGTTTCCTCGATCTCGTCGCGCAAGGCTTGTCGCCCGGCCGCTCGATCGCCAATGGCGATGCGGCGATTGAAGGCAATGGCCATGACGAGCGGACGGCGGAGATCACGTCGTGACCGCCGCGCACGCCATCGGTTCTTCGCGGCGCCGTTCGGCGCTGGTGCACGCCTTGGGCGCGACGATTGCCGACGCGCTCGCCGCGCCGGACGTGGTTGAGGCGCTGGTCAACGCGGACGGACAAGTTTGGCTTGATCGCGTTGGTGTTGGTCTGGTGCTGACTGAACACCGCATCAGCGCGCCTGATCGTGAGACTGCCATCCGGCTGCTTGCACATGAAGCTGGCGAAACGGTGGGCGAAGATCGCCCCGCGCTAGCGACCATTCTGCCGGACTCGGCGGCGCGTGTTCAAGCGCTGTTGCCGCCGCTGGTGGAAGCGCCGGTTCTCGCGATCCGTAAGCGGCCGGCTTTCATCTACACGCTTGCTGACTATGTACGCGACGGCGTTGCCACGCCCGCGCAAGCGGCGATGCTTTCCGAAGCCGTCGCGGCGCAACGCAACATCGTGGTCGCCGGCGGTACAGGCTCGGGCAAGACAACGCTGCTCAACGCATTGCTTGCTGAGCCGGCGTTCGCGGCATCACGCGTGGTGATCCTCGAAGATACAGCCGAGCTTCAGATCGCCAGCGCCAACGCTGTGCAGCTTCTGACCAAGCGCACCGATCCGCCTGTCACCATGCGCGATCTTGTGCAGATGACGTTGCGCCTCCGACCCGATCGCATCGTCGTCGGCGAAGTGCGCGATGGCGCAGCACTCGAAGTGCTCAAAGCCTGGAACACTGGCCATCCCGGTGGGCTGCTCACCTTACACGCCAATTCAGCCACCGACGCGCTCGCGCGGCTCGAAGATCTCTGCATGGAGGCCGTGGCCGCGCCGCCTAAGCGGCTGATTCAGGCGGCCGTCGATCTCATCGTCTTCATCGCGCGCAGCGGGGGCAAGCGCGCGATCCAGCACATCGTCAGCCCCAAGCATCAAGGAGAGCAATAATGAAGAAGACCAATCTCGCGATCGTCGGGGGCGTTGCGCTCGCAGCGTTCGCCTTCGCCGCGCCGGCCTATGCGTCGGGTTCTGGCATGCCCTGGGAAGGGCCGCTGCAGCAAATCCTGGATTCCATCACCGGCCCGGTGGCGCGCGCGGTCGGTGTCATCGCCATCGTCATGGCCGGCTTCACCATCGCCTTCTCAGACGGCGGCTCAGGCGTGCGCAAGCTCGCATGGGCAGGTCTTGGTTTGGCGTGCGTGTTCGCGGCGGCGACCTGGGGTCTTGAGCTGTTCGGCTTTGCCGGCGGCGCAGTCCTCTAAAGGTCAATCGCGATGGATGATCTACCGGAAGGCTATTCAGCGCCGCTGCGCACGTCGCTCACACGACCCATTCTTATGGGCGGCGTGCCGCGCGGGTTTGCGATTCTGAATGCAACGACCTGCGCGGCCATCGCGCTCGGCCTGCAACAGCCTTTCATTGGCATCCCGCTTTGGATCGTTCTGCAAGGCGCTGCGGCGTGGGCGGCGTCGCGCGATCCCTGGTTCATGGACACGTGGCGGCGCCATCTCGCCAAGCCTCATTACTTCGCGGTGTAAGCATGATCGATCTTCGACCCTACAAGCGGCCCGGTGCGCGTCTTACGGATTATCTGCCGTGGGCGGGGCTGATCGCACCCGGAATTGTCCTGAACAAGGACGGCGCGTTTCAGCGCTCGCTGGAATTCCGCGGACCGGATTTGGACTCGTCCACGCCATCCGAGCTGATGGGCGTCACTGCGCGCCTCAACAATGCGTTTCGCCGCTTCGGCTCCAATTGGTGCTTGCATGTGGAAGCGCGGCGCGCGTGCGCACCCGGCTATCCCGACAGTGTTTGGCCCGACGCTGTGTCCTGGCTCATCGACGAAGAGCGCCGCCAGGTGTTCGAGACCGCCGGCGCACGTTTCGAGAGCCGCTACTTTCTGACCTTCGCTTGGCTTCCACCTGCGGAGCGCCAGGGCAAGCTGGAGAACGTTCTCTTCGAGGGCGGCGAACGCCCCGCGGGCGGTGTCGATTATCAGCTTCACCTCGACAGCTTCGTCGAGCGTACCGACCAGCTGATGGCGCTCTTGGAGACCATGATGCCTCTGGCGCGCTGGCTCTCCGACGAAGGGACGCTGACCTATCTGCATGATTGCATTTCGGACCGGCCGCATCGCGTCGCGGTCCCGGCGACGCCGTTTCATCTTGATGCGCTGTTGCCGGACGCCGCCCTGATCGGCGGCCTTGCCCCTAAACTCGGCGCCAAGCATTTGCGCGTCATTTCGGTACGCAGTTTCCTGACCGAAACCGAACCGGGTTTGCTGGACGCGCTCAACCGCTTGCCGATCTCGTATCGCTGGGTGACGCGCTTCTTGCCGCTCGATCGGGAGGAGGCGCGCAAGGAGCTGGAGAAGATCAGGAAGCGCTGGTTCTCGCAGCGCGTGGGCTTGGGCGCCATGTTGCGCGCGGCCTTGTTCAAAGATGAGCCGGTTCTGCACGATAACGCCGCGGCCAATCATGCGGCGGACGCTGACGCGGCTTTGCAGGAATTGGGCGCCGACGCGATCGGCGCCGGCTACGCGACACTCACTATCACCGTCGCGGACGAAGACGAGAACGCCGCCGACGAAGCAGTTCGGCAAATTCAGCAAGTCGCTGACGGCCTCGGCTTCGTGACACAGGTGGAAACGGTCAACGCCATTGAAGCCTGGCTAGGTTCGCTGCCGGGCTCGGCGTACGCGGACGTGCGCCGGCCAATTCTGCTGACGCCGTCACTAGCGCATCTCTTACCAACAAGTGCGGTGTGGGCTGGGCCGGAGCGCAACGCGCATTTGGGTGGCCCGCCGCTCATGTTGACGGCGACAGATGGCGCGACGCCATTCAGGCTCGATCTCCACGCCGGCGACGTCGGGCACACGATGATCGTGGGCCCAACCGGCGCCGGCAAGTCGGTGCTGCTCGCGACACTCATCGCGCAATGGCGGCGCTACGCGAACGCGCAAGTCTATCTGTTCGACAAGGGACGCTCCGCACGCGCCGCCATTCTCGGGATGGGCGGCGACTTCTTCGACCTGGGCGAAGACGGCGCGCTAGGCTTGCAGCCCTTGGAACGCATCGATGACGTGAGCGAGCGTGCCTGGGCGCTCGATTGGATCGCCGGCTTGATCGCGGCGGCCAACGTTGCGGTGACGCCCGACCTGCGCGCCGAATTATGGCGTGCGCTCGAAATCCTGGGTCAGCGCCCTCAAGAGGATCGCACGCTCACACTATATATGGCGCTGGTGCAGGACGCCTCGGTTCGCGCCGCGCTCCAGCCCTTCACGCACGCCGGACCGCACGGTCGTCTGCTCGACCACGACACGACTTCGCTCGGCTATGGCGCCGTCCAAGCCTTCGAGATGGACGACCTCATGCGCCGGCCGCAAGCCGCGGGCGCGGTGCTCTCGGCGCTCTTCCATGTGCTGGAGCGACGCTTCGATGGCAGCCCGACTTTGCTGGTGCTCGATGAAGCCTGGCTCTTTCTGAAGGACGCTTTCTTCGCGGCGCAGGTGCAGGATTGGCTGAAGACGCTGCGGAAGAAGAATGTCGCTGTTGTCTTCGCCAGTCAGGAACTGGCCGACGTGGAGGCGAGCCCGATCGCGTCTACCATCATCGAGGCATGCCTCACGCGTATCTTCCTGCCCAATGACCGCGCCCGCGAACCGCGTTCGCGCGCCTTCTATGAACGCCTCGGTTTGAACGGTCGCCAGATCGCGCTGATCGCCAATGCCACGCCAAAGCGAGATTATTATCTCGTTGCGCGTGATGGCTGCCGGCTGTTCGAACTTGGTCTCGGACCCGCAACGCTGGCCTTCGTCGGCGCGTCGCGGCCGGAAGATCATACGCTCATGGACCGCGTGCTCGCCGACGCTGGCGAGAAAGGCTTCGCCGCCGCTTGGCTTGAGGCGCATGGCCTTCGCGACGCAGCGCGTGCGGTGAGGCGTTTTGAGTCACAAGCCAATCCGCAATCCGTGACAGCGCAGGCCGACCTGGTCGCCGCAGAATAGGGGGAGACACCATGTACCGAAGGGCTTCTAAACTGATGGCGACCGCCGCAATCGCGGCCATCCTGATGGCAACGCCCGCGAGCGCGCAGCGCATCGTCTATGATCCGACCAATTACGCGCAGAACCTTCTCTCGGCGACGCGGGCGCTCGAACAAATTCGGAATCAAATTCGTCAGATCGACCAAGCCACAGCAATGCTGCGGCAAAACCCGCTCCAGCTTTCGCCAGAATTGTCGCAATCAATCTCCGAGGCGCGCGCGCTGTTCGACGCCGCGCAAGGTCTGGCGTTCGAGGCGGGCCGCGTCGGCGAGGACATCCGCACGCTCTATCCCGAGACCTGGGAGAGCTTTGAGCTCGACGACGTTCTCGCCCAATCGGATCAATGGCTATCCCAAAGTCGCGCCAGCGTTGAACGCGCGATGGAGGCCGAAGCTCGCGCGGTGCAAGCCATCGAGCGAACCCAAGGCCGCATCGATCGCGCGCTCGCGTCCTCCTCTGATGCGGAAGGGCAGACGGGCGCGATCCAGGCGGGCAATCAATTGCTTGGCATTCAAGCCTCGCAGCTCGCGGAGATCCAGTCGCTGCTCGTGGCGCAAGGCCGCGCGCTGCAAACCGAGCGCATGGAGCGGATCGCGCGCGAGGAGCGCGCCCGCGAAGTGCAGCGCCGCGCATTCCCGACTCAAAGCACGGCGCCCGCGCCGGCGCGCTCGGCTTTTGAGGACTAACGGCAATGGATACGTCCAGCGTCAATTCGTTTCTGAGCCAGTTTCTGGCCGTCGCCGATTCAGGCTTTGGCCTCATTCAGGGCGACGTGAATTTCGTCCTGAACGCACTGATCGTGATCTCGATCGTGCTGACGGGGACGCAATGGGCGCTGGGAAATGACAATCCCGTCGCGCCGATGTTCAGGAAGGTGCTGTTCATCGGCTTCTTCGCCTTCCTCGTGAACAATTGGGACATGCTCTCGACCGTCATCCATCGGTCGGGCGCCATGCTCGGCTTGCAGGCCGGCGGCGGTTCGCTCTCGATGGCGGACCTGCACAATCCCGGCCGCATCGGCGGCATCGGCATCGAGCTCTTCGGCCGCACCGTCGCTCTGGCCGAAGGCATGAACCTGCTCTTCGATTTTATATCCCTGGTGACGATCTTCCTAGCGGGCGTGTTCGTGATGCTGGGCTTCTTCGTTCTCGCCTTGCAGATCTTCGTCGCGCTGATCGCGTTCAAGCTCGGTTCTCTCGCCGCCTTCGTTGCGCTCCCCTGGGGCGTGTTCAACGGCACCGCTTGGGTTGCGGAGCGCCCGCTAGGCTGGGTCGCGGGTTCGGCGGTGCGGCTCTTCGTGCTGGCGCTCATCGCCTCGGTGTCGATCACCTTTGTGGGCACGCTGCCGGCAACGCTCGTGCTCGATGATGGCGGCGCGCTCAACGTGCTGCTGTTTGGGCTCACTGTTCTGGCGCTGGCCTGGTTCGGTCCCTCGCTCGCAAGCGAAGTGGTGCAAGGCCAGCCGAACCTCTCTGGCTCTGATGCGATCCGCACCGGCGTTGGCGCAGGTTTCTCCACGGTCGGCGCAGGCTTCATTGCTTCTCAGGGCGCCAAGACGGCGTGGAATATGGGCGGCGCGCTTGTGGGCGGCGCCGGGCGCTTCATCGCCGGCAAGCGGCCCAGCCCGCGCGGCGGCGGATCAGGCGGCGGCGCATCCGGCGGCGGTCAACGCGCAGTCAATTACGCGGCGATGCAGCCGCGTCCTTCTCAAAACAATCCGAAGTCCAATGGGGGCAAATCATGACCTTCGCATTTCGTGCGCCAACCAAAACATTCGCGGCCGATCCGCCCGACACGCCTTACGCCCGTGCGCGCCAGGAATGGGATGCGCGCATGGGCTCGGCGGTGCTGTCAGCGCGCGCCTGGCGTTTGACAGCGTTCGCTGGTCTCGGCCTTGCGGCCGCACTCGGCGTCTCCTTGACACTCGTGGCGCTCAACCAACGCACCTTCGTCCATGTGGTGGAGGTTTCGCCCGAAGGGCAGGTGATGCAGGTTCGCGCCGCGGAGGGCCGGTGGTCGCCGACCAATGCGCAGATCGCGCACCATCTTGGCCGTTTCGTTCGGCTCGTCCGTTCATTGCCGACAGACGGCGTGGTGCTGCGTGAGAACTGGCTGGAGGCCTATCGCTTCCTGACGCCGCAGGCCGGCGCGCAGCTTTCCGAGATCGCGCGCCAGGACGATCCGTTTCTGTCGCTGGGGCGCGTCGGTCGCACCGTGCAGATCCGCTCCATCATGGCGCGTTCGGGAAACACCTGGGAAGTGACCTGGGTGGAGCGCGCCACCAATGCCACGGGCACAAGCGATGGCGAAATCTATTCCGGCGTCTTCACCGTCACCACGCGGGCGCCGCGCACGGCCGATGAAGTTGCCGCCAATCCGCTTGGACTTCTGATTTCCGATTTCAGCTGGTCACGCGAATCTGGGAGCCCTCGAACATGAAACGCCTTCTCGTCCTCTTGCTCGCATCGAGTGCGCTGGCCGCATGCGCCACCACCGATATCGCGCCAGTCGCCGAAGGCGACGGCGTCGAAACCGGAGAGGCGGAGCTGCGCGGCATGCTCGAGGTTGCGACGCCCATACCGCTGCCCGAGCCGCCGCGCCAGCGCCGCGGCCGCGAAGCGCCGCCCTTGCAAGTTTTGGCCGAGGCCAACACCGCAGCGCGCCAGCGGCCGACGCGCGACGCCTTCAATCAGGCGCGTCACGTCTTCACGTATGAGCCTGGCGCGATCTTCGAGCTTTACACCAATCCGAACTATATCTCGACCATCCTGTTGGAGCCGGGCGAAAGACTCACTGACATCGCCGCCGGCGACACCTCGCGTTGGATGGTGACGGAGGCGACCGGAGAAGGCGAAGCCGAGCTGCGCACGATTGTGCTGGTGAAGCCGCAGACCTCGGGCCTTCGCACCAACATTGTCCTCATAACAGACCGCCGCACCTATCTCGTGGAGGCGATCTCGCAAGCGGGCCAAACCTACGCCGCGCAAGTGGCGTGGTCCTATCCGCAGAACGCTTCCGCAAGCGCGGGCGGTATACCAAGCATCGATCGGCTCAACTTCTCGTACCGTGTCCGTACCGTGCGCGGGCGAGCGCCAGGCTGGACGCCAAGCCGCGTGTTCGACGATGGCCGTCGCACTTGGATCGAGTTTCCGGCGGGCATCGCCGCCGGCGACATGCCGCCGCTCTTTGTCATCACCGGCGAAGGCGCCGAGATCACAAACTATCGCGTCCAGGGCCAGCGTTACGTCGTCGATCGGCTGTTTGATCGCGCCGAACTCCGGCTCGGCACGCGCTCACCTCAAGTCGTCCGCATCGACCGCCAAGGAGCACGGCGATGAACGCCTCCGTTTCGGCCCCTGTCACGCCGCCACCTGACCTCGCGCTGCGCGCGCGGCCGCCGTCGCCAAAACGATTGTCGAGGAAGGTCATCTTTGCGGGGCTCATTCTCGCGGGCGTGGTGATTGCCTTTGCGCTGGTCAGTGGATTGTCGGAGCGACCCGACCGCCGCGGCGACGCCGCTGAAGCCGCCGTCGGCGCGGCGGGCGGGCCGCCGGAATCTATCCAACAGGCGTCGGCGGATTATGATGCGCGTGCGTTAATTGGTGGCGAGCCGCTTGGTCTGGAAACTGATCCGCTCGCCACGGATGGCGCCGACGAATTGATGCCGCCGACTGATCCGATGTGGGCGAATGCGCGCGACGCTGGCGATGTCGCTGGCGCGCGCGAGACGCCGCCCGACCCGCAAGCTGTCGCGCGGGCTTCGCCGATTCTGTTCGCCGGGCGCGAAGCCGGCGCAAGCGCGGACGAGGACACCGATCGTCTCGATGCGCGGCTTTCGCCGCCGCGTTCGCGCTACGAACTGCAGGCGGGTCATGTCATTCCGGCGGCGCTCGTCACGGCGCTCAACTCCGACCTGCCCGGCCGCGTCATCGCCCAGGTCACGGCGCCCGTCTATGACAGCGTGACCGGCGACCATTTGCTGATCCCGCAAGGCTCGCGCCTTATCGGCACGTATCGCGACGGCGCGCGTTACGGCGACAGCCGCATACTCCTTGCATGGAACCGACTCATCCTGCCGAACGGCTGGAGCATCAACCTTGAGAACATGGATGCGAGCGATCCGTCTGGCGCATCGGGACTGACGGACCGAACTGACAATCATCTTGATCGGCTAGCCGCCGCCATTGCGCTCTCGTCGATCATCACGGTTGCGGCCAACGAAGCGGAGGACAGCGAGTCGAGCGGGTTCTCGCAGAGCCTCGGGGACGCCGCCGCACAACAAGCAGCGCAATCTGGCGCGCGCATTGTCGATCGTGAGCTATCCGTTCGCCCGACACTTCGTGTCAGGGCAGGGGCGCCGGTTCGCGTGCTGGTAACCCGTGACATCGTCTTGCGGCGGTATCAGTGATGAAGCGCAAATCCCACCACAAGAACGGTCGAGACCAAGCGCGTGCGCAGCCCGATTTGTTCGCGGCAATTGGCGCCACGCCAATGCAGGCCGTGACGGTGGGCGTCGACAGCGGTGCGCGTCTGCCAATACCGGCGAACCAACCCAAGCCCGTGCGGGCGCCGAAGCCAGCGCCTTTGGTCGCTCGGCCTGCGAACGGATTGTTACGCGTCCGCGAGGCTGCCGCGCGTCTCGGCTTGTCGAAGTCCACATTGGACAAGATGCGATGCGAAGGACGCGGGCCGCGCTACGTGAAGATCACGAGCAAGCTTGTGGGATATGACCCCGCCGACCTTGACGCCTATGCCGAAGGGCGAAAGCGGCAATCGACTTCGGAACATTGAGGTGGCACGCTATGCTGCTGTTGGCGAAGAGCGACACCTCTGACGCCGCAGTGAACACCGAAAAAGCAGAATCTGTGCGCATCCGCATCGGTTAGATGACCTCGGCGAATTCTTTCAACTCACCAGCGGCACCGACGAGACCATTAGCCGCCAGGCGCGCTAGGTACTCCTCGGGCGAGAAGGAAGGGTTCTTGAGCGCGGCACGCGCGCGCTTGGCCGCGGACACCACGGCGCCTTCCGCCAATTCAAACAGATCGAGCACAAATTCGTCCGGATGTATCGCCTCGACGCCGAACGGGTCGAGCGCGCTCGCGGGAAAGTCGGTGAGATTGGTGGTGACGATGAGGCTGGCGCCCGATTTGATCGCTGCGGCCAAGACGTGGCGATCGTTTGGATCAGGCAGCGAAAGCGATGCGATGAGTGGCTGGTGACCGGTGACTAGCGCGTCGGGAAAGTGCTCGTCCATCAGATCGCGCGTGCGCTGAAGCTTTGCGCGGTCGGCGTTGGCGCGCCGCGCCAGAACCGCCGAAATCCACTCAGCGTGAATCTCGGCGGTCCAGTGCGCGCGAAAGAGATCGCTTTGGCGCAAGCGCAGCAGAAAGTCGCGCAGCGTGAAGGGAAACAGCACGCAGGCGTCGTAGACGACGGCGAACCGGCGCCCGCCGATCATTCCTGTTCGAGTTCCTGGCCGATCGCGGCCAATTCATCGAGCGCATCGGCGCGAGCGTTTTCGCTCTGCTGCTTGTAACGCATCACTTCCTCGAACTTGATCCGGCGATGTCGGCCGGGCTTTTGGTAAGCGAGTCGGCCTTCTTCCAAAAGCTTCACCAAAGTCGGACGCGAGACATTGAGCATGTCAGCGGCTTGTTGCGTGGTCAGTTCGGCGTGCACGGGAATGAGCGTGACCGCATCGCCTCGGGCCATGTGGTCAAGGATGTCGAGCAGGAGCTGACCGGCGTCGGCTGGCAGATCGATGGCCACGCCGTGCGAGGTGAGCAGCCGGACCGGCGCGTCGTTAGCGGCCTCGTCCTGCATGCTCTTATACGCCTGGCGCGCGAGCTGGCGCTCGTCGGGCGAGGGCAATCGAAGTTTGACGACACTGGCGGGCATGGGCAGGACCTCCGGCATTTCTTATTGCATAAAATCGAAAGAAACGCAATAATCGAACGAATCGAAAGTGAATTGGTTCCCGCCTATTGAACAAAAAGTGAAACCACTATATATGGGGAGTCGTTTCGCCCCAATGCCGCTAGATGCGGTGGTTTTGCAGCCTCGTTCTGTCTCTCCCCAGGTATGATCATATGCACAACGTCCTTTCCCAGCGCGTCCCGGTCCCCAGCCTGGTCGATGAACTCCTGATCGACATCGCGGTCAGAATCCAGCTGAGCCCCACGCTGCACGCTTTGGCGGTTGAGCGCTACGGCGCGATCGCCCGCTGGCTGGAGCGCGACGGCAGTCCGCTCAGGGGCCGTCTACGGCGCCTCTACGCGCAAGGCTCGATGGCAATCGGTGCCGCGATCCGCTCGAAGGAGAACGACGATCTTTTCGACATCGACTTGATCGCCGAGATTGATTGGCCGGTCGGCACCACGCCGATGCAGATGCTGCTGACGCTATATCAAGCCATCAAGGGCGAGCCGGGCTCACGTTACTACGGCGAGGGCATCGTCGAACTGCAGACGCGCTGCGTTACCGTGCATTACGCTGATATGCATCTCGACATCACGCCGATGTGGCGCAATCCGGCGTGGGCGGAGCGCGGTGGCTACATCGCGCACGCCAAGCTGAGCGCACCCGTGTCGCAGCATGCGCTGGTCGCGGCAAATCCGTGGGGTTTTGCGGAAGACTTCATGGCCAAGACCCCGGCCGAGCCTTGGTTCGCAGACGTGATCCTTGAGAAATCCTATGGCCGCGCGATCCGCGCCAACGCCGAGCCTGTGCCCGAGCACGAAGCGCTCTACGCGAAGGCGATGGCGGTTGTGGCGCTGCAACTGCTGAAGCGTCACATCTATCTGATCTATGAACGCAAGCCGGATGGCGCGCGCCGCCCGCCGTCCGTCTACATCGCCGAATCCGTTGCGCGCCACGCTAACCAGACCGGCGCGTTGATCGACGAACTGATCCATCAAGCCGTGCAGCTGCGCGCCCCGCTGGCGGCGGCGGCGCAAGCGGGCCAACTCATCGATGTGCGCAATCCCGCGCTCCACGAAGACAACCTCACCGACCGCTGGCCCAGCGGTCCGTTGGCGCAGCGTATCTTTATGAGCGAACTCGACCATCTGATCGCCTCGCTGATCGCCGCGAAGAACGAGACCGAGCTGCCGAAACTGCGCGCCCGCCTTGCCGCGTTGTTCGGCGAGAATGCGGTCTTGGAGGCGCTCAATAAATATCTTGAGCGCGCAGGCGCCGAGACCAAGCAGGGGACGTCGCGATTCCAGCCGAGAACTGCAACGGCGCTGGCCGGCCTTTCGACGGCGCGTTCGCCCGGAGTGCAATCGACGCCGGTGCGTGGCCACCGCTTTTACGGAGACTGATGCGTTTAGGTGCGGCCGTCGATCGAAGAACAAGGGCGCAAGCTTGCGCGCTATCCCGGCTGGCGACCGCTTTTTCAAAGCGAGTGGTTAGGCGTGTGGCAGGGGCCTGTGCGCACGCCGCTCAAGGCCTATCAGGTACGCATCCAGTTCGTGCGCAGCGCGCGCCGCGGCGACGCGTGGATCACAAGCCGCATCAACCCTCGTGTCTGGGTAATCGAGCCGGACCTGGAACTCTATCCCGGCACGGATCGCTTGCCGCACGCATACTTCGCCGAGGCGCCGCCGGCGCAATGGCCGCTCTGTCTCTACTTCCACCCCGATCAGGAATGGACGGAAGAAGACTGGATCGCCGACGCCATCGTGCCGTGGGCGGGCGAGTGGCTGGTGTTCTATGAAGGCTGGCTCGCCACGGGCGTCTGGTATGGCGGCGGACTGCATTTCGGCGATGAGGATTATGTCACATGGGCGATGAGCCGCGCGCGGCCTGGGACGGCGCTCCCCGCTCAAGCGGCGTCTTGCAACAGGCGCGCCGAAAACTTGATTGGCCGGCGAATGGGGAGTTTCGTCTCCTCAGCATTGATGGCGGCGGCATCAAGGGGCTTTTCGCCGCCGCCCTCCTTGCGCGATTGGAATCTGTGCCTCTGGCAGGACGAGGACTAGCTGGCTGCTTCGACATGATCGCTGGCACGTCGACCGGCGCCATTATCGCGCTGGCGCTCGCCACCGGCGTGCCAGCGGCCGACATCCTCGCGCTTTATCGTGAGCGCGGCGGCGAGATATTCCCGAGGAAACGCCAGTTCGGCGTGTTCGCGCCAGCTTATAAGACCGGCGTGCTCGCGCGCGAACTCGACGTCATGTTCGGCGCGCGCCTCTTCGGCGATGTTGCCACGCGCCTTTGTATTCCCTCCGCGGACGGCCGGCACGGCGATGTCGCGGTGTTCAAGACGCCGCACCATCCTGATTTCCGCAAAGATTGGTCGATGCGCATCACTGATGTGGCGCTCGCAAGTTCGGCCGCGCCCACCTTCTTGCGCGTGCATCAGGCGGGCGGTTACCAATTCATCGATGGCGGCGTCTGGGCCAATAATCCGGTGATGGTGGGGATCGTCGATGCGCTCAGCTGTTATGACATCTCGCCCCGCCAGATCCGCGTATTGAGCATCGGCGCCGGGGCGGTCAAGCCCGTGCTTGGCGCAGGGCCGCTCGCGTTTGGCGGCGCTCTGGGCTGGCTCCACCGCGGCATGCTGATCGAAAGCATGATGCATTATTCCGCACGGAACGCAGACGGCCAGGCTGGACTTTTGATCGGCCGCGATCGCCTAGTTCGGATCGAACCGCAGGGGAGGGCAGCCTCCATTCACATGACCGATCACGCCCAAGCGTCAGCGCTTCTCCCTGCGGAGGCCGAGCGTGCCGTTTCGGAGTTCGAGTCGCAGCTTGCGCCGCTGCTGGTCGCGGACCGTGCGCCGCCGCGTTTCTCTTACGGGCCTGCTGGAACGCCGGAGGTCGGTGACGTGGGCTGAACCGCACGCGGTCGCGAAAGTTGATTCCAAACCATCAGATCTTGGCTCGGTCCTGGATCGATTGGTTAGTTGTCCGCGCGCGAGTGTAGACTGCGCCGACGTGATCGAACGCAGCGCGCGTCGCCTCATCCTTTAGATGCGCATAGCGTGCGGTAACTTCCGGCCGCGAATGCCCCAAGGCCTTTTGAACGAAGGCGAGGCTGTGGCCGTCCCTGATTAGCAAGGACGCGAAAGTGTGGCGCAGATCGTGAATGCGCAGGTCCTCAAACTTGGCCCGCGCGATCACCGCCGCCCAAGCCTTTCGCGGCGTCTCCATTGGCCCCTTAAATGGGCTTGGTTTGGCGAACACCCAGTCGGTCTTGTTGGCCCGACGCTTCAATATCTCGACCGCCGCAGCATTGAGATTGATCACTTTGCGTCCGGTGCGTCCGGCCTTGTGCCGCTCCGGCTGTAGAACGATGGCTGGTCGCGAGAAGTCGATTTCGGACCAGGCCAGATCGCGCATCTCAGCTAATCGGGCGCCAGTCAGGGCGATGATCCGAAACAGGTCGGCGTGGTCCGGGCGAATCTCGGCAGCCGCCTCCATGTCGTCCAGGACTTCGAAGAAGTGCACCGCTTCCTCGTCCGTCAGGAAGCGCTCACGCAACCGGTCCGGCGGCTTGGCGGCGCGGGCCACGGGGTTGTCCTTGATCAGCTCCCGTTTGATCGCCCAGTTGAGCATGGCGCAAAGCGTGCGTGTCGCCCGGCCCACGACCTTTGGGCCGCCCCGGACGGTCGACTTGCGGCGGAAGCCTAGCTTATGGGTTCGCGCGGTCTTGAAGTTGGCGACGTCGCGCTGCCAGCGGGAAATATCGGGGGTGGTGAGCGCGTTGATGCTATAGGCGCCAAGGAGGGGCTCGACATGGCAGCGGAGGTCGCGCTCGTCTGTCTGCCAAGAGCTTTCGCGCTTTGCCGGCTTATCGATCCGACCCTCGGTCAGATAGAGCTGGATCAGTTCCGCGATCGTTGCGGCGTTCCGGCGTACTTCTTTTTCATGCTGGGGATCGCCGCCGCGGCTAGCGTCGTGCTTGGCGTCCTCGGCCGCTTTGCGTGCTTTCTCGGGGGTGAACGGACCGTAGTCCCCGATTACGAAGAGGCGCTGGCGGCGTCCGGCACGGTACTTAAGCTCGAACGTTTTGCGTCCGCTCGGGCGGACCCGAAGTCGGAAGCCTTTTACGTCGCTGTCCCAGATGCAGTAGGTCTTATCAGCAGTCGATTCGGCGGCGTCGATGACGCGTTTGGTGAGACGTTGAGGTGCTTGCATGGATGCGCGCCGTAAGGATTTTGGTCACCACATGGTCACCACGAGAGCGGAAATCAGCGCATACAAACGCTCACCTGCAGCAATCGCGGAGTGAGCATAACATATTGCAAAAGCAGGGAAAATGTCACGTCCGGCAACGTCCGGCAACGCGCGAGGTTACGACCCCCAAGGCATTGCCAAGGTTGGGGTCGTGAGTTCGAATCTCATCGCCCGCTCCAAGGAAATCCAATAAAATCAACGGCTTAATCCGAATTCGAGTTGGTAGCAGAGCCAACGCCAAGCCGGTTATTCACAGGCTGCTACCAGTTCGCTACCAAACTCCCCACAGTTACAAATCTGTGGATAAGCCTGGGGCTCTGCCTCGCTTTGCGCGAGCGCGGTGACTGCCTTCTCGTGGCACCCGGCGCTTTGCTCGACTCGCACAACGTTCGTGAGCGATAGTCGCGTTCGGGTGACCGAGCGCGCGTCCCACATGATGGAGCGAGGCGCCGCCCTCCACGGCGAATGTCGCAAAGCTGTGTCGCAGATCGTGCAGTCGCACGTCTGGAATGCTCGCCAGCACCCGCACTTTGTCCCAAGCGCGGTTGACGCCGACGAGCGGCTGGTCCCCCACCGACGAGGGGAAGACGTGCTCTCCGCGTCGCTTCACCGCTTGCAAGATCTCCAAAGCTGGCTGTGAGAGCGCAATGAGGCGCGAGCGGTTGAGCGCGCCCATTTTGGTGCGCACCGGCGGCAACACGATCCGCGCACGATCGAGGTCCACCTCGGACCAGCGCAGAGCCACGATCTCGTTCCGGCGGGCGCCGGTCAGCATAATCAGCCGGAAGATGTCGGCGAAGTCCTTGGTGATGACCGAAGCCGCTTGCGCCTCAGCGATCATGGTCCAGAGCCGGCTCGCTTCCTCCTCGGTGAGCGCGCGCTCTCGCATCTGATCGGGGCGCTTCATGGCGAGCGCCTCGTGCGGGCGCTCGGTGTTGAACTCGTCGACGAAGGCGTCGAAGCGGGCTTGTTGCTGCAGGAAGTTCATTCCTGCAGGCCGCGTCGCCTCGGCCTTGAGGGTGCGGTGCATACGCTCGTGACGGCCGTTTTGTTGGGGATTTCCAGGCTTGATGCGCTCGATGTCGATGCCGAGCCTGAGCCACCAGACGGCAAGCTTGGAAAGATTGAACAATCCGTTTGGTGAAGCGAAGGGGACGCCGTTGTCGGAGCGGATCGCGTGCGGCAGGCCGCGTTCGTGGAAGAGCCTTTCGAAGGCGGAAACGGTCTGGTTTTCGCGCACGGAGTCTTGAGCTTCGCACATCAAGAGGAAGCGCGAGGCCTGGTCGGTGACGGTGAGCGGGTAGCAATAGCGCCCATCGCCCAGTTTGAATTCGCCTTTGTAGTCAGCGCACCACAGGTCGTTGGGCTTGGCCGCTTGCGACAGCGGCGTGCCCTGGGCGCGGGTGCGCCTTCGGCCCATGCGCGCGACCAGGCCATGGCGATCGAGCACGGCGTGGACGGTGCTTTTGGCGGGCGGGCGAAGATCGCCGGGCAGGCGCCGGATCAGCAATTCGCGGATCTTGCGCGCGCCCCAATGGGGCTTGTCGCGCTTGAGACGCACGATCAGGGCTTCGACCTGGGCCGGCAGCTGGTTGGCGTAGCGGACCGGGCGGCGGCAGCGATCGGTCAGCGCGTTAAGGCCCTCATTTTTGTATCGATTGAAGATTTTGTAGCCGGTTTTGCGGGAGACCTGGAACTCCCGGCACAGATCGGTCATCGCCTCGCCTTCGATCAGACGGGCCACGAACAAGAGACGCTCTTCCACGGCCGAACTCACTTTCCATGGCATCCACGCCTCCGCCGAAATGGCGAAAAAGCGTTACCCATGTGTCCGGTACGAAACGTCACCTATGTCTCAGGTCGCTCAGCTAACTCGATCCGCGTGCTGAACGATCCCGATACCGCGCGCGCCTGAGGACGCAATAGTTGTCGACAAGTTTCCGCTCAACATTGTTGTACTGCCGCTGATCCGGCGGGTGTTTCCGCGCGCAAAGATCATCCTTGCCTTGCGCGACCCGCGCGATGTCGTGCTCTCCTGTTACCAGCAGCGCTTCGCCATCAACGCGGCGATGGCGCAATTGCTCGATCTTCGCAGCGCCGGCGCCTATTACGATCTGGTGATGTCTTTGCTTGAGGCATGCCGCGAACGGCTGAAACTGAATCTGCTTCAGGCTCGCTACGAAGATGTCGTCGGGAATCTGGAATCCGAAACGCACAGACTCTGCGCTTTCCTCGGCGTTCCGTTTGAACCGAACATGCTCAACTATCGCGAGACGGCGCTGGGGCGCGAGGTCGCCACGCCGAGCGCGCGGCAAGTGATCGAGCCGCTCTACACCCGGTCGATCGGCCGCTGGCGGCGCTACGAGCAGCACTTGCAGCCGGTGCTGCCGGTCTTGGCGCCATGGGCGAGGCGGTACGGCTACAGCGCCTAGGCTAGCTAGCGCGCGCCGTTGAACACGGCTTGTGCGCGCGTCACGAATTCGTCGGCGCCGGCATAGTCGCCCTGGTTGATGCGGGTGAGCGCCTCGCGCAACGGATCGGCGCACGCTGGAAAGTGCTGGCGTTCGGCCTCGGAGGCGGCGAAACGCGCGAGTTCGTAGATGCGGCGGCGGTCTTCAGGCCGGGATGTGTCGCTGAGCTGAACCCGCAAGCGCCGCATCACCGCGCCGAGCGGCGGCGCTTGGCCGGCGTCGTCATAGACGCGCCGATCCCCCCAGCGTTTGCCGGGCCCGCCCTTGCGGCGGTCAGGTCCGAAATAGACCTCGTTGTCGACCCACTTGCGGTTCATGCCTGGACCGCAACGTAATCACAGTTGGTTAAGGCGCCATTAGCAATTCGGGAGCCCGTGCGCCGATCAGCTGCGCCTACGGATCAGGCCTTCCTGCGCGGTCGATGCGACCAGGACGCCGTCCTCGCGATAGATCGCGCCGAGATTGAAGCCGCGCGCGCCGGAGGCGCTGGGGCTGTCTTGCGCGTAGAGATGCCAGCACGAAAAATCGGTCGGCCGGTGGAACCAGATGATATGATCAAGGCTCGCGGTCTGCACCGCCGACATCCACGACACGCCGTGTGGACGCATGGCGCTGCCGAGCAGCGAATAGTCCGAGGCGTAGGCGAGCAGGGCCTGGTTCAAAGCCACATCGTCGCCCACGCTTTCGCGCGCTCGCAGCCAGACGAAGTGCTCGGCCGGTTTCGCCACCGGCTTCAGCTGCGATACCGGATCGACTTGGCGCATCTCGATCGGACGCCGCCGCAGCCAGCGCTTTTGATCTTCCGGCACGCTCGCCAGTTCTTCGCTCTGGCGGTCGACGTCGTCCGGCAGCTGATCCGGCGGCGTCACCTTCGGCATGGCGTCTTGGTGATCGAACCCGGCTTCGTCGCGTTGGAACGAGCAGGCCATATTGAAAATCTGCTCGCCCTTCTGGATGGCGATGACGCGGCGGGTCATGAAGCTGTGGCCGTCGCGCGAGCGCTCGACTTGGTAGAGAACCGGGATGGCGGGATCGCCGGGGCGAATGAAATAGCTTTGCAGCGAGTGGCAGGTGCGCTCGCCGACGGTCTTGTAGGCGGCCATCAGCGCTTGTGCGACGACCTGGCCGCCGAAGATGCGCTGGCGCTCCTCCGGCGGCGAATGGCCTCGGAACAGATTCACCTCGATCGGGTCGAGGGTCAGAATGTCGATGAGTTCGTCCATGATCGACATGGGGGAAGGGTCCAGCGCCCAAGGGGCGGCACCCGCTTATGGCGCGTTCGCGCTCGACACAAGCGCAGCCAACGCAAGGCTGCTCAGCGTCTAATGCTTAAGCGCTCTGGCGCTCGCCTTCGTCGCGGCCCATGAAGCGCTCTTCGAGCATCTGCACAGTGTCGGCGACCTGTTCGAGCGTGCGCACGCTGCGCTGCTCGACACCCAAGATACGCTCCTCCACCCGGCGGCGCAGCGCGTCGAACTCGGCGGCGAGATTGTAATCGATCTCCGGGCTCTCCAGCGCCGCTAGCCGGCGGTCGTTGTCGGCGACGAAGCGGACGATGTCGGCGCGCAGGGCTTCGAGCGCCTCGACCTGACGGCCCTCCATCTCCCCCAAGCGCTGTTCCAGCGCCGCCAAAGCTTCGGGCTTGCGTTGCTCCATGGCGCTCACCCGCCATTGCAGCGCCGCGATATCGTCGGGCGTCGCCGCCGGCTTGTCGCGCGCGGCCAGGTGATCGAGCTTGAGGTCGGCCAGGGCCATTTCGAGATTGTGGACGCGCTCTTCGGCCTTGGCTGCGGTTTCGGCGTTCTGGGTGGTGACGCGGCCGAGCATGCGCACTAGATCGTTGACGCCATCGGCGGCGACGCTGGCGTGATTTTCGTAAGCGGCGAGGCGGGCGCGCAGCTCCTCGATGCGCTGCACAAGCTCCGCGTCCGAGCGATCGGCCAGGGCGCGGGTCAGCGTGCCGAGTTGCGCGTCGATGGCGGCGAGTTTGGTTTCCGTGCGGCCTTCGCCGAGATCGGCCTCGATCCGGTCGACGCGCTCGGCGAGCTGGGTTTGCGCGCCCAGCGCCAGATCGATGACGGTCAGGCGCGCGGCCGCGCTGGATTGCTGTTCGTGCACACGGGCGAACTCGGCCTCGACGCGGCGGTTCAATTGGTCGATCAGATTGGTGACGGCGGCAGCGTTGGCTTTGATGCGCTCATGCAAAGCGGCGTCGCCGGACCGGATGTCGTTCGCAAGCTTTTCCAGCGCCGCCAGTGTCGAGGCCTCGACCCGCTCGGTTTCGGCGCGAAGCTTGTAGTTTGTCTCGGTTGTGTCGTCCTCATGGCGGGCGAAACGGGAGGCGAGGGCGCCAAGCTGTTCGCCAAGTTCGTTGTGAATCCGCGCCGCGGCTTCGCCGGCGACGGCCTCGCTATCGGCGATGCGCCGCAGCATCGACTCGCGCAGCGCGTTCAGGTCGTTGGCGAGCCCGCCGGCGGCGGCGTCCATCTGCTTGAGGCGCGCCGCGGCGCCTTGCTGACGCTCACGCAGCTCGGCGATTTCGCCGGCCAGATCGCCATGCACGCTTTCGAGCGCCGCGCGTCCATCTTGAATCGAACGCTGCAGGTCGGCGGCAAGCGCGGCGCCCGCTTGGCGCAACGTCTCGGCGGTCTCTTCGAGCGAGGTTTGGGCGGCGTCCTCGATATCCGTCAGCCTGATGCGCAATTGCTCGTTGGCGCGCAGGCTCATCACCTCGACGGTGTCGATGCGTTCGCTCAGCGCGTCGATGCGCGCGCCGGCGTCGGAGAAGGCGGCGTGGATGCGCCGGCGGGTTTCGTCGACGCCATCGGCGACGCTTTGTTCGAGCGTGGCGCGTACGCCGCGCAACTCGACGACCAGGTGCGCGACGGCGGCGTCGGCCTGGGCGGCGGCGTCTTCGGCGGCGGCGGCGACATCGCGAAGCCCGTGGTCCAACCGGTCGCTGATGTCCTGGGCGAAGGCGCTGAAATCGGCGGCGACGGCGTGCTTGAGCGCCTCATGCGCGTCAGCAAGGACTGCGGCGTTGGTGTCGGCGCGGCGGGCGACCGCCTCGACATCCTCCAGCTGCTGACCGATCGACTCGGTGCGATAATTGAGACCGGTGAACGCCTGCGAGAGCGAAGCCTGGCCGGCCGACGCCTCGCCATCGCGCGCGAGCGAGTTCTCTTCAACATCGGCGATATGCAGGCGCACCGCCGCGAGCTGGCCGGCCATTTCAGCTAGGGCTTGCTGCAGGGCGTGGGCGGTGTCTCCCGCAAGGCCTTCGACTTCGCCCACACGCGCGGTGATGTCGAACAAGGCGGCATCCAGCGCCGCAAGCGAGCTGTCGAGACTGCCGACCGAACTTTCAAGGCGCCGTTCGAGCGCTCGGAACCGGTGGCGAACGCCGAAATCGCTGGGCTCGCCGGCCGGCGCAGGTTCGGCCTCGACCAAGGCCCCGACCTGCTGGCTCAACGCGTTCTTGAGCACCTTGTCGGTAACGTAGTCGGCCAGGCTGACGCCCAGACGCTGCGCCTCCTCGACCGCGCGGTCGCGGGTTTCAGGGTCCACGCCCTTCAACACCCATGCACTGTCACTCATCGATCAGCCTCGTGCGGTCCCGATCTCCTTGGATGCCGCAACGTGCTTAAGGCCGCGTAAAATAGAGGGTTTTCGGATCGTTAACGGCGCGGACCGAAATCCGTGCGCCACAATTCGTTCGGTGTTTGCCCGGGCTTTGCCGCCTGGCCGGATTTTGCGGTCTTTGGGCGACAGGGCGGCGCAAATCAGTCATCCTGTGGCGGCACGATTGCGGCGGATCACGGCGGTGTGCGCGAGGCTGACTTACGGCCGCCAGATTCGCATGGCTTTTTGTTAAGCGTCCGGGAGCCGGAGTCCTTATGTAAGTTTGGCCGGGACGCGACGGAGGCACGATGTCTGAAGATCTTTTTCGCAGCTACGCACGCTCGTTCGAGCAGCGCCGCGAAGCGGAAATGTCGCTGCAGGACTTCCTCGCCCTGTGCCGCGACGATCCCATGGCTTACGCGACCGCGCATGAGCGCCTGCTTTCCGCCATCGGCGAACCGCGCATGGTCGACACCTCGAAGGACGCGCGGCTCGGGCGCATCTTCATGAACCGCACCATGCGGTTCTATCCGGCGTTCGCCGAATTCTACGGCATGGAAGAGACGATCGAGCGCATCGTCGCTTTCTTCCGTCACGCCGCCCAGGGCTTGGAAGAGCGCAAGCAGATCATCTACCTCCTGGGCCCCGTCGGCGGCGGCAAGTCCTCGCTGGCCGAGCGCCTCAAGGCGCTGATGGAGGAGCGGCCGATCTATGTGCTGAAAGCCGGCGACGAGATTTCGCCGGTGTTCGAGCATCCGCTCGGGCTGTTCGATCCGGCGGTCTGGGGCAAACGGCTCGAGGACGAGTACGGCATCCCGCAACGCCGGCTTACCGGGCTGATGAGCCCCTGGTGCATCAAACGGCTCGACGAGTTCGGCGGAGACATCACCAAGTTCCGCGTCGCCAAGATGAACCCGTCGCGGCTGCGCCAGATCGCGGTGGCGAAGACCGAACCGGGCGACGACAACAATCAGGACGTCTCTTCGCTGGTCGGCAAGGTCGATATCCGCAAGCTCGAAATGCACGCGCAGAACGATCCCGACGCTTACTCGTATTCGGGCGGCCTCAACCGCGCCAACCAGGGCATGCTCGAATTCGTCGAGATGTTCAAAGCGCCGATCAAGATGCTGCACCCGCTGCTGACGGCGACGCAGGAAGGCAATTACGTCGGCACCGAGAATATCGGCGCCATCCCGTTCCAGGGCATCATCATGGCCCACTCGAACGAGGCCGAGTGGCAGTCGTTCAAGAACAACAAGAACAACGAAGCCTTCATCGACCGTATCTACGTGATCAAGGTGCCGTATGTGCTGCGCGTGCAGGAAGAGCAGCGCATCTACGAAAAGTTGATCCGCGGCTCCGAATTGTCGGAAGCGCCGTGCGCGCCGGGCACGCTGGAAATGCTGGCGCGGTTCTCGGTGTTGTCGCGCCTGAAGGAGCACGAGAACTCCAGCGCCTTCGCCAAGATGCGCGTCTATAACGGCGAGAGCCTGAAGGAAGTCGATCCGAAAGCGCGCACGCTTCAGGAATACAAGGACGCCGCCGGCGTCGACGAAGGCATGGAAGGCATCTCGACTCGCTTCGCCTTCAAGGTGCTCGCCGCCACCTTCAATCACGACACCCAGGAGGTCGCCGCCGATCCGGTTCACCTCATGTACGTGCTCGAACAGCAGGTGCGGCGCGAGCAATTCCCGCAAGAACAGGAAGGCAGGCTGCTGGAATTCATCAAGGCCGATCTGGCGCCGCGTTATGCTGAGTTCATCGGCAACGAGATTCAGAAGGCCTATCTCGAATCCTATCACGATTTCGGCCAGAACCTGTTCGACCGCTACGTCGATTACGCCGACGCCTGGATCGAAGACATCGACTTCAAGGATCCCGACACCGGCCAGCTGCTCAACCGCGAGCTCTTGAACCAGGAACTCTCGAAGATCGAGAAGCCGGCCGGCATCGCCAACCCCAAGGATTTCCGCAACGAAGTGGTGAAGTTCACGCTGCGCGCCCGCGCCGGCTATGGCGGCAAGAATCCGTCCTGGACCAGCTACGAGAAAATCCGCGAAGTGATCGAGCGGCGCATGTTCTCTCAAGTCGAGGACCTGCTGCCGATCATCACCTTCGGTTCGAAGAAGGACGGCGACACTGAGAAGAAACACGAGGAGTTCGTGTTGCGCATGGTCGAGCGCGGCTACACCGAGCGGCAAGTCCGCCGGCTGGTCGAATGGTACATGCGCGTCAAGCAAGCCGGGTAGGCGGCGCGTCCATGAACATTATCGACCGGCGC
Organism: Proteobacteria bacterium HN_bin10; assembly: GCA_002083515.1. Classification (GTDB taxonomy): domain Bacteria; phylum Pseudomonadota; class Alphaproteobacteria; order Caulobacterales; family Aquidulcibacteraceae; genus Vitreimonas. The sequence goes on from LWDN01000047.1 coordinate 100,341, forward strand.
CTCAACCCCGGCGGCAAGAGCTTCGCCAACCGGCAGCGGTTTCTGCGCCGCGCCCGCGCGCAAGTGCGCAAGGCGGTGCGGGAGGCCTC
>LWDN01000047.1:100477-102147 GCA_002083515.1 Proteobacteria bacterium HN_bin10
GGCGTGCACGAGCCGCATTTCCACCGCTCGCGCCAGGGCGGCGTTCGCGACTACGTGCTGCCGGGCAACAAGAAGTACGTCGAAGGCGACACCGTTCCTCGTCCCGAGCAGGGCGGCGGCCAGGGCTCGCAAGCGAGCGATTCCGGCGAGGGCGAAGACGAGTTCCGCTTCGCGCTTTCGGACGAAGAATATCTCGATCTCTATCTTGAGGACCTGGAGCTTCCCGATCTGGCTAAGCGCCAGATCGCCGGCGCCACGTCAGTGCTGTGGCGCCAAGCCGGGTATTCCGTCTCAGGCCCGCCGGCGCGGCTTTCGGTGCCGCGCACGCTGCGGCATTCGATGTCGCGCCGCATCGCCCTGAAGCGGCCGAAGGCGGACGAGATCGCCGCGCTGCGGGAAGAGATCGAGAAACTGGAGCGCGAAGGCGGCCAGTTCGACAGCCTCGTCGCCAAGCGCAAAGAGCTTGAGACGCTGCTCGCGCGCAGTAAGCGGATTCCGTACATCGATCCGGTCGACGTGCGCTATCGGCGGCTTGAATCGACGCCGAAGCCGATCGCCAAGGCGGTGATGTTCTGTCTGATGGATGTCTCCGGCTCGATGAACGAGCACATGAAGGATCTGGCCAAGCGCTTCTACTCGCTGCTCTATCTCTTCCTCAACCGCCGCTACGAGCACGTGGACGTGGTCTTCATCCGTCACACGCACGAAGCCCAAGAGGTGGACGAGCAGACCTTCTTCTACAGCCGTGAAACCGGCGGCACCGTCGTTTCCACAGCTCTGTTCAAAATGCAGGAAATCGTCCGCGCCCGCTATCCGATCGATCAGTGGAACATCTATGCGGCGCAGGCGAGCGACGGCGACAATACGTCGAGCGACAATGCCGTCGTGCTGGCGCAGCTGCGCGATGTGATCCTGCCGGTCTGCCAGTATTATGCGTATGTCGAGGTCGGTATGGACGATGAGGACGATCATCCCGGCGCCGGCGAACCCAGCACCAATCTCTGGCGCGCCTATCGGCGGATTTCCGTCGATGCGCCGTTCGCGATGCGCAAGGTCAAGCACCGCCGCGACATCTATCCGGTGTTCCGTGAATTGTTCGCCCGCCGCCCCGAGGGCGTAAGCGCGGATGGCGCCTGATGAACCTGTTTGAGCACGGCGCTAAAGCGCGTGGCGCAGAAATCGTCGCATCTCTCCCCCTCCCCGCGAGGGGAGGGGGCAGGGGGTGGGGTGAAACTCCAGCGTCTCCGAGTTGGAGCGCGCGCCGCCTGGCGCGCATGAATACGTCGTTATCAGGGTTGGCGCCGTGCGGGCCGGGGGCCCGCGCTCCAGCCTGGATACATCGCGCATCGCCCCACCCCCTGCCCCCTCCCCTCGCGGGGAGGGGGGTTAGTGTGCGCAGGAGGCTCATGTGAGCGCGCCGGCATCTCCCCTGTTGTTCAAAGGTCCGGACTGGGATTTCGATCTCATCCGCCGCGTGCATGACGCGTGCGGCGAGATCGCCATCAACGAAATGGGGCTCGATCCCTATCCCAATCAGATCGAAGTCATCACCACCGAACAGATGCTCGACGCTTACGCCTCGACCGGCATGCCGCTCTTCTATCGGCATTGGTCGTTCGGCAAGGAATTCGCCCGCAACGAAGCGCTTTATCGCAAGGGCTATCAGGGCC
>LWDN01000048.1:0-196 GCA_002083515.1 Proteobacteria bacterium HN_bin10
TTGATAGGCGCGGAAAATGTAGGAGGAGCCGTCGACCAGGAACACATGGTCGCCCTTGGCGAGCGATTTTGCGGCGGTGGGCTTCGGGGCGGACTTGGCGGCGGCTTTGGGGGCTGTCTTCGGCATGGCCGAAAGTTAAGGATTTTTCCTGGGAATGACAGCCTTGACCGGCAGGAATCTGCAGGTGCCGCACACT
>LWDN01000048.1:217-26867 GCA_002083515.1 Proteobacteria bacterium HN_bin10
AGCGCGAGCCGGGACCCATAGCCACCGGATCATGCGATCTGGCAGGCTGTGGCAATAGCCAAGCGCAACAATTGACAGTGGTTATGGGTTCCTGCTTTCGCAGGAACGACAATGTTACTCCGCCGCCTGAAACACGGCGGCCGGCTTCTTCGGTGCGATCCAGAACGTATCGGGGCGTTCGAACAGGAAATTGGCATGCACCGCGAGCGCGGCGCGCCAGATCAACAGCGCGCCGGCAATACCCGCGATCGTGACGATCAGCGAGGCAGTGCCGATGTCGGGGATCACGCCGGTCTTCAGCAACAGCGTCCGCGTCGCCGCCATCGGCAGGAAGAACGCGAGATAGATCACGATCGAATGCTCGCCGCAGTAACGCAGGAAGTCCAGCCAGCGCATGTGCGCGAGCAGCGTGCCGGCGACGATGATGGCGCCGGCGCCGGCCAGTCCCAGCGCCAGCGAGATCACGGGCCGCTCGCTGTAGCCGTATTGGACCAGCACGCCGTTGACCAGCGCCCACAGCGCGAGCGCGACCACCGCAAGCGCAGGGTTGCCCCGCGCCCGGTCCGACAGCGCGAACACATAGGATGCCAGCCAGTAGCCCGCGAAGAAATAGACGAACCGCGCGCAGAACTCGTTGATCACGGTCCAGCCTGTCACGACGTGCGCTCCCTCAAGCAGCGCGGCCAGGACAAAAATCGCAAGCGGAGGCATTCTGCGTGTCAGTTTCGTGACAACGAAGAAGACCGGCAGCAGGTAGATGAACCAGAGGGTGCCGAACGGCTCGATGAAGGACTCCAGGTACAGATAGCCGACATGCGTCCATCCCGACTCGGCGGCGAGGCCGGAGGCCTTGAAGCCGAACTGGATGGTCGCCCAGAGCACGTAGAAATAAGCAAAGTGCACGACCTTGCGGTCGAGATAGGTGCGCCAGTCGCGGTCGATCACGACCGACAGAAAAAGACCCGAAATCAGGAAGAAATCCGGCATCCGGAACGGTGTTGCGAACGTCACCAGCGCATGCATGAAGCCGGTCTCGCCGGCGGCCTTCTCGACCCCCAGCACCGAATGCATCATCACGACCATGACGATGCAGATGCCCTTGGCATAGTCGACCCAGTCCACGCGGCTGGCTGCGGGACGGTTGGGTGCGGCGGATGTGCCGTTTGGAGTCATGGCTGTCCTGTTTCGACGCGGCGAGGGCGCATCTTCGGCCGGATCGGTTTCTTTCTCCTTTATTCATACAAATGACATGCCGCTTTTTGCGGAGCCGGAGCCTTCCCTCCCCCTTCCCTTGGGCCCCCGAATTTCCTAAAGACCGGTCCGCGTTAACCATCGAAAAGCAGGTTCTTTCCATGCGAATTGCCATGATCGGCACGGGCTATGTGGGACTGGTTTCCGGCGCCTGCTTTGCGGATTTCGGCCACCAGGTCACCTGTGTCGACAAGGACGAGGCCAAGATAGCCGCGCTCCGCCGCGGCGAGATTCCGATCTTCGAGCCGGGGCTCGATGCGCTGGTGGCTTCCAATGTGAAGGCGAAGCGCCTCGATTTCACAACCGACCTGAAGGCACCGGTTGCGGAGGCCGATGCCGTGTTCATCGCGGTCGGCACGCCGTCGCGGCGCGGAGACGGCCACGCCGACCTGACCTATGTCTACGCTGCTGCGCGCGAGATCGCCGAAGCGCTTGAAGGCTTCACCGTCGTCGTTACCAAATCGACCGTGCCGGTCGGGACCGGCGACGAGGTCGAGCGGCGCATCCGCGAGGCCAATCCGAAGGCCGATTTCGTCGTCGCCTCCAACCCGGAATTCCTGCGCGAAGGCGCAGCCATCGGCGATTTCAAGCGCCCCGATCGCGTCGTCGTCGGCACCCATGACGAACGCGCGCGTGAAGTCATGCGCCAACTCTATCGGCCCCTCTTCCTCAACGAAACGCCTATTGTGTTCACCGAACGCCGCACCTCGGAGCTGATCAAATACGCGGCGAACGGCTTCCTGGCGATGAAGATCACCTTCATCAACGAAATCGCCGATCTTTGCGAAGCGGTGGGCGCAAATGTGCAGGAAGTCGCCAAGGGCATCGGCCTCGACAACCGCATCGGCCGCAAATTCCTGAACGCCGGCCCCGGCTATGGCGGCTCATGCTTCCCGAAGGATACGCTGGCGCTGATGAAAACGGCGCGCGACGCCAAGGCGCCAATCGAATTGATCGAAGCCACGGTGCGCGTGAACTCGGCGCGCAAGCAGAAGATGGCGCAGAAAATCATCGATGCGCTGGGCGGCAGCGTCGCCGGCAAGACCATCGCGGTTTTGGGCCTCACGTTTAAGCCGAACACCGACGATATGCGCGATGCGCCGGCGCTCGACATCGTACCGGCGCTGCAGGCTGAGGGGGCGAAGGTGCGCGCCTTCGATCCCGAGGGCATGAACGAGGCCAAACACATGCTGAAGGACGTCCAATTCGCCACCGGCCCCTACGATTGCGTGCAGAACGCCGACGCTGTGGTGATCATCACCGAATGGGATCAGTTCCGCGCGCTCGATCTCGACCGCATCAAGGACGCGCTGAAAACGCCGACTTTGATCGACCTGCGCAACATCTATCGCCCAGAGGAAATGCGGGCGATGGGCTTCAACTACGTGAGCGTCGGGCGGGCCTAGGGACTATCGTCATTCCGGTGCAATGCGGCAGCATTGAACCCGGAACCCAGGCGCAAGCGACGTAGCGGTGGCCCTGGGTTCCGGATCGCGCTTCGCGCGTCCGGAAAGACGAGACAGGACGCGTCTTGGGAGGCATCCGCCGTGGCATTGCGCAAGTTCTCCGAGATCGTGAAGATGGCCGAGAAACATCACGGCAAGGCGGGATTGGCGAAGCGCCTGGCGGAGCATGGCGGCGACAAGCCGCCGACACTCTCAACGCAGAAGGACGACCGCTGGCTCGCGGCCATGGCCAAGGCGGTGTTCTCGGCCGGCTTCTCGTGGGACGTGATCGAGAAGAAGTGGCCAGGCTTCGAGGAAGCATTCGAGCGCTTCGATCCGCACCGCGTCGCCTTCTACGCCGACCGCGATGTCGTCCGGCTGCTGAAAGACACGCGCATCGTCCGCAACGGCGCGAAGATTCAAGCAACCATCAATAACGCTCAGTTCGTGATTGACACGGCGAAGGAGCACGGCTCGTTCACGAAATTCCTGAAATCCTGGCCGCCCGGCGACCAGATCGGCCTGATGGAGCACTTCAAGAAAAACGCCTCGCATCTCGGCCCGTCAGCGACGATGTACTTCCTGCGCTTCAATGGTTGGGATTCGTTCATTCTCTCGCCCGACGTGACCAAAGCGCTGATCCGCGAAAAGGTCGTCAGCAAGGCGCCGACATCGAAGGCGGACATGAAAGCCGTGCAGGCCGCATTCAACACCTGGACCGAACAAAGCGGCCTGCCCCAACGCGACGTGAGCCGGATCTTGTCGTTCAGCGTCGGGCCAAGCGCATGACTCGTTCCCCTTCTCCCTTGCGGAGAAGGGGTTAGGGGATGAGGGGCGAAGGTACACGCGCGCTGCGCGAAGAGTCTGAGCGCGTCACCTTGCGACACCGCAAAAGCTTAACGCCCCTCACCCCGCCGCGTCGCGGCGACCCTCTCCGCGAGGGAGAGGGTAAATGTTACGCGAACAGCTTCAGTTCAGCCTCACCGTGCCACTTCCACGCATCGGCGATGATCTCATCGATGCCGCGCGAGGGCGACCAGCCGAGTTCGCGCCGCGCCAGCGCGTTGTCCGCCAACAACGCCGGCGCGTCGCCGTCGCGGCGCGGCGCTGGGACCACCGGCACACGCTGGCCGGTGACACGCTCGATGGCGGCGATCAATTCGCGCACGGTGACGCCGTCTCCGGTGCCGAGATTGGCCGCAAGCGACTCTCCGCCGCCCAACAGGCGCTCGATCGCGCGCACATGCGCGTCGGCCAGATCGAGCACATGCACGTAATCGCGCAGGCAGGTGCCATCGCGCGTCTCGTAATCATCGCCCAAAATGCGGAACACCTCGCGGCGGCCGAGCAGCGTGAACAATGCCAGGGGGATTGCGTGACTTTCCGGCTCGTGCAGCTCGCCGATGCCTTCGCTCCAGGCGGCGCCGGCGGCGTTGAAGTACCGCAAATGTGCGAACTTGAGCCCATAAGCCGAAGCGATGTCGCAGCTGGCGCGCTCGATCATAAGCTTGCTCCAGCCGTACGGATTGAGCGGCCATTGCGGATGGGTTTCGTCCATCGGCAGACGCTGCGGCGCGCCATAGATCGCGCAGGTCGAGCTGAACACGAACTTGCCCACGCCCCATTCGCGCATCACATCCAGGAGCCGCAGCGCGCCAACCACGTTGGTCTCGTAGAAGGCGTCTGGTCGCTTCACCGACTCCCCCACCTCGATCAAAGCCGCGCAGTGCAGCACGGCCTCGGGCTTGTGTTTGGCGAACACCTCCGAAAGCCGCGCCCGATCGAGGATGTCGCCCCGCTCAAATGGACCCCATTTGACGAACGCAGCGTGGCCATTGCTCAGATTGTCGTAGACGACAGGCGTGTGCCCTGCCCGCGCCAGCGTGAGGCAGCAGTGCGAACCGACATAGCCTGCGCCGCCCGTGACCAGAATTGTCGCCATGCCCGCACCCTGTTAGAGCGTCGCTCCCATGAGCGCCACCATGAAGCAAGCTTGGATGAAGGTCGAGGCGGAAGCCGCGCGGCTGCGAGGCGCGAATCTGCTCGATCTGTTCGCCGCCGATCCAAGGCGCGCGGAGGCGTTGACGTTCTCTGCACCGCATCTCATCGCCGATTTCTCCAAACAGCGTATCGACACAAACGCGCTGGACGCCATCGCCGCGCTGGCGCAGGCGGCGAACTTCGACGGGTGGCGGGCGAAAATGTTCGCGGGCGACATCGTCAACACCACCGAGAACCGCGCCGCAAAACACTGGGCGCTGCGCGTCACCGATCCGCCCGGCGGCGACAATGAAGTGACCGCTGCGCTCGATCGCATGCACGCGTTCGCGCACGAGATCGCCGAGGGCGGCGATTTCGACGCCGTGATCCATTTAGGCATCGGCGGCTCCGATCTGGGTCCGCGCGTCGTGCTCGATGCGCTGAAAGCCTATCGCCGACCGAACTTGGCGGTGCGTTTTGCCGCGAACGTCGATGGCGCCGATGTGGCCGATGCCATCGAGGGGCTCGAACCGAAGCGGACGCTGCTGATCGTCGCCTCAAAGACCTTCACCACCCAGGAAACGCTGGTGAACGCCGAATTCGTGCGCGCCTGGGGCCCTGCCCGTATCGCCGCCGCAACCGCCGCGCCTGAAAAAGCCATCGCCTGGGGCGTCGCCGAGCGCGACGTGTTTCCGTTCTGGGACTGGGTCGGTGGGCGTTATTCGCTGTGGTCGAGCGTGTCGCTGGTCTGCGAGATCGCGCTGACGCACGGGGTGTTCTTCCGCATGCTCGAAGGCGCGGCCGAAATGGACGCGCACTTCCGCGATGCACCGTTCGCCGCGAACCTCCCCGCGGTTTCAGCCGCCGTGCAGATGTGGAACCGCGAAGCACTGGGCCATGACTCCTACGCGCTCATTCCCTACTCGGAGCGGCTGCGGCTCCTGCCGGCGTGGCTGCAACAACTGGAGATGGAATCGAACGGCAAGGGCGTGACCCGCGATGGCGCGCCCCTCGAGCGTTCGGCGTGCGCCGTCACCTGGGGCGCGGCCGGCACCAACGCCCAGCATTCGTTTTTCCAGTTGCTGCATCAGGGCCTCGACGAAGTGCCGGTCGAGTTCATCGTCAATGCCGGCGCGCACGAGGGACCGCTGGCGCACCGCGCCAAGGTTTACGCCAACGCGCTGGCGCAGGCGCGCGCGCTGATGGTCGGCAAGAGCCAAGCGCAGGCCAAGGCCGAAATGCGCGCCAAAGGCATGAGCGAAACCGAGGCTGCTCGATTGGCGCCGCACCGCGCCTTCAGCGGCAACCGCGCCTCGACGCTAATGGCGATCGACGAACTATCGCCGGAGGCCTTGGGCGCGCTGCTTGCCTTCTACGAGCACCGGACCTTCACCCAAGCGGTGCTGGCCGGCGTCAACCCGTTCGACCAATGGGGCGTGGAACTCGGCAAGGAGATGGCCAACGCGCTGCTGCCGGGACTGGAGGGCGGCCCAGTCTCCGCCGGTCTCGATTCCAGCACCGCCGCCTGGGTTCAGCGGCTGCGCTCATAGCTATTCCGTTACGCCGGCCCCTTGGCTAGAGTGGCGCCGAGGGACGACGCCCCGCCGAGAGCCCGGCGGCGCCTTGGGGTTGGCGTATGCGAAACGCACTGATTGCGTGTTTGGTCGGCTTGGCTGCCATACAGGGCGTGGTGATCACCAGCCAGGCGCTGGCGCAAAGCCAGCAAGGCAAAGGCAAAGACAAGGGCCGCCCACCGCCGCCGCCCCCGCCACGGTGCCCCGATCTCGGCGTCGGCGCCACCGCGTTCGTGACTGAGCTCCCCGGTCAGGCGCCCTTGGTCCCTGGCGAAATTGCGGTGACATGGCAGGTGCGCAATGACGGCAACACGCCGTTCGCGGCGCGCAGCGTCGACGATCAGTCAGTTGCGCTCGAATACACAACCGCCGCCGGCGCGACCCGGCTGGCCATGGTTCCCGCCATCACGACGCTGAACGAGGATGGTCTGGTTGTGCTCTCCTATGGCCACAGCGTGCGTGGCGCCATCCGCGCCTTGATTCCACCGGAAGCCGCGGGGCGGCGCCTACGGCTGCGCCTAGTCTATGCCAGCGAAGGCACTCGCGCCGGCATTCCCGACTGCAACGAGGGCAACAATGTCGTCAACCTGATGCGGCCGGCGGCGGTGACGCCTTAGCGGCTCATGCCGCCTTCGCGGCCGCGACCACCGCGGCTTTCACATCGTTCACGGCGTCGCGGACGAGCTTCTCATCGTCGCCCTCGGCCATGATCCGCACCAGTGGCTCGGTGCCGGACTTGCGCACCAGCAGGCGCCCGGCGCCCTTGAGACGCTCCTCGGCATCCTTGATCGCCGCCTTGACGCTCTCGGCGGCCATCGGATCGGGTTTGCCGCGCTCGTAGCGCACATTCTCCAGGATTTGCGGGGCGGGATCGAATTGCTTGCAGACTTCGCTCGCCGGCTTTCCCGACTGCACGATCACGGCGAGCACTTGCAGCGCCGCCAGCAGCCCGTCGCCGGTGGTGGAAAAGTCGCTCAGGATGATATGGCCCGACTGCTCGCCGCCGACATTGTAGCCCTTGGCGCGCATCTGCTCGACCACGTAGCGATCGCCAACATTGGTGCGTTCGAGCTTGAGCGACAGCCCTTTGAGGAAGCGCTCGAGGCCGAGATTGCTCATCACCGTCGCGACGATGCCCGGCTTGGACAGCGTGCCCTGCTCTTTCCAGCTTTTGGCGATCAGCGCCATCAGCTGGTCGCCATCGATGACATGGCCTTTTTCGTCGATAATGACGACGCGGTCGGCGTCGCCGTCGAGCGCGATGCCGATATCGGCGCGCACCTCGTTGACCTTGCGGATCAGATCATCGGGCGCGGTCGAGCCGCAATCCTTGTTGATGTTGAAGCCGTTCGGGTCGACCCCGAGCTTCACCACCTCGGCGCCGAGCTCCCACAGGGCTTCCGGCGCGACCTTGTAGGCGGCGCCATTGGCGCAATCGATCACCGCCCTGATGCCGTCGAAGCGGAGATTCTTCGGAAGCGTGCGCTTAGCGAATTCGATATAGCGCTCGCGGGCGCTGTCGATGCGCGTGGCCCTGCCGATCTTCTCCGGCGGGGCCAGCAGCTCGTCGGTGTCGCCGAGCATCAGCTCCTCGACCTTCAGCTCGGTNNGCGATGCCGATATCGGCGCGATACTTGAGCACCGCATCCCGCAGCGCACGGGTATCGGTGGAGCCGACTTCCTCATTGATGTTGAACCCGTTCGGATCGACGCCGAGCTTGATCACCTCGGCGCCCAGTTCGTAGAGCGCCACCGGCGCTACCTTGTAAGCGGCGCCATTGGCCGCATCGATGACGACGCGCAGACCCTTGAGCGAGAGCCGCTTCGGGAAGGTTGCCTTGACGATCTCGACATAGCGCGCCTGGGCGTCGTCGATGCGCTGGGCGCGGCCAAGCTTGGCGGGATCGGCCAAGTGTGCGTCGAGCCCCGCATCCATCAGCCGCTCGATCTCCAACTCGGCCTCGTCCGACAACTTGTAGCCGTCCGGACCGAAGAGCTTGATGCCGTTGTCGGCGAACTTGTTATGCGAGGCCGACAGCATCACGCCCAGATCGGCGCGCAGGCTGCGGGTCAGCATCGCTACCGCCGGCGTCGGCAACGGCCCGAACAGCACCACGTCCATCCCCGCCGCGGTGAAGCCCGCCGTCAACGCCGGCTCCAGCATGTAACCGGAAAGGCGGGTGTCCTTGCCGATGACCACGAGATGGCGGCGATCATCGGCGCTGGTAAAGCGCTTGCCGGCGGCCAATCCAACGCGCATGGCGACTTCCGGCGTCATGGGGTATTTGTTGGCTGTTCCCCGAATGCCGTCGGTGCCGAAATAGGCCCTGCTCATGGCGGTTAGTGCTCCCTCCGACTTCAGGCGCGGCCCGAAGTCGGCTAATTCTAGTGAGGCGCGTGCTTCTACGCAAAAATCGCGCACACTTCTTGTTGCGTGCGCCGGAACCCGTCGCATGTTGAAAGACTAATTGAGATGCAAATCAACAGCCGAACGGGCATGAGCTGGCCGGGACGCGAAGGGACGCGAGATTAACCATGTGCGGGATCATTGGCATCCTGGGCGCTGATACGGCTGCGCCCCGGCTCGTCCAGGCTTTGAAGCTGCTGGAATATCGCGGCTACGACTCGGCCGGCGTGGCGACGCTGGAAAACGGCGCCATCCACCGCCGCCGCGCCGCCGGCAAACTTGCAAACCTGGAGCGCGAACTTGCCGACGCTCCGCTCGCCGGCGTGACCGGCATCGGCCACACGCGCTGGGCCACCCACGGCGCGCCGACCACCGGCAACGCCCATCCCCACGCCACTGACAAGGTCGCTATTGTCCACAACGGCATCATCGAGAATTTCCGCGCCCTGCGTGAAGAACTGATCAAGGGCGGGCACAAGTTCGCCTCCGAGACCGACAGCGAGGTCATCGCCCATCTGATCACTGACTATCTCGACAAAGGCCAAGGCCCCGAACAGGCAGCTATCAGCGCCGTGCGCCGGCTCGAAGGTGCGTTCGGCATCGCTGTGCTGTTTGCCGGCGAGGGCGACGTCATGGTCGGCGCGCGCAAGGGCAGCCCGCTCGCGGTCGGGTTAGGGGACGGCGAGATGTTCGTCGGCTCGGACGCGATCGCGCTTTCGCCGTTCACGCAGCGGGTGATGTTCCTGGAAGAAGGCGATATCGCCGTGCTTTCGCGCGCCAAGGTGAAGGTGCTCGACGCCCACGGCATGGTGGCGCAACGCCAGGTGCACGTCTTCTCCGGCGGCGCGGCGGCGGCGGAAAAGGGCAACCACCGCCACTTTATGCAGAAGGAAATCTACGAGCAGCCTGAAACCACCGGCCGCACCATCACCCGCTACGTCAACGCCTATGACGAGCGAGTCGAGATGCCGGACCTCGACGGCGTCGATCTCGCCGCCGATAGCGCCATCGTCATCGGCTGCGGCACCGCCCATTATGCCGGGCGGGTCGCCGAATACTGGCTCGAACAAATCTCGGGCATCGCCGTCGAAACCGACATCGCTTCCGAGTTCCGCTACCGCAAGCCGGCTTTCGGCAAGAAGAGCTTCGGCGTATTCGTCTCGCAATCGGGCGAGACCGCCGACACGCTGGCGGCCCTGCGCTATTGCAAAGAACACGGACTGAAAACGTTGGCTGTCGTCAACGTGCCGGAGTCGACGATTTGGCGCGAGGCTGACGCGCGGCTGCCGACTTTGGCGGGGCCCGAAATCGGCGTCGCCTCGACCAAAGCCTTCACCGCGCAACTCTCGGCGCTGGCGGCGCTCTCGATCGCGGTTGGGCGCGCACGCGGAACGCTTTCCGGCCAAGAAGAAGGCCGGCTGGTGCATGCGCTCATGGAGACGCCGCGCCTGATCACCGATGCGCTCGCCTGCGAACCCGAGATCGAGAAGATCGCGCTCGAACTCGCGCAGGCGCGCGACGTGCTCTTCCTCGGTCGCGGCGTGCACTATCCGATCGCACTCGAAGGCGCGTTGAAGCTCAAGGAAATCTCCTACATCCACGCCGAGGGCTATGCCGCCGGCGAGCTCAAGCACGGGCCGATCGCCCTTATCGACGAACACACGCCGGTGGTCGTGGTGGCGCCGCACGACGCCCTCTTCGAAAAGACACTCTCCAACATGCAGGAGGTGAACGCCCGCGGCGGGAAGTTGATCGTGATCACCGATGCGCCGGGGGCTGTGGCTGTGGCCGATATCGCCCAGCACATCATCATGGCTCCGTCGTGCGATCCGTTCATCGCCCCGCTCGTCTATTCCGCGCCGATCCAGCTGCTCGCCTATCTGACGGCGGTGCATAAGGGCACCGATGTCGACCAGCCGCGCAACCTGGCCAAATCGGTGACGGTCGAGTGAGCAAGCTGCGTGCAGCGGTTCTGGGCGCCGGCGCCTTCGGGCGCATCCACGCCCGCAAGTATGCCGAGGACGCGCGCGTGCATTTCGCCGGCGTTTACGATCCCGACGATGAGCGCGCGCAACAACTGGCCGATACCCATGGCGCGGAGAGCTTCGCTTCGCGTGAGGCGCTGCTGGCGGCGTGCGATATTGTCACCATCGCCTCGCCACCCTCGTTTCATGGCGATGCGGCTCTGGCGGCGCTGAAGGCCGGCAAGCACCTGCTGATCGAAAAGCCGTTGGCCACCGACGCCGCCGTCGGCGCCGAGATCGTGCGGCTGGCGCGCGCGGACAAGCGTGTCATCGCCTGCGGGCATCAGGAGCGGCTAGTGTTCGACGCCATGGGTTTGCTCTCGGCGCCGGAGAAGCCGCTGCGTATCGAGAGCGTGCGCGAGGGGCCTTGGACTGGCCGCAGCGCCGACGTCTCGGTGACGCTCGACCTCATGGTGCACGATCTCGATCTGGCTCTATGCCTGATCGGTCACAAGCCAGAGCGTCTCTTGGCCAGCGCCCGCAGCGAACACGGACGCACCGCCGACGCCATCGACGCACGCCTAGCGTTTGGCAAGGCCGAAGCGGTGTTTGTGTCGAGCCGTGTGGCTTCAGAGCGCAAGCGCTTCATGCGGGTGGTCTATCCCTCCGGCGAAGTGAACATCGACTTCCTGGCGCGGACCTTCGAGAATACGACGCCGTTTGCGCTCAACGCCGCGTTCGCCGAAACCCGCATCGGCAGCGATCCGCTCGGCGCCAATGTGGCGCAATTCATCGACGCGGTGCTCGGCGTGGCGCCGCGCCCTGTCGTCAACGGCGAAGAGGCGCTGGCGGTGCTGGAGCTGGCGCTCGAGATCGACCGGGCCTCCGGACTCCCCTCTCTGTCATGAAGAACACAAGTCTCGCCCGTCATTCCGGGGCATCGCGCCGCGATGAACCGGGAACCCAAGGGCAACCAGCTCATCGTTGGCCTCTGGGTTCCGGATCGCGCTTCGCGCGTCCAGAATGACGAACTGAGTTTCATTTCGCGCATATGGAAGCACAAACATGATCCCGTTCATCGACCTGCAAGCGCAGCGCGCGCGCATCGCCGACAGAATAGACGCCGCCATCGCGCGCGTGTTGAAGCATGGCCAATTCATCTTCGGACCCGAAGTGAAAATACTCGAGGGCCAATTGGCTGAGTTCGCCGGCGCGAAACACTGTATCGCCAACGCCAACGGCACCGATGCTCTGGTGCTGCCGCTCTGGGCCTGGGGCGTCGGCCGTGGCGACGCGGTGTTCTGCCCCTCTTTCACCTTCGCGGCGACAGCCGAAATCGTGCCTTGGGTGCAAGCGACGCCGGTGTTCGTCGACGTGCTACCCGACACCTACAACATCGACCCCGCCTCGCTCGAGGCCGCCATCGCCGGCGTGAAGCGCGAAGGCAAACTTGAGCCCAAGGTGGTGATCGCCGTCGACTTATTCGGTCAGCCGGCGGACTATCCGGCGATCAGCGCCATCTGCAAACGCGAGGGGTTGAAGCTGATTGCCGACAGCGCCCAAGGCTATGGCTGCACGCTCGGCGGCAAGCATCCGATGCATTGGGCGGATGCCGCAACCACGAGCTTCTTCCCGGCCAAGCCGCTCGGTTGCTACGGCGACGGCGGCGCGACGCTGTCCAACGACGACGCCGAAACCACCCTGATGCGCTCGATCGCCTTCCACGGCGCCAGCGGCGATGACAAGTACAATTGCGCCCGCATCGGCATGAACTCGCGCCTTGATACGATACAGGCGGCGATCCTGATCGAGAAGCTGGCGATCTTCGCCGACGAGATCAGAGCCCGCAACGAGGTGGCCGACCGCTATGCGCAAATGCTGGAAGGCCTGGTGCAGACGCCGAAGGTGATCGCGGGCGGAGTCTCCACCTGGGCGCAATATGTGATCGAGACCGACGATCGCGATGGCCTTGCGGCGCATCTACGCGAAGCCGGCGTCCCGACCGCGCAATACTATCCAAAGCCGCTGCACAAGCAGACCGCCTACGCGGAATTCCCTCTCGGCGCCGGGGGCATGAAGGTCACGGAAACCATTTGCCACCGCGTGCTGGCGCTGCCGATGCACCCCTATCTCGACGGCCAAACCCAGACCAGGATCGCCAACGCCATCCGAGAGTTCTTCAAAGCGGGCGGCTAAAGGCGATGGGCTGCCGCGTTCGCTGGCGATTGCGTCTCATTGCTCTATAGAGACCCTGCTCCGCTGAGGAACGCAGGGATAGGCTCAACTTGATGGCGGCAAAGAACGCCTCCGGCTCGACGACGTTGCGCGCTGCGCTCAGCGCCTGCCGCCGCCACGTCGGCTTCGTCATCTTGTTCAGCGCGTGCCTAAACCTGCTCTATCTCGCGCCCTCGCTCTACATGCTGCAGGTGTACGACCGGGTGCTGACCTCCGGCGGCCTGCTGACGCTGGTCTACATTTCGCTGGTGCTTGCAGCGAGCCTGCTGGTGCTCGCGTTTCTGGACGGCACCCGCATGCGGCTGCTACTGGCGATGGCGCGACGGTTTGAGCGCCTGCTGGCGCCCCCGGTGCTTCTGGCCGCTCTGCAGCGCGAGGGGCGTAGCGCCGCGGGCTCGGCGCATGTGCTCCGTGAGTTCGACGCTCTTCGGTCGGCCATCACCGGTCCGCCGGCGGTGGCGGCCGTCGATGCGCCCTGGGCGCCAGTCTACATCGCTGTCTGTTTCCTCATTCATCCCTGGATCGGCGCGCTCGCGCTGGTTGGCGGCTTGGCGTTGGTGGCGATCGCTTACGTCAATCACCGCGCCATGCACGGCGCGCTGAAGACCAACGAGCACGCCGCAGGGGCCATGTATGGGCTCCAAATCGCTGATGCGAATCATAGCGACGCCGCGCGCGCACTGGGCATGCAGAACGCGCTGGTCGCGCGTCAGATGCGTCTGCGTTCGGAAATGACCGATGCGCTCAACCGCTCGGGCGCAACGAACGCTTTCTATTCTGCATCGACCAGATTTGCCCGCCTCTTCCTACAGTCAGCATCGCTCGGCCTGGGCGCCTATCTCGCCTTGCAACAAGAAATCTCGGCGGGCGGCATCATCGCGGCGTCGATCCTCACCGCGCGCGCCTTCGCGCCCTTGGAGCTCATTGTCGGCGCTTGGCGGCAATTCGAACAAGCCCGCCAAGCCTACGGCATCATCAATGAGGTGCTCAAAACCCAAGAAACGCAACGCGACTATACGGCGCTGCCGGCGCCTCGAGGCGTGTTGGCGGTGGAAAATGTCGCCGTGCGCGCGCCTGGCGGCGACCGCTTCCTGCTCACCAATGTGAATTTCAAGGCCGAGGCCGGCGACATTGTCGGCGTCATCGGCCCGAGCGGCGCCGGCAAGACCACGCTGATGCGCATCATCTCAGGCGCGTGGCCGCCGGACGCCGGCGCTGTCCGGCTCGATGGCGCCAAGCTTTCGGACTGGGACCCTGAGCGCCTCGGGCCCTACATCGGCTATCTGCCGCAAGAGGTCGCCTTGTTCGGCGGCACGGTCGGCCAGAACATCTGCCGCTTCGCCGCCGCGAGCCCCGAGACCGACGCCGCTATCGTCGAGGCGGCGAAAGCGGCCGGCGCCCACGACATGATCCTGGCGCTGCCGCGCGGCTACGACACCGAGATCGGCGCCAGCGGGCGCGGGCTCTCGGCCGGGCAGGCGCAGCGCGTCGCACTGGCGCGCGCGCTCTTTGGCGATCCCGTGCTGCTGGTCCTCGACGAACCCAACGCGCACCTCGATCAGGACGGCGAGAGCGCACTGATCGAAGCTCTCAAACAGGCCAGCGCCCGCGGCGTCTGCAGCATCGTGGTCGCGCATCGCACTGGGTTCATGAACATCGCCAACAAGCTCATGGCGGTAAACGCCGGCCGCATCGAAGCGTTCGGTCCGCGCGAGCAAGTGCTGGCTCGCCTTGGCGGCGGGCCGCGCGCGGTCCCGCCGGAGCGCGGAGCGCAGCCATGAACATGATGTGGCGATCGCCGACAGCAGAGGATGTCGTGGAAGATTCTGGCGCACCGGAGATCCGCGCCGGCATTGCGGCGCTGCTGCTGTTCTTTGTCGGCTTCGGCGGTTGGGCCGCCTTTGCACCACTGGATGCGGCCGTGGTGGCGCCCGCGGTGATCGTTGTCTCCGGCAATCGCCAAACAGTGCAACATCGCGATGGCGGCATTGTCTCAAGCATTGCAGTCAAGGAAGGCGACCGGGTCGAGCGCGGCGCCGTGCTGATCGAGCTCGCCTCACCCGAATTGGTGGCGCAAGAGCGCGCGCTGCTGTCGCAAATCCTCGACCTGCAAATGCAGCGCGCCCGCCTCACCGCCGAGCAATCGAACGCCCGCACGCTCGCACGGCCGCCCGAATGGGAGGCGCTCTCGCCGGAGGACCGTATCGTGGCTGACGCAGCCTACGAGCGCCACCGGCGGGAAGCGGCGCGCGGCTCCTGGAGCCCCTACGACGCACGCATCGCGGGCTATCGCGGTGAAATTGCCTCGATCGGCCGCCAGGAGGCGCTGCTCAACGACGAACTTGAAGGCATGCGCACGCTGGCCGAGGAAGAACTCGTCCCCCTCACGCGGGTGCGTGCGCTCGAACGCGCCCTGGCGGAACTGCAAGGCCGGCGCGCCGAACTCACCTCGCTGATCGCGTCGGCGCAGCAGGAACGTTACGGCGATTTGCGCGAGGTCGACGCCCGGATCGCCGAACTGGCGCCGCAACTCGCCGGCGCCCGCGAGCGGCTGGAATTGACCCGCATCCGCGCGCCCGCCGATGGGGTGGTGGTCGGTTTGACCGTGCACACCGTGGGCGGCGTTGTCGGCGCCGGCGAACGGCTCATGGACATCGTCCCCGACGGGCAGGATCTGATCGTCGAGGCGCAGGTGCGGCCAGACGCAGCCGACGACGTCTCGCCCGGGCAACGGACGGAAGTGCGCATCACCGCCTTTGGCGGCCGCAACATGCCGAT
Source organism: Proteobacteria bacterium HN_bin10 (assembly GCA_002083515.1). GTDB lineage: Bacteria > Pseudomonadota > Alphaproteobacteria > Caulobacterales > Aquidulcibacteraceae > Vitreimonas. Next base: position 15,852 of record LWDN01000048.1, read on the forward strand.
CGTGTTCGGCGAGGTGACGCGCATTTCGGCGGACCGCTTCACCGATGAACGCACCGGCGCGGCGTATTTCCTGATGCAAGTTGAGGTGCCGGAAGAGGAGTTGGCGCGCTTGACCGAAGCCGCGGGCGACGAACGGCGCCTCCGGCCAGGTTTGTCGGCGCAGGTGGTGGTGCCAACGCGCAAGCGCACGGCGCTTCAATATCTTCTGGAGCCGCTGAACCAGACGCTGTGGCGCTCGCTGCGCGAAGAATAGACGAGTCGTAGGATCAAAGCGCGCGGATCCGATCCTCCAAGCGCAGCACTTCCGAGAACGCCAGGAACAGATGATAGACACACGACGCCGGCACCGGAGCATCGATCGGCGCGCCGTCTCCGTCGAACTGATCGATCCACAAACCCGGAATCTGGCCGGCGAAATAGCGCTGGAAGATCAGGCGCAAAGAACTTGCCAGTACCGGGCGCGGATCGGCGCCAGTCAGTTCGAACAGGCCAAGCGCCGCTTTGATCCGCTCAGTATTGGTCCAAATGCGCGAACTCCGGCGCAAGGGCGCGCCATCTGCGGCGATCGCATCGTAGACTGCGCCTGACTCAGGTTCGACGCCATGACGCTCGGCGAACGCCGCCGCCGCTTGCGCCAGCGGGGTGACATCATCACCGCTGAGACGCTGGTATTGAGCCAGTATCCAGACCCATTCGAAATGGTGTCCGGGCTCCAAAACCGCGCTTGTTCTGGCCCAATCGTCATCGAAGCGTTCGCCCAGCGTCGCGCCGTCGAAAAACCGCGTCGCAAACAGCGACACGAGCTCGCGCGCGGCATCCAGAAATTGAGCCTCCCCGGTCGCTTCGAACGCGGCGAGGCAGGCCTCGGTCAAATGCATGTGAGGGTTCTGTGCGCGCTCGCCGGACGCAGGCAGCGCGCGCCAGAAACCGCCGCCGGGCGCGGTCATGCGCTCACGAACGAAGGCGAGCGTCTCGATGGCGGAGGCTCTGGCCTCAGGCTCGCGCGAGAGCCGATATCGCCACGCCGCGGCAAAGATGACAAACGCCAGATCGTAAAGCTCCGGCGCGGCGTCGATGATGCGCCCGTCGCGCGCGAGTCGCCGAGCCCAGCCGCCGTCCGGCAGCCGCGCCCTCTCCCGCATATACTCGAAACCCAGCTGCGACAGCGGCTCGCCCTTCGGCCAACCTAGCAACGCGGCGTGTGAAAACACATAGGCCTGCCGGCAGATCACACGCAGGCGCTTGAAATCACAGGCGGTGGGCGCGCCATCGGCGCTCAGTTCTTCGAAAAACCCGCCATGCTCGGCGTCGACACCCCGCTCCGCCCAGAACGGCAGCGCGGCCTCGAACATCCAGGTCCGGACGGCGTCAAAGGGAACCTGCACCATTGCGCCCCGGGTCCTACAGCGAGATGCGGCCGCCCCCAAGCGGGACCACAAGCCACACCGTCACGTTCTGTCGCTTCCTTACTGCCCAGTAAGGGGCGACTCACGCCCGCCCCGGTTGCCGCGGCGTTCTGTACGCTCTAACAGGGTCCCGGGTGAAAATCGGAATATAGCGGGACATGGCAAAGCGCGAACTTATCGTCGATGGGCGGGTCATAAACGACGACAGCGCGGTCTTTACGATCGCCGAGATCGGCCACAACCATCAGGGCAATATCGAGACCTGCAAGGCCATGTTCCGCGCCGCCAAGGAATGCGGCTGCACTTCGGTGAAACTGCAGAAGCGCGACAATCGCGCGCTCTATACGCAGGCCATGTACGACGAGGTCTACAATTCGGAGAACGCTTACGCCCCAACCTACGGCGCCCATCGCGAGGCGCTCGAATTCAACCATGAGCAATATGCCGAGCTGATGGCTTATGCGAAGGAGCTTGGGCTCGTCTTCTTCTCGACCGCCTTCGACATCCCCAGCGCCGACCTGCTCGAGAGCATTGGCGTTCCTTGTTACAAAATCGCCAGCGGCGATCTCAAGACGCTGCCGCTGATCAAGCACGTCGCGCGCTTCGGCAAGCCGATGTTCATCTCTACCGGCGGCGGCACAATGGAAGACGTGCAGCGCATGTACGAAGCTGTCGCGCCCATCAACGATCAGATTTGCATTCTGCAATGCACGTCCGGCTATCCGCCCCCGTTCGAAGAACTGAATATTCGCGTCATCGAGACGTACCGGAACGCTTTTCCGGACGCGGTGATCGGCTTCTCAAGCCATGACAACGGCATCGCCATGCCGCTTGTCGCCTACATGCTGGGCGCGCGCGTGATCGAAAAGCACTTCACGCTGAATCGCGCCTGGAAGGGCACCGACCAGGCATTCTCGCTCGAACCCGCCGGCATGAAGCGCGTGGTGCGCGATCTCGAACGCGCCCGCATTGCGCTCGGCGACGGTGTCAAGCGCGCGTACGAATCCGAGACCAAGCCGATCACCAAGATGGCGAAGACATTGGTCGCCGCGCGCGATCTGCCGGCTGGGCGCGTGCTGACTGAAGCCGATATCACCTTCAAGTCGCCTGCCGACCCCGGCGGCGCGCCGCCCTATCGTCTGGACGATTTCGTCGGCCGCACCCTCGCGCGTCCCCTCAAGCGCGACGACACCATTAATGACGAAGCGGTTTCGTCCGCCGCCTCGGTGGCCTGAGGCCCGCATTGAGGAGCGAGAGCTTGGTCGATCCGGCGAATCCCGATTTCGCGGCGCGCGCCGCGCGCCTGAAACTGCTCGCGCTCGATTTCGACGGCGTCATGACCGACAACACGGTTTATGTGTTCGAGGACGGACGCGAGGCCGTGCGCTGCTCGCGCCTCGAAGGCTACGGCCTGCGGCGGCTCGCGAAAGCAGGCGTCGAGACGCACATTGTCTCAACCGAAGCCAATCCCGTCGTCGCGGCCCGGGCGCGAAAGCTAGCGACGCCTTGTCTCCAGGATGTGCCGGACAAAGTCGCCGCACTCGAAACACTCATGGCCGAGCGCGGAGTCGGCTGGGCGGAGATTGGCTTTCTCGGTAATGACATCAACGACCTCGACGTGCTTTCACGCGTCGGCCTTCCGGTAATTGTTGCCGACGCGCACGAGTGCGTTCAAGACAAGGGCTGGTTTCGGACGCGCCGGTGCGGAGGCGATGGCGCCGTCCGCGAACTCTGCGACGCCATCGCGGCGGTGTTGGAAGGTCAAGGTGAGCGAAGCGCTTGAGAATCTGTTCTCGTTGCAACGCGAGATCGTCGTCGTCACGGGCGGCTACGGACTGATCGGCCGTTCGTTGGTTGCGGGACTGCAAGGCCTGGGCGCGCGCGTGGCGGTGATTGAGCCGCAGGTCAGCGAAGCGCGGTCGACGGCTGCCTTCGGAGCGCTAGCGCGAAGCGAACGCCTTGCCGCCTTTGCCGCGGACGTGACCAAGCGCGATCAACTCGAGGCCGCGCTCGCCGCCATCAAGGGGCGCTTTGGCCCGCCCACCGGGCTCGTCAACAACGCCGCGCTCGACTCGCCGCCGGATGCGCCAATTTCCGAGAACGGACCGTTCGAGTCCTATCCCGAAGAATCCTGGGATCGCGTCATGGCCGTCAACGTCAAGGGCGTGTTTTTGGGTGCCCAAGTGTTCGGCGCGGCGATGGCCGAAGCGGGGCGCGGTTCCATTGTCAACGTCAGTTCGATCTATGGCGCCGTATCGCCTGATCAATCGCTCTATGAGTACCGGCGCGAAAGTGGCGAGAACTTCTACAAGCCTGTCGCCTATTCCGCCTCCAAGTCGGCGCTCTACAATCTGACGCGTTACATTGCCGTCTATTGGGGACCGAAGAACGTGCGCGCCAACACTGTCACCTTCGCTGGCGTGTTCAACAATCAGGACCAGCGTTTCCTCGAAGCCTATGCGCGAAAAATTCCGCTCCGGCGCGGCAAGCCGCACCTCGCCAATATGGCGGAAGCAAACGACTATGTCGGCGCCGTCGCGTTCCTGCTCTCGCCTGCCTCCGGCTACATGACCGGCGCCGACATCCGCATCGATGGCGGCTTCATGGCGACGTGACATGGCCGACGCGATTCCCTCCCTCATTGACGGCGCTAGAGTTGTAACCGGTCGCAGACTGCCGGTGCTCAATCCACACAATGGCGAGCCAATCCGCGATCTGTCGCTGGCGGATGCAGCGATCGCGGAACGCGCCATCGCCACGGCGAAAACGGCACAGCCGGCCTGGGCGGCCACACCCGCAGTCCAGCGCGGGGAAATCCTGTTCAAGGCGTGCGCCCTGATCGAGGAGCGCGCCGAGGAGCTCTCGCGCATCGTTGCCGACGAAGCCGGCAAGCCGATGAAGGACGCCCGCGGCGAGACCGCCGCCGCCGTCCAGTGCGGGCGCTTCTTTGCCGCCGAGGGCCAGCGTCTGTTCGGGCGCACCATGCCTTCGAACACCGCCAACAAATATGCGATGACCGTGCGCCAGCCCTGCGGCGTCGCGGCGCTGATCGCCGCCGCCAACACGCCGGCGCCGAATTTCGCTTGGAAGGTCTTCCCTGCGCTTATCTGCGGCAACGCCGTTGTGCTGAAGCCCGCCGAGGATACGCCCATCTCGGCCGACTGGATGGCCCGGGTGCTGATTGAGGCTGGCGTGCCCGCGGGCGCATTGAATGTAGTCCAGGGCCTGGGCAGCGAAATCGGGCCTGTTTTGGTCGAACATGACAACGTCGATGTGATTTCCTTCACCGGTTCAACGCGTGTGGGACGCCAGATCGGCGCGGCCGCGGGCGCCAAGTTGAAGAAGGTATCGCTCGAACTCGGCGGCAAGAACGCGTTCGTGGTGTGCGATGACGCCGACCTCGACAAGGCGGCGCGCTGGGCGGCGCTCTCGGCCTTCTCCAATGCCGGCCAACGCTGCGCCGCCGGCAGCCGCTTCATCGTGTTCGACGCTGTCTATGACGCTTTCGTCGATAAGTTCATCGCGCTTGCAAAGAAACAGAAGCTTGGCGTCGATGACGATTGCGATTTCGGCCCCGTGATCAACGAGCGTCAGCTCAACGCGATGCTGGCGGCGATCAAAACTGCAGAGGCCGCGGGCGCGCGCGTGCTGACCGGCGGCAAGCGCGCTGGCGGCGCGTTGGCGAGTGGTTTCTACTTGGAACCCACCGTCATAGAAGGCGCCGATCCTACGAGCGAACTCAGCGAAACCGAATTGTTCGGCCCAATCGCTGCGCTCTATCGCGTTCCCGACTATGCTGCGGCTTTGCGCATGGCCAATGCGTCGCCCTACGGGCTGACGGCCTGCATCCACACCCGCTCCATCGACCGTGCCTGGCATTTCGCCTACGCAATCGAAAGCGGCGTCGCCGTGATCAACGGCGGCACCTTCGGTTCGGAGCCGCACATGCCGTTCGGCGGCCGCAGAGCCTCCGGCAACGGCACGCGCGAGCCGGGCACTGAGGCGCTCGATATCTATTGCGACCTCAAGGACATCTATCTCTGGACCGATCCGCCATGAGCGCCGCTCCCAAGACCGTGGCGTTGATCCCGGCCCGCGCCGGCTCGAAGCGCATTCCCGACAAGAACATCGCGCCTTTGGCCGGCCATCCGCTGATCGCCTACACCATTTGCGCCGCGCGTGCGGCTGGCGTGTTCGAGGCCGTGATCGTCTCCACCGATTCCGAGCGTTACGCCGCGATCGCACGCCATTACGGCGCCGAAGTTCCGGAACTGCGCCCTGCCGCCATCGCCGGCGACACCTCGCCCGATATCGAATGGGTGCGCCACACGTTGACGCGCCTCGCGGAGAGCGGCCGCAGCTTCGATGCGTTCTCGCTGCTGCGCCCGACTAACCCGTGCCGCAAACCGGAGACCATCCGGCGCGCGTTTGCGCAGTTCGCGGTCGAGCGCGGCGTCGATTCGCTGCGCGCGGTCGAGAAGTGCGAGCAGCATCCGGGCAAGATGTGGATCGTGCGCGGCCAGCGCATGCATCCGCTGATGCCGATGAGCGCGGGTGATGTGCCTTATCACAGCATGCAATACGCAGCGCTTCCGGAAGTCTACGTGCAGAACGCCAGCCTCGAAATCGCCTGGTCGCGCGTTGCGCTGGAGCAAGGCTCGATCGCCGGCGAAGTGCTAACGCCGTTCTTTACCGAGGGCGATGAAGGCTTCGATGTGAACCGTCCACGCGACTGGCGGCTGTTGGAATTGGCGCTTGAACGCGGTGAGGCTTCCCTGCCCGCCATCGATCGACCCGCCTTCGCAGGATAGCGTCTGGACCGCCGGCGCCCCCGCCGGCATCGCGCAAACCCATCCAAGTTGGAGCACGCGGCTCCTGCCGCGCATGCGTCGTGGGACACGACGCGCTCCATGCTTTCAAGCAATGGAAGCAGGCCGGCGAGGGCGCCGGCGGTCCAAGCTATTCCTTCTCCAGCCGCGCCAGCACCACGCCCTCGCTCACCTGGACCCCGGCTTTGGCGTTGAGTTCGGCGAGCTTGCCGTCGAACGGCGCGGTGAGCGTATGCTCCATCTTCATGGCTTCGAGCACGAGGATGGCGTCGCCCTTCTTCAGCTTCGCGCCGGCCTTCGCGGCGACGGAGACGATCTTGCCCGGCATCGGCGACAGAATCGCGCCGTCGCCGGCGGCCAGCTCGCCGCCTTCGGCTTCGCCGGTATCGAGGGTGAATTCATAGGCTTCGCCGTTGTCGAACATAACGACGCCATCGTCAGATTTGGCCCAGTACATGACCGGGCGCCCGGCCAACCTTGCCTCCAGACGCTGCCCCCGCCAGCGAAGCCGCACACGACGCGCCATCTCGGCATTCAGCCTGAAGCCCGTCAACATCGCCCAAGGCGAGGCCCACGTCTGCGGTTGGAGTCGCGTCGCCTTGTTCGGCGCCGTGTTGAGATGCTGGAACTCAAACGCGGCGGCGGTGAGCGCCGCTTCGCTCGGTGGCGGGGTTTTCGACAACGCCTCGCCGCGCGCCGCGATCAGACCGGTATCGATAGCGCCCGCAGCAAAATCCGCGTCGCGCAGGCACCGGCTCACGAAACCGGCGTTCGAATGCACGGGCCACACGCAAACCTCGTTCATCGCGCGCGCAAGCTTGGCTATGGCCTCGGCGCGCGTGGCGCCGCGCGTGATGATCTTGGCGATCATCGGATCGTAGTACGGCGTCACTTCATCGCGCTGATCCACCGCCGCATCCACACGCGCTTCATCCTCCGGCATGTCGGGCAAACGCAAGGTGTGAAGCACGCCCGTGCTTGGCAGAAATCCAGCATCAGGGTTTTCCGCATACAGCCGCGCCTCGATGGCGTGGCCGTTGATCTTCAGCTCTTCTTGGCGGAGCGGCAGTTTTTCGCCGCTTGCCACACGCAATTGCCATTCGACCAAGTCCTGCCCCGTGATCTCTTCGGTTACCGGGTGCTCGACCTGGAGCCGCGTGTTCATTTCCATGAACCAGATGCGGTCGGCGCGTAGGCCCTCGCTCGCATCGGCGATGAACTCGACCGTGCCGGCGCCGACATAATTCACGGCTTTCGCCGCAAGCACGGCCGCTTCGGTGACGGCTTTGCGCGTGGCATCGTCCATGCCTGGCGCGGGCGCTTCTTCGATCACCTTCTGGTGGCGACGCTGCAGCGAGCAATCGCGTTCGAACAAATGCACGACATTGCCGTGCGTATCGCCGAACACCTGCACCTCGATGTGGCGCGGGCGCTGCACATACATTTCGAGCAGCACGCGATCGTCGCCGAACGCCGCCGCCGCCTCGCGCTTAGCCGACGCGAGCGCGGCCTTGAACTCAGCCTTCTTCTCGACCTTGCGCATGCCTTTGCCGCCGCCGCCGGCGACGGCTTTGATCAGCACCGGATAGCCGATCGCGTCGGCCTCCTTCTGCAAGCGCTCTTCACTTTGATCTTCGCCGAGATAGCCCGGCGTCGTCGGCACGCCGGCTTCGGCCATGAGTTTCTTGGCGGCGTCCTTGAGGCCCATGGCGCGGATCGAGTCCGGCTTCGGACCGATCCAGATCAGGCCCGCATCGATGACTCCTTGAGCGAAATCGGCGTTCTCGGAGAGAAAGCCGTATCCGGGATGGATGCCTTGGGCAGCCGTTTGCTTCGCAGCAGCGATGATCTTCTCGCCGCGCAGATAGCTCTCCTTCGCGGGCGACGCGCCGATGTGCACGGCTTCATCCGCCTCGCGCACGTGCAGCGCTTTGGCGTCAGCGTCGGAATAGACAGCGACCGTACGCACGCCGAGGCGCTTCGCGGTGCGAATGACGCGGCGTGCGATCTCGCCCCGGTTGGCGATGAGGACGGATTTAAGCACTGGTCGGCTCTTTTGGGAGAAATGGCAATGACAGGGTGATGTACCCCTCGTGATATGCTTCAACGCACGCGCCTGAGCGCTGGTCAAACACCCAGAACTCGGTCACCAGCACATCATCCCACGTTTCGACAAATTGCATTAGCGCCAACACGTCGTCACGTGCTCCTGTGGCGACGATGTCATCGGTGGCGTCCGCGAAAAAGACACTAACTTTGTCTGAAAACACCGGGTGCCTACGCATCATCTCCGAGATGGTCTTTGTCAGGTCGATATGCGTGTGGACGCGTTCGAGATGGCCTTCGCTCGGCCACGAAATCCCCGATACGGCCCAGGCGTATCGACCCGATAGGAACGCGTTGAAGCGATCTACCGCGGCTTCAGCATCAACGATGCTCACGCTCGGGAATCTTCGCTCAAGCTCCACGCGCATTTCGTTACATCCTGAACACGCCAAAGCGTGTCTCGGGAATTGGCGCGTTGAGGGCCGCGCTGATCGCAAGCCCCAACACGTCGCGCGTCTGCGCCGGATCGATGATGCCATCGTCCCATAGCCGCGCGGTGGCGTGATACGGATCGCCTTCGGCTTCGTAGCGGGCGCGGATTGGGTCTTTGAACTTTTCTTCGTCGGCTTTCGCCCAGCTCTCGCCTTTCGCCTCCATGCCGTCGCGCTTCACTTGCGCGAGCACGGACGCTGCTTGTTCGCCGCCCATGACGGAGATGCGCGAGTTGGGCCAGGTGAAGAGGAAGCGTGGGCTATAGGCGCGCCCGCACATGCCGTAATTGCCGGCGCCGAACGAGCCGCCGATTAGCACGGTGAATTTCGGCACTTCGGCGGAGGCGACGGCTGTCACCATCTTCGCGCCATCCTTGGCGATGCCGCCCGCTTCGTATTTGCCGCCGACCATGAAGCCGGAAATGTTTTGCAGGAAGAAAAGCGGAATGCCGCGCTTGCAGGCGAGCTCGATGAAATGCGCACCCTTCTGCGCGCTTTCGCTAAACAGGATGCCGTTGTTGGCGAGGATCGCGACGGGAAAGCCCCAGATGCGCGCAAAGCCCGTGACGAGTGTGGGGCCATAGAGCGGACGGAATTCATCCAGCTCGCTGCCGTCCACGATCCGGGCGATGACTTCGCGGACATCGTAGGGTGTGCGCACATCATCGGGAATGACGCCGTAGATGCTTTCGGCATCATAAGCGGGTGCAATCGGTTCGCGCAGGTCGAGACCGACTTGCTTCACGGTGTTCAGATTCGCGACGATGCGTCGAACGATGTGCAGCGCATGCGCGTCGTCTTGCGCGAGGTGATCGACGACGCCGCTCTTGCGCGCGTGCATGTCGCCGCCGCCGAGATCTTCGGCGCTGATCACTTCGCCGGTCGCGGCTTTCACCAGCGGAGGCCCACCCAGAAAGATGGTGCCTTGGTTGCGGACGATGACGGTTTCATCGCTCATCGCCGGCACGTAGGCGCCGCCGGCGGTGCATGAGCCCATGACGCAGGCGATTTGCGCGATACCTTCGGCGCTCATGCGCGCTTGGTTGTAGAAGATGCGGCCGAAATGGTCTCGGTCGGGGAAGACTTCGGCCTGGTGCGGCAGGTTCGCGCCGCCGCTATCGACGAGATAGACGCACGGCAGCTTGTTCTGCATCGCGATCTCTTGCGCGCGCAGGTGCTTCTTCACCGTCATCGGAAAATAGGCGCCGCCCTTCACCGTGGCGTCGTTAGCGACGATCATCACTTCGCGGCCGGAGACGCGGCCAACGCCGGTGATCACGCCAGCCGCGGGCGCTTCGCCGTTGTAGAGATCGTAAGCCGCGAGCGAGCCGACTTCGAGAAACGGCGCACCGGGATCAAGCAAGCGCTCAACGCGTTCTCTTGGAAGCAGCTTGTTGCGCTCCGTATGACGCTTGCGGGCGCTCTCGGGGCCGCCCTTGGCGATCTCAGCCGTGCGCTCGCGCAATTGCTGCGCCAAGCCACGATGATGCGCGGCGTTTTTTTGAAACGTCTCGGAATTCGGATCGATTTGGCTTTTTAGCTTCATGTCGCACTCTTCTCCCCCTCTCCTAGAGGGAGAGGGGGCGGGGGGAGAGGTGATTCGCGCTTGCGGTAACCGGATTCTGGTCGCGAAAGCAGCGCCGTTCTGACTTGCCCAAGCCAGTACGCGCTGCTGAGGATTTCCGACTCCTTGAAGCGAAGAACGCGGAAGCCCTCCGCTGTCAGCCAGGCGTCGCGTCTCGCGTCGTGGGTTTGCGCTTCGCCGCTTTCGTGCAGCGGGCCATCGATTTCAACGATGAGCCTTCGCCGCAGACAGACAAAATCTGCCCAGTAGCGTCCGAGCCGATATTCGCGGCGAAACGCAAAGCCCTCGACGCGAAGCGCGCGCAATTGCTTCCACGCTTCGATCTCACCGCGCGAGGGTGTTCGCTTTCTCATGCGCGCGCTCTTCCCGCTCCCCTCGAGGGGGAGAGGACCAGGGGGTGGGGTGAGAGTACACAATTCTCCAAATGAGAAGGAGCCTCGCGTTCCTCGCGCTGAACGTTCAAGCCGCCGCGCCGATCACCTCCACCCCTAACCCCTCCTCCCTCTAGGAGGAGGGGGACGTTCTTGGCGAAGGCTTCGGAATTTGGATCTATTGACGACTTAAGCTTCATGGTTGCCGTACATCTGGACCGCCGGCGCCCTCGCCGGCAATTGCTTCAGCCTGCAACACCGGCGCTCGTTGAGACACCGTATGCCGGC
>LWDN01000049.1 GCA_002083515.1 Proteobacteria bacterium HN_bin10
AGGGAGAGGCGGAACAGGGTGATCACCAGCAGCACGGACGGGAAGACCGAAAATTCCAGCGGCTTGCGGATTTGCATGCCGACCAGCAGCACGAGAATCGCCACGGTGATATTCAGCGAGATCAGCAGGTCGAGAATGATCCTCGGCATCGGCAGCAGCATGATCATGAGGATGCCGACCACGCCGGCGGACATCAGCACGTCGGGCTGGCGCAAGAGCTTGAGATCGAGTGCGTTGGATTCAGCAGCCGCCATATTCGATCACGGCCTCTCTTCCGTCGCTCGTCGCCCGTTTCTCGTCGCTCGTTCCGCTTCTCTCATAATCGAGATACGAACCACGAGATACGTGGCACGCGCGCTTTTCACGCCGACACCGCTTTTCCCTTGGCCCGATAGACCACGGCGAGAATTTCCGCGACGGCGCGATAGAGGTCGGCCGGAATCTCCTTGCCGATCTCCACCAGGGTGTAGAGCGTGCGGGCGACAAACTTGTTTTCGACGACCGGCACGCGGGCCTCCCGCGCCACTTCCTTGATCTTTTCGGCCAGATAGCCCGCCCCCTTGGCGACGACGACCGGCGCCGCCATGTTCTTCTGATCGTATTGAATGGCCACGGCCAAGTGCGTGGGATTCGTGATGACCACGTCGGCCTTGGGCACGGCGGCCATCATGCGCTTGCGGGCCATGGACCGTTGGATGCCCCGGATACGGGACCGGAGGATCGGATCGCCTTCCGTCTCCTTGTGCTCTTGCTTGACCTCTTCCTTCGTCATCCGCAGGCTGCGTTCCCACTCGAAACGTTGATAGGCATAGTCCGCCGCCGCCAGGAGGCCGATGACCCCGCAGACCCAGATCGCCATCTTGAACGAGAGCCAGGCCGTCGTGCCGAGGACCGTGTGGATATCGGTGGTGACGAGGCTGGGCAGCATGGCAATGTCCTTCCGGACGGCCAGGACACCGACCCCGGCGATGAAGGCGACCTTGAGGACCGACTTCACCAGCTCGACGACCGAACGAAGGGAGAACAACCGCGAGAACCCGCTCAAGGGATTGATCTTCCCGAAGTCCCAATTCAGTTTGTCCGGAAAGACCATGAGGCCCGTCTGCACGCCGTAAGCCGCCACGCCGAGCACCGTGATCCCCAAGGCCACCGGCAGCACCAGCGTCAGCACGTCCACCCCCGCCGACATCACGTAGGCATGCACCGTATCCGACGTCATGCGCTGGGCGCCCGCCTCGCCCAACCGGCCGAACCATTGGCGCATCACAGAGGTGAGGCGGGTCGAGCCCATGGCCGCCGTGGCGTAGATGAGTAGAATGCCGCCGAGCAACACCGCGGCGGTGGGCACCTCCCGGCTCAAGGCGATCTGGCCGTGCTTTTTCGCCTCGGCCTTCCGCCGTCCGGTTGCCTGCTCTGTGCGACTTGGATCGTGTTCAGCCATCGTCTCGGACCCGCCGAAAGGCTAGTGGGCGCCCAGCGCCACCAGGATCTTCGTGAACGTGCCGGCCAGATTTTCGAACTCCGCTTGATAGACGCTCATCGTCACGGGCATGGCCATGCCCATCACCAGGAATCCGATCGTGATCGTGATGGGAAAACTCAGGATGAACACATTGAGCTGCGAGACCGTGCGCCCCAAGATCGCCATCAGAAGATTGATGAGCAACATCGTCGCCATGACCGGGGCCGCGAGCTTCAGCGCCAGGACGAACATGCCCTGTGAATACCGAAGCACGTCTTCGGCCAGCGTGGCCGACAAGCCCGCCCCGAAGGGCGGCACCAATTCAAAGGACCGGGCGATGGCCTCGACGACGATGAAGTGGGCATTGATCGACAAGAACACCAACGACGCCAGCAAGGTCTGAAAATGGCTGATCAGCGGCACCTGCGCCTGCGCGGTCGGATCGAACAGTTGCACGACCGCGAGCCCCATCTGATGCCCGACCACTTCGCCGGCCAGCTCGATCCCGCCGAAGACGATTCTCGACGCCAGACCGATGGCCATGCCGATGACGAACTCCGACACCAGCCCCATGGCGGTGAGATAGGGATCGTCCGGAATCATCGGCGCCTTCACGATCGGCATGAGAATCAGCCCGATCGTGATCACCATCCCAACCTTGATCTGCAACGGCACCACACGGCTCCCCAACACCGGAAAGGCGGCGAAGATCCCGGCCACCCGGATCAGGACCGTGAGAAAACTCTGGAACTGCGGAATGCTATAGAGGACGAAAGACGTCATGCACCGCTCGTCGCGCGCGTATTCAGCTTCTCCAGCATCGGGGCCTGGCTGTTTCCATCCGGGTCGTTCCCCGGACCTCGCGCCCCGCGCCTCGCGCCTTCTTAATGCGCATACTGCGGGATGCTCAGCAGCATGCCGGTCATGAACGACACCAACACCCCGATCATCCACGGAAAGAACAGGAGCAAGGCGACGAACAGCGCGAGGATCTTCGGCACGAAGGTGAGCGTCGCCTCGTTGATCTGCGTCATCGCCTGAAACATACTGACGAGCAGGCCGACCACCAGGCTGATCCCCAGCATCGGACCGGAGACCAACAACATGGTCTCGATGGCGCGGCGTCCGACTTCGGTCACAACCTCGGGAGTCATGGCTCCTCCGTCGCCCAGGCGAGAGGCAAGAGGCGCGAGGCGATGGGCTTCAGAAATCCCGGCGCACCTATCGCCCCTCGCCTATTGCCCCTTGCCATCTTCATGCAAAGCTCTTCACCATGGCGCCGACGACCAGGTACCAGCCGTCCGCCAGCACGAAGAGAATCAACTTGAACGGCAGCGAGATGACCACGGGCGGCAAGAGCATCATGCCCATCGACATCAAGACGCTGGCCACGACCATGTCGACGATCAAGAACGGAATGTAGAGCAGGAAGCCGATCTGGAAGGCGATCCGCAACTCGCTCAGGATGAACGCAGGCACCACCACGTGGATGGGCAGATCGCTCGGCGCGTTGGGCTTTGACACCTTGGCCAGCTCGACGAACAGCTCGAGATCTTTTTCCCGGACCTGCCGCAACATGAAGTTGCGGATCGGCGTCAGCCCTTTGGTCCACGCATCCTCCTGGGAAATCTGCTCCGCCATGAGCGGCTGCACGGCCTCCGCCCAGACCG
>LWDN01000050.1:0-32012 GCA_002083515.1 Proteobacteria bacterium HN_bin10
GAAGCCGGCGGTCCTCAGAGCCGCGCGCCGCGCGAAGCGAAACGCTTCGCCGCGGGCGCCGGCGCGCGTGGAATGCGGATGCCTTCGTCGTCCGCGGTCCAGGACCGGCCGACCGGCCCGCCAAGATGCCCGAAAGAAGAGTGGTGCCGCCTAGGTGACTCGAACACCTGACCTACGCATTACGAATGCGCCGCTCTACCGGCTGAGCTAAGGCGGCTCCGGTTCGGGACCCGTCGAGAGGGCCCGCGGAAGCGCGGGGTCTTACGCGCAGCCGGCCTGCCAGGCAAGGCCGGACCGCTTGCAGGGTGTGGCGCTCCACCCCAGAAATCGGGTCATGGCCGCCGCCCCCGCTTACATGCCCTCCTCGATCGATCGGGCGCGCAATATCGCCGACCTGCGCCGGCTGGCGCGCGCTCGGCTGCCGCGCATGGTGTTCGACTATATCGACGGCGGCGCCGACGACGAGGTGACGCTGGCGCGGAACGTCATGCGGTTTCGCGACATCGAGCTCATCTGGGACGCCCTTGCCGATGTTTCGACCATCGACACGCGCACATTCATTCTTGGCAGCGCCTCAGCGTCGCCATTCTGCATCGGCCCGACTGCAGTGTCGCGCCTGTTTCATCCGCGCGGCGGCGAAATCGCGGTGGCGCGCGCCGCGTACGCCGCCGGCATACCCTACGCGTGCTCGACGATCGCCTCGACCAGCGTCGAGGCTATCGCCGCGGCGTCGCCCGGGCCGAAATGGTTTCAGGTCTATGTCTGGAAGGATCGCAGCCTAGTCACAGAGATGTTGGCGCGCGCCAAGGCCGCCAGTTTCAGCGCCATTATCCTGACCGTCGACGTGCCGGTCGCCGGCAATCGTGAGCGCGACTACGCCAACGACTTCGCCATTCCGCCGAAAATTACGATGCGGACCGCTTCGCAGGCGCTCGCCGCGCCGCGCTATCTCTGGGACTTGCTGACCACGCCGGAGGTGCGGCCCGCCAATTTCGAGCATTTGCGCATCGACGGCGGCCTGATCGGCTTTATCAACGCGCAGTTCGATCGCGCCGTGACCTGGGACGATGCGCGCTGGCTGCGCGAGCAATGGAGCGGCAAGCTGGCGATCAAGGGCATCGCCAGCCCCCCGGACGCCGAGCGCGCGGTCGGCCTCGGCGCCGACGCGGTGTGGGTCTCCAATCATGGCGGCCGTCAGTTGGACACAGCGCCCGCCACCATCGATACGCTGCCGGCGATCGTCGACGCCGTCCGTGGACGCGCGGAGATCATTCTCGATGGCGGCGTCCGGCGCGGCAGCGACATCGTCAAAGCGCTGGCGCTCGGCGCCAACGCGGTGGCGCTGGGCCGCGCCTATCTCTACGGGCTGGCGGCCGGCGGCGAACGCGGCGTGGCGCGCGCGCTCGCCATGCTCGACGCTGAACTGAGATTGACGATGGCCCTTTGCGGGCGCGCGAAGATTGATGGGCTGACGCGCGACCTGATATTCCAGCGCGCCCTGCCCTGAACGCTCAGCTCGCAAGCTTGTGTTCGTTGTCCTGAGCGAACTCTATGCCCGCCATCGTCGATTCGAAGTCGTGCAGGACTTCGATTGCCTCATCGGCGTCCATCAGCGGCATGACCGCATCGGGAAAACGGAAGCGCCAGAACGACTCGACGTGGCGGATGACGCCAACCGCTTCGCCGATCGGAATGAACAGCGACGGCGCCTTGAGCAGAAATTCCCGGAAGGCGCTGGGCTGGCCGCCGGCAAGGGCCGCGAACGCCGCGCCGTACTCCAGCAAAGTCTCGTCCACGCGCTGTAGCGCCAAGCCCATCTTGTTGAGGATCCCGCGACGGACTTCGGCCAAATCGCGACGCTCGTCGGCGGTGGCGCCGGTGATGCGCAATCCGGCGAAGCGTGGCTTGAACTCGGCCAGCTTCGGCCGGATCTCGTCCATCAGCCACTTGTAATAGAGGAAGCCCTTCCAGGCGAAGACGCCTTCGATGTATTCCTCGCCGGACAGCCTCAAGGTCTCGCGCAGCGGATCGAGCGACTTGGCGGTCTCGTCGGTCATCAGCTTGTCGGCGAGACGCTGCGACAGTCCGCCGGCGTCTGCGCCGCCCATCGCGAACGCAACGCTGACCAGTTGCGCAATCTCGCGGCCCACGAAGGCGCGCGTCCGCACGACATCGGCTTCGGCGATCTCGAAATAGGCGCGCGCCGGGTCGACGCCCAGGTGGCGCAGCCGTTCGCGCAGCAGGAACGGATCGAACGACGGCAGCGCCGCCATGACGCGCAGCAATTCGGCATCGGAGGTCAGATCCGCCTCCGAAGTGTAGCCGCCCACGGCATCCATCAGCAGGCGCTCGAATCGGATTTCGCCGACCATGAAACTGACGCCGCCAAGCTCGAGCTCCTGCGCGGCGAAGGGTAGAATGACCTTGGTCGCCGTCGTCACCGGACGCGCGAACAGATCGCGCTCGTGCGGGCGCACCGCGTGCTTGAGGATCAGCGCCCGGTTGAGGCGCGGATTCCTAAACAGCGGCTTGTTCAGGTAATCTTCGGTCTGGCCGTAGCGTTCGTGCACCAGCGCCAGATTGAGCACCCGCGCGGTCGAGCCGCTCGAACGGATCAAGGACAGGTCGCGGCGGCCGGATTTCTGGCGCACATTCGCCTCCTCTTGTACGCTATGAGGGATAGGCGCCTAACGTTTGATTAACCGGCGGGTCCCGGTGGCGGCAATGCCCGTTCGGGAATCGCGCCGGGGTCGACGCCGCGCGGCATGGCCCTAAGCACCCAGCGCCAGAAAAACGGCAGCATCAGCAGCAGGACGATCAGTTTCGCTACGCCGATATAGGGCAGCCGATCGAACGGCGTGGGCGTCAGCGCCAAGGCCAGCGCCAAACCGCCGAGGCCAAGCAGCGAAACCAGCAAAAGGAAGAAATAGCGCTTCGGCGTCTCACCGATCAACACCCGCCCATGCGGGTGCTCGGCCGCCCAGCGCGCCACCGCCGCACGCACAAACGGCGCATAGGATGTCGAGCGTTCCTCGAACCGGCGTCCGCCGACATAGTGAGCATTGTCGATCACGATGCGCCGCTGGTGCTTGGGCTGGAGCTCGAACACGTAGCGCCAGGGCCGCGCCGGCGCGGGATCGTGAGTCAACCTCACGCTGACGATTTCGCGCCAAGGGTAGCGCCGCTCGCGGCCCGACCCGCGCGTCACCAGCGCATCGTCCTCTACCCGCCATTCGCGTTCGCTGCGCGAGACCGCGCCGCGGCGGCGGCGATAGACCACCGGTTCAGCCATATCTAAACGCTAGCGCCGAACCTGCGCGCGCTCAATATATCGGCAGCGCGCCGGCCTGGACACAGGGGCCCGCGGCTTTGGAATGCGGCCAAGACGCCATCAGCGCTCTTACTCATTCAACACATTGTGGTCTGAGGGAGCGCCGCCTGGATGAACGCCTGTGGCGATTGCAACGACACAATTGCCGCCTTCAATCCGTCCGTCAGAGTCGCCGCAGGCGGCTGTATTCGGGGCCAAAGATGAAAAGCGTTGCCTTTGTGCGCTCTTTGCGCTAGTGACCGGTCATCGAATTCGTTCTTGGTTCGGTTGTTTCCTTCGCCAGACATTTGCTCTCGGAGCAAATCGCGGCCCCGGACCACCCCTTCTCATTATCGAACTTGGTCACGTGGCGCGTCTTTGCGTTGCGTGAATTCATCTAAAAGGTGCTCTTATGACTATTGGAACCGTGAAATGGTTTAACGGCCAAAAAGGCTTTGGCTTCATTCAACCGGACAACGGCGGCCCGGACGTTTTCGTCCACATTTCCGCCGTTGAACGCGCCGGCTGGAGTTCGCTCACCGAAGGCCAGAAGATCGGCTTCGAAACCGAGAAAGACAGCCGTAGCGGCAAGATGTCGGCCGGCCAGCTCGTAGCTGCTTAAGACGCAACGCGCTTTAGCGTGAGCTTAGGCGCAAGCGCTTTGTCTATTGCGGGGCGGGTCGGCTTTGGCTGATCCGCCCCGCGTTCTGAATCACATCAGGAGTCGCAATGAGCACCCCACTGTTTTCGATTGGCCAAAGTGTTTCCGTCGCCGTTTCGAAGCGTTATCGCTACCCTGAAGGCCCCTACCGCGTGACCGGTGCGATGCCGAACGGTGGCGGCCCGACACTCTATCGCATCAAGGGCGACTTGGAAAAATTCGAACGCGTGATCGACGAGATGCATCTCGCCGCGGCGTGAGCGTCACTTCGCGCAGAAGCGGCGCCCTGTTTGGAACCGAACATGGACAGTGCGGAAATTGTCGAGCGGCTTCGCAAAATCCTGAGGCAAGAACTCGCCGAGTGTGAACAGGCGATCCGTGCGCGCGATCCTGTAAGAGCGCTCAATGACTTGGCCGACGCCTCAAAGGCCCTCAAGTCGCTGATCCGCTCGCTTGCCACAGAGCGAGCCGGAGACGACGACCCGCCGGCGAACTCGTCCGGGGAAGCCGAACCTGATTGATCCGCCTTCACCGCACTACCCAAACGAGGCCGAACGCGACGCCGACCGGCTCATTCACGTTCTCGGTCTTGGGGCTGCGCTCGCGGGCGGGCCGATCCTCGTCGCCATCGCGGCGCTCCAAGGCGGGCTGAACCGCGCCGCCGCAGTGTTCGTGTACGTCCTATGCCTCTTGGCGATGCTTGCGATCTTGGCCCTCTACAACCTTGCCAAGGACGCCGCGCGACGACAGAGGCTACGCCGGCTCGATCATGCCGCGATCTTTCTGATGATCGCGGGTTCATACACACCCTTCACCACTCAGCGCTTCGACGGCGCTTGGGCGATCGGCATGACGGCGGCGGTGTGGGCTTTCTCCGTCCTCGCGGCGGCGGGAAAGTTCTTCTTGCCGGGACTATCGAAACGGCTCTGGATTTTGGCCTACGTGCTGTTGGGCTGGATGGTGGTTCTCGCGATCGAGCCGCTGCTTGCGGGCGTGCGCCCGCTTGCGCTCGTGCTGCTGGTCGTCGGCGGCGTCATCTACACCGTCGGCGCACTGATTTACGCTTCACATCGATTGAGCTTTCGTCGGGCGATCTGGCACGCCTTCGTGCTCGCGGCGGCCAGCGTTCACTATGCGGCAATCCTCATTGGGGTCGCGTTGGCATAGCGGCGAGCCGCGTACCGTCACTGCGTCAATCGTGTGGGTCACCGTGCAGAATCCGGACGCTAGGACGCCCTCCCTACTCGCGCCAACACGTGGTAGCCACTCAACGTCAGCGAGACCGCGGACGCCAAGCGAGATCAGTTTCTCCACTTACATTTCAGGAGTCCGCTGGCGCACCCGACAGGATTCGAACCTGTGACCTCTGCCTTCGGAGGGCAGCGCTCTATCCAGCTGAGCTACGGGTGCGGCGCCGGCGGCGCCGGCAAAGCGGCGCCACCTCTAGCCGAGCCGTTCCGCAAACGCGAGCCCTACCCCGCCGGCGGGCGCACGATTCGGCCCTGCAGGTTGGCCTGCACCTCGCGGGCGTCGAAAGCGTTGGCGTCGTTGGCCGGCTTCGGGCCGTTGAACATGGCGATCTCGGCAATGGCCTCGTAGCGGGTGACCTCGCGATAGCGCGAAGGCTCGTCCCAGAATGGATCGTACCAGGGCGACCAGCCCCAATGCGGACGATAGGCCCAATAGGAGAAGCCGTAGCGATTTCTGCCGAAACCCTCGCCCTGAAGCCGCGAGTGTTCCTCGGTGTCGCGGTTCGCCACCACGAAATAGTCCTTGCCGTTCTGCAGCGTGATCTCGGCGGCGCGATAAAGCAGGTAGGTCTCCACCGTTTCGCGGTCGGTCAGCGTGTTGCCGCGGAAGGTGATGCGGACGCGATTTTGCTCAATCGTCTGTTCTTGAAAGCCGTAGCCGGCGGTGGCGGACGGCTGGTACGGGGTGGCCGTGGCGCAGGCTGCCAGCAGCCCGGCGACGGCGGCAAGCGCGAGCATTCGCATGGCGCCAAACTCCAATTCTCGGTCCCTCGAAGCGCCCTTATGCCGCCCGACGCCGCCCAGCGCCAATCTCAATCTAGTGATGAAGGAGCGTGGCGGCGTTGGAAACCTTGGCCGGGGCGAGCGTCTCGCCGCTGGCGAGCTTGACGGAATGAATGACCGCATCGATCTCGGCGCGCCAAAAGCCCAGGAATTTATGAATACGCGGATAGGAGGGCGCGAGGTCGAGCGTCTGCCAAACAAAGCTCTGCAGCAGGCTCGGGTGATCGGGCAAATAATAAAGCACTTCGGCGGTGGCTAAGCGCCAACCCTTGAGGCGCAGGGCGAACTCTTCAGTCTCCATCGCGTTTCTCCGCACATGAGCACGCGGCTAAGCCTGCCGCGCATATGCTTAAGCGAGGCTGAAGCGCGGATTTGCGTTGGTCAATACCGCACGCCTGCTAGAGGCGCGCGCCTTGAATACGCGCACCCGCCATCAGCTGAGGCGAAGGTCCGCCGTGCTAGCACTTTGGCGCCGGGGCTGCTTAGAGGTGTGGCCGGCCTCGATCGACTTGGCGCGCAGCATACGCTGCGAAGCGAAGTGACAGGCGAGGTAGCCCAACATGATCGGCGGCGCGCCGACCGCCAGAGGCATGAACGGCGACGCCGATCCCTCGCCGAGCGACGCGGCGACCAGAACCAGGGTCAACGGGAAACCCAAACCGAGCAACAACAGACCCGCCGTGGTCAGCACGCGGGCTTCGGCGCGAAGAGCGGTCGGATTTTGGCGCGGCGCAGGCATGGGCCAGCGCGTTGCGAAAATCGCGCCAACGGCGACGCGCGTCGCGCGCATGGTTTCCGTGGCGCGCACGCATCGCGCTCAATCGCTTGTGTTGCACAAAAAACGCGGTTTCCATCATCGAACATTAAGCCGGAGGCAGTAACCTTACATCTGAGGCGTCCCTCAGCAGAATGCGAACCCAAGATGACGCGTTGGCATGGTTTTGACGAACCTCTTGACCGCTGACGAGCGCGAGCTCGCCGAGCACTATCCGAACCGCGCGGAGAAAGCCGCCGACGGTATTGTCCACGCGGTCGGCATCCTTGCAGCCCTTGTCGGCGGCGGACTACTGATCGCGGTGGCCTTGGTTAATCGCGGCGTGCCGATGGCGACCGCCGGCGCCATCTACGCTCTCTGTCTCATGGCGATGCTGGCGGCTTCCGCCGTTTATAATCTCACCCGCCCGTCCCGGTATCGCCGGGTGCTGCGGCGTATCGACGAGGCGGCGATCTTCCTGATGATCGCCGGTTCTTACACGCCGTTCACGATCCAGCTGCTGCCGCCCCAATTCGCCATCGCCGTGACCGTCGCGATCTGGATCGGCGCGCTCGCAGGCGCCGCCGGCAAGGTGTTCAACCAGCGCCTCTCCGACCGCGCCTGGTGCTTCATCTACCTCGCCTTCGGCTGGCTGGCGGTGCTGATCCTGGGCCCGGTTGTGCCGACCTTGCCGCCGCTCGCCATCGCACTGCTGGTGGTGGCTGGCGCGACCTATTCCGGCGGCGTGCTGCTCTACCTCAACCACGCCATCCCCTTCCGCCGCGCGCTCTGGCACGCGTGCGTGATCCTGGGCGCAGCTGGGCATTACGCGGCCGTGCTGGTTGGGCTGGTGCTCTAACACGCTGCAGTATGCGCCGGCGTCCGCGGCGCGCTTTGCGCTTCGCCACTCGGTGGGAGGGCGCCGCGCGTATCCGCCTGTTCGCGGCTTGTTGCATGATCGGCGAGAGAATATCGTGGCGCGGCAAAGACGACCTCCGGGGGGTCTAGATGCGTCTATGGTTGTGCTGCTTTGCTCTTGTTGTTGGCCTCTCCTTGGATGCGCACGCGCAGTCTGGCCGATGGATCCGCGCCGAAAGCCCGGGCTTCGTTGTGTACAGCACGAGTTCGGAGGAGCGGGTCCGCGGCATCGTCAATGACCTTGAGGCCTTCGATGCGCTGCTGCGGCGACTGACCGGAACAACCGAAGCGCGGTCGCCGACCAAGCTCGAAATCTATTTGTTCAACGGCCCGGGCCAGTACCAGGAGGCGTTTCCCGGCGACAGCTCGATGGTTCGAGGGCGCTATTCCGCCCGCCCCGACATCATCGCAGCCTATGCGATCTATCGCGATCGTTACGGCCTCGACGCCCAAGAAATTCTCTTCCACGAGTATGCACACCACTTCATGTACCAGCACTTCGCCAACGCCTACCCGGCCTGGTATGTTGAAGGCTTCGCAGAGTTCGCGGCGGCGACTGACTTCGAAGACGACCGCATCGTCCTGGGCCGGGTGTCGGACGCGCGGTCCGGTTGGCTTTTCTCAGGTTCGTGGTTGCCTATGGCGGATCTCATCACGGGGATGCCTCGCGATGCAGATGAGATCGCGCGATTCTATGCGCAGAGTTGGCTCTTTACTCACTATCTGTTCAACACCGAGGGCGCGCTTGCCAAGTTCCGCGCGTACGTTCGCGAGCTGCGTCTAGGGGCCGCTCCTGACGCGGCGTTTCGCGCAGGCTTCGGCGTCTCGCCAGCTGAAATGCAATCGACATTGCAAACTTACCTACAGCGAAATCCGACCGCTCTCGCCCTCACGCGGCCAGCGGCGGTGGAGCGTCAGGCGATAGAGATCACCCGCCTTCCTCCAAGCGCCGATGAGCTGCTGCCTCTGACCACCCGCGTGCGTCGGGGTTGGATGAGCGACGAGGCGGAAGGAGAACTACTCGCGCGAATTCGACGGATCGTTGGAGAACCGGCCGACTCCTTCGCGCTGCTGGCCTTGGCTGAAGCTGAGGCACGATATGGCGATGTCGCGGCCGCCCGGTCTCTTCTGGCGCCCTACATCGAGGCCAATCCGCAGCATGTGCAAGGCCAGTATCTCATGGGCGTGAGCTACGCGCGCGAGGCAGATGCTGCCGAGGAGCGAGGGGACACTGAAGCGCGAGACGCGGCCCGCGCGCAGGCTCGGCGGCATTTCTCCCGCGCCTTTCGGCTGGACGGCAATCACGTGCCGACCTTGTTTCGCTACGCGCGTACATATGCCGGCGCGCCGATGGATGAGAGCGGAGAGAACGCGCTGAACGCACTGCTGCTCGCGCGGCAGCTGGCGCCCCAGGTCAGCGACATCACCTTCATGGCCGCAGACTGGCTGCTGGCGGCAAATCGCCCGTCCGAAGCTATCCCGATGTTGCGCGTAATCGCCTTCAATCCACATGGCGGCGAAGCGGCCGATCGCGCCAAGGAAAAATTGAGAGAGGCGGAGGCGGCGCTTGCCCAAGCAGCGCCCGCAACGCAGTAGCTACTCGTTCTTGCCGCGCTTCTTGTCGCGTTCGGCGAGGATACGCAGGCGCAGCGCGTTGAGCTTGATGAAACCTTCGGCGTCGGCCTGATTGTAACCGCCGGCTTCGTCGAAGCCGACCAGCTGCTTCGAATAAAGCGAATATGGCGACGAACGGCCGACTGTGCGCACGCCGCCCTTGTAGAGCTTCAGCCTCACCTCGCCACTGACGCTATCCTGGCTTGCGTCGATCGCAGCCTGCAGCATGCGGCGCTCGGGGGTCCACCAGAACCCATTGTAGATGAGCGAGGCGTAGCGCGGCATCAGCTCATCCTTCAGGTGCATGGCGCCGCGGTCGAGCGTGATCGACTCGATGGCGCGATGTCCGTGCCAGAGGATCGTGCCGCCGGGCGTCTCGTAATAGCCGCGCGACTTCATGCCGACATAACGGTTCTCGACCAGGTCGAGTCCGCCAATGCCGTGCTTGGCGCCGAGGCGATTGAGTTCGGCCAGCAGTTCGTGCGCCTTCATCGGCTTGCCGTTGATGGCGACAAGATCGCCGCGCTCGAAAGCCAGCGTCACGACCTCAGCCGTGTCCGGCGCCTCCTCCGGCGTGATCGTGCGCCGGTCGCCGCGCTTGGTGACGATATCCGGCGTCTCGACATCGGGATCTTCAAGCGCGAGACCCTCGCTCGACGTGTGCAGCAAATTGGCGTCGATGGAGAACGGCGCGGCTTGCTCCTTGCCCTGGGCGATCTTGATGCCGTGCTTCTTGGCGTACGCGATTAAATCCGGGCGGCCCTCAAATTCCCACTCGCGCCAGGGCGCGATCACCTTCACGTCCGGCTTCAGCGCGTAATAGCTGACCTCGAAGCGAACCTGATCATTGCCCTTGCCGGTTGCGCCGTGACACACCGCGTCGGCGCCGACCAGATTGGCGATCTCGATCTGGCGCTTGGCGATCAGCGGCCGCGCGATCGAGGTGCCGAGCAGATATTGCCCTTCATAGAGCGTGTTGGCGCGAAACATCGGCCAGACGAAATCGCGCACGAATTCCTCGCGCAGATCGTCGATGAAAATGTTCTCCGCCTTAACGCCCATGGCGAGCGCCTTCTCGCGCGCCGGCGCCAGCTCTTCACCCTGCCCCAGATCGGCCGTGAAGGTGACGATCTCGCAGCCATACGTCTCCTGCAGCCATTTCAGGATGATGGAGGTGTCGAGGCCGCCCGAATAGGCAAGCACGACCTTCTTCACTTTCGTCTGAGACATGGGTTTCCCCGCGCAGAATCGCGCCGTCTTCCTTTCACAGCGCCGCGTTTAGATCAACGGCACCGGCCGGTCGCGCACCCACTTCGAGAACAGCCACTTGACGCCGCTGGTCGGCGGCGTTCCGGCATGCAGCGTGCGCGGATCGGGGCGTCCGTCAGTGACATTCCAGAACGCCAACGCATCGCCGGTTTTGCCCTTGAAGCTCCATTCAAGGCGCGGAAACGCAGTAGCGCCGCCTTCGTAGTCTTCGTTCAGATAGATCAGGAATGTCGCGGTGCGCTGTCCCACCTGCTGCAACTCCTGAGCAAAATGGGCGACGCCCGGATCGATGAAATCGAAATGCGGCCGGTATTGCTGCCCGGGCTCGTAGTGCAGAATGTTCGTCGGTTCCTGGTGCGAAACCGGTGCGCCGATCGCCGCGGCTATGCGGGCGTGCGCCAGCTGGATGACCAGATCGGTGTCGAGCACCGAAAACCCCATGCCGGTGTTGGTGCGCATGGCGTCGGCATTGGCGCCGCCGCGCTCGGCGTTCTTGATGCGTGCGGCCGACAGGTGCGGGCGCGCCTTATCGACGATCCAGGCGCAAGCCGCCGGTGACAGGAAATGCGCAAACGTCACGATACGGGGCGCTTCGAACTCTACTTTCGGCTCGATCCGAGAGAGAGCGTCGCTGTGGAACCGTTCGCCGACCACCCCCAGCTGGCCCCGCGCTCGTTCATCCCCCAGGTCAGCCGCGCGCCGGACCAGATCGAACGCCGCACTCCAGTCCTGCGCACGACCGATTCCCAGCGCGCTCAACACCGCCAGCAATTGCAGCGCGCCCGTATCTTGCTGTTGGCCGGCGGCTTCGATCAGACGCACGCCCTCTTGCAGCGCATAAGGCGCGTCGCGGCCGACCAGCAGCCGCGAACCCAATTCGAATTGCGCCCGCGCTTCGCCGGCGCGTGCGCGTTGCTGCAAAGATTCGAGGCTTGCCACCTGCATCATCCTTCGCATGCATTATGCTAGGATTGGCGCGTGCGCCGCAACTTGGATCGCCTGCTCGCCAGCTACATAGCGGCCCCGGCCGGCATGGCCGCGGTCGATTTCAGCGCGCCACCCGGCGCGCCGGCCTTGTTCGCGCCGGACTCCGTCACCTGGCGGGTGACGAAAAATCCGGTGGCGCTGATGATTGGCGGCATCGCCGCAGTGATCCTGGAGCTGGCCGAGCCGCGGGTGCGCACCGGCGTGTGGGAACACACGAGTTTTCGCCGCGACCCGGTCGCGCGCATCCGCCGCACCGGCTACGCCGCGCTCGCCTCCACCTATGCGCCCGCGGATCAGGCGCGCGCGCTGATCGCGCGCGTCAGCGCGATGCACGCACGCGTCAATGGCGTGACCCCGGAGGGCGTCGCCTACCGCGCTGACGATCCGGAATTGCTGGCCTGGGTGTACGCCACCGCCCAATTCGGTTTCGTCGAAGCGTACCATCGCTATGCGCGCAAGCTGAGCGAGGCCGAGCGCGACGCCTACTACGCCGAGGCTTCCGATGTCGCCGCGCTCTGGGGCGTGGGCGAGACATGGCGCTCGGCGGTCGAGGCCGAGGCGCTGTTTCAGCGCATGCGGCCGAAACTGGAGCGGCATGCGATCGTGTTTGAATTCCTGGAGATCATAGCGCGCGCGCCGCTCTTGCCTGGAATCGCACGGCCATTGCAAACGTTGGCCATCCGCGCCGCCATCGACCTCTTGCCTGCATGGACGCGCGATGTGCTCGGCTTGAATTATGGACCGCCGGCGTCCTCGCCGGCTAGCGCCGACAAAGCCGGCGAGGACGCCGGCGGTTCGTATTTGCGCCGTCTCAGTTTTGTCGATGAAACGCTGTTGCGCGCAGTCGGCGCGGCGAGTGAACGCTTTGCGCCAAGCGACATACCGCCGGCGTTGGCGTGCAAGAGGATCGGTCTCCCTGTGGACTGTCTCTATCGTTAGAGACTCACACCATCACCTGATTGCCCAGCTCCACCGCGCGGCCTGACGGAATATGGAAGAAGTCCGTGGCGTTGGTGGCGTTGCGCGCCAGGAAGATGAAGAGATGATCCTGCCAGAGCGGCATGCCGCTCTTCTCGCTCGGCACGATCGTTCGCCGCGACAGGAAGAAGCTCGTCTTCATGATATCGAACTTGAGCCCGTGTTTGCGGGCCTCGGTCAGCGCCTTGACGACGTTGGGCGTCTCCATGAAGCCGAACGTGAGGATCACGCGCTTCACGTCGGGCATGTAGTCTTCGATCTTCACCCGTTCGCTTTCGGGCGCGCGCGGCGCGTTTATGGTCTTCACCGTCAGGATGATGATCTGCTCGTGCAGCACCTGATTGTGCTTGAGATTGTGCATGAGCGCCGCCGGCGCGATGTCGGGATCGCCAGTGAGAAAGATGGCGGCGCCGCGCACGCGGTGCGGCGGATGATGCGAGAGCGTCTCGAACAATTTCGCCAGCGGTTCGTCGCGGCGAGTGGTCTCGCTGAGCAGCCTGGTGCCACGCACCCAGGTCCACATCACGATCAACAGCCCGATAGCGAGCAGGATCGGCACGAAACCGCCGGAGAGCACGCGCTGCAAGTTCGACGACAGGAAGATGATCTCAATGATCGCAAACGGAACCACGATCAGCAGCGCCAGCCACAGCGGCCGCTTCCACAATTTCCAGATGACGATGAACATCATGCAGGTGCTCATCAACATCTCGGCGGTGATGGAAATGCCGTAGGCTGCGGCCAGCCGGGTCGAGGAGCCAAACGCCAGAGCCAGCACTAGAACGCCAGCGAGCAGCATCCAATTGATTTGCGGCATGTAGATCTGGCCGGCCTGGGTTTCCGAGGTGCGCCTGATCTCCATACGCGGCAGCAAGCCAAGCTGAATGGCCTGCTGGGTGAGCGAGAACGCGCCGGAGATCACCGCTTGGCTGGCGATCACAGCAGCGGCCGTGGCGAGCACCACCAGCGGCAGGCGGATCATGTCGGGCGCCATTTCGAAGAACGGGTTGAACTCGAACGCGATCCTCGTTGCGCCCAGTTCACGCGCGGCGTCGCGCGCCACGCCGTACTCGAAATTGATGGCGTCGAGCTGGCTCAGCACGAACGCGCCCTGGCCGAGATAGTTCAACGTCAGCGCCGGCAACACCAAGCCGACCCAGGCGGTGCGGATGGGCCGGCGGCCGAAATGGCCCATGTCGGCGTAAAGCGCCTCGGCCCCGGTCACCGCCAGGAACACCGAGCCGAGCACCACAAAGGTCAAGAACCGGTGCTCGATCATGAACGTGATCGCATTCACCGGCGACAGCGCTTCCAGGATCGACGGATCGCGCATCAGGTGCATGGCGCCGAGCGCGCCCATGGTGACGAACCAGATTGCGGTGATGGGGCCGAAGAAACGGCCGACCGCGCCGGTGCCGCGCGCCTGCACCGCAAACAGCCCGATCAGGATGCCCACCGCGATCGGAAGAATGAGCGGATCGATGCGGCCTTCGAGCGCCGGCACGACCTTCAAGCCCTCCACCGCCGAGAGCACTGAAACGGCGGGCGTGATCAGCGCGTCGCCGTAGAACATCGAAGCGCCGATGACGCCGATCAGAAACAAAAGCGGCGTGCGCTTGCCGAGCGCGCGCTGCGCCAAGGCCATCAACGACAGCGTGCCGCCTTCGCCCTTGTTGTCCATCTGCATGACGAAGACGATGTATTTCAGCGTCACTACGATCATCAGCGCCCAGAAGATGAGCGAGACGATGCCGATCACTTCGGCGCGCGAGGCCTCGGTGCCGTCCTGCATCACGTGCAGGAAGGATTCCTTGAACGCGTAGAGCGGGCTGGTGCCGATGTCGCCGTAGACGACGCCGATCGAGCCGAGCACCAACGCCCAGAAGCCGGCGTGCGCATGCGCGCCGCCGGTCGATGTATTGTTCGGCTGGGGCGCTTCGGCCGGGGCCTGCGCCATGAGAGAAATCCCCTTTCCGAACGGAAGCACCGCCCGGCTGGGCCGCGCGTTTACGCCCTTTCACAAGTCGGGGCAAATGCTTGCGCTCGGGATGTTGTGGTTTGGTTACCCGGCGCGCGCGCGGACCGGGACTAGAAGTCGCTGGCGATGCCGCGCCGTTCCCAATCGCCATAGCGGGTCGGCTCGGGACCCTTAGGACCGCCCTGCTCCGGCGCCTGGTCGGGGGCAATCTCCGCCGCACGCCGCGCCTCCGCTTCGGCAAGCGCACGTTGCGCTTCAGGGGTTAACTTTCGCGGCTTGAGTGGCGCGTCGTCCATATTGAACCTCGGCTCTAGCATATCGATATCACGGGGCGACGTGAGGAGAAGATGAACCACCTGAAGACTTACATTCTGCTCGCCGCCATGACCGCGTTGTTCGGCGCGGTCGGCTACCTCGTAGGCGGCACGACCGGCATGATGTTGGCGCTCGGCGCCGCGGGGGTGATGAACCTCCTCGCCTATTGGAACGCCGACAAAATGGTGCTGAGCCACTTCCGGGCGCAGGAAGTTCAGCCCGGCCATCCTGACGCGCGCGTGCGCGCCTATGTCGAGGACACCTTGGCGCTGGCGCAGCGCGCCGGCCTTCCCGCGCCGAAAATCTACCTGATCGACAACGCCCAGCCGAACGCCTTCGCGACCGGCCGCAATCCCGAAAACGCCGCCGTGGCGGCGACAACCGGGCTGTTGGGCCTGCTGACGCGCGCGGAAATTCGCGGCGTCATGGCGCATGAACTCGCACACGTGAAGAACCGCGACACGCTGACCATGACCGTGACCGCGACGGTTGCGGGCGCCATCGGCATGCTCGCTAACTTCGCCTTCTTCTTCGGCGGCAATCGCAATCCGGTCGCCGGCATCTTGATCATGATCCTGGCGCCGCTGGCCGCCTCTTTGGTGCAGATGGCCATCAGCCGGGCGCGCGAATATGAGGCGGACCGGATCGGCGCCGAAATTGGCGGCGAGCCCGAAGCGCTGGCGAGCGCGCTCCAGAAGATCGAAGCCTATGCGCGTCAGCGCGTGAATATGGACGCCGAGCGCAACCCTGCCATGGCGCACCTGTTCATCATCAACCCGCTGGCGGGCAAGGGCGCCGACAATCTGTTCTCAACCCACCCAAGCACGCGCAACCGCATCGATCAGCTGTTGGACATGGCGCATCGTTTCGGCCGCACAACACCGCGCGCCGCCGGCGGGCCGTGGGACGAAGCCTCCAGCCGCCGCGGGCCTTGGGGTTAAGCTTTGGCAAGGCTGTCATGGTTGATGAAGCCTTAACCGCCGCATTGCGAGCCTGGACACGAGACCGTCCAGCGACTCGCAATGCGCACCCCCCTTCTTCCTGCCGCGCTTTGCGCGGCCTTGGGCCTGCCTGCGGCGGCGCCGGCTTGGGCTGAGTCGCCAGTCCGCATTGAAGGCGTCGACCGCGACACACGCACCGCCATTCTCGATCTGCTTCCCGATCGCGACGCGCCGGAAAGCTTGTTCGACGCCGAACGCATTGCCGAAGAAGCGGCGGCGCGCGCACTCGCTTGGCTGCGTTCCGAAGGCTATTACGCCGCCACGGTGACGCCACTGGCCAGCGAAACGCCGCCATCGGCTCAACTGGCGATCGCGCTTGGACCTCGCTTTACGTTTGCGGCGCCGCAGATCGAATGGCGCGGCGCGCCGCCAACTCAGGACGTTGCCCGCGATGTCGACACGGCGCTCGCGCCGATCGCTGCTGGCGGCCCGGCGCGCGCGGCGCTGGTTCTGCAGGCCGAAGGCGACGCGATCGCCGCGCTTCAGCACAGCGGCTACGCCGAGGCCGCCGCACAAGAGCGCCGCGTCGTCGTCGATCACGCCAGCGCCGAAGTCGCCGTCGAGTTTCGTCTCAGCGCCGGCGAGCGCGTGCGGCTCGGGCGGCTGCGCGCCGAGCCGAGCGACGTGTTGCGCCCCGGCTTCGTCGACGATCTGCAAAACTGGCAGACCGGCGATGTCTACTCGCCCGACGCTATGGCGCGCCTCCGCCGCGATCTGACCGCCACCGGCGCAATCTCGACCGTGTCCACCTCGCTCGCTGCGCCAAGCGAAGATGGCTCGCGTGATGTTGTCGCGGCCATAGAGCCGGCGCGGCGCAACGCCTACGAGCTTGGCGTCAGCTATTCCACAACCGAGGGCGCAGGCCTGCAGGCGGAGTGGACCCGCCGCAACCTCACCGGCCGCGCGGACTCGCTCACGTTGGCGGCGACGCTCGCGGAAATGCAGCAAGGCGTCAGCGTCGCGCTCACGCGGCCGCACGCGGCAGGGCTGGGACATGCCGCCACCTTCGGCGCTTCAGCGGATCGCGAGATGCTCGAAGCCTACACCCGCCAAGGGATAGCGCTCTTCGCGTCGGTCGATGCCTCGACCCGCCTGCGCACCGCGACCAGCTATGGCCTTAGACTTTCCGCCGACGAATACGACGATGTCAGCGGCGATATCACAGACGCTATCGTGCTCTCGGGCTTTGCCGACTGGCGCCACGACACGTCTGAGTTTTCGCTCGACCCGCGCGACGGCGCCATCACCGAATTCCGCATCGAGCCGTCGGTATCGACGGGCGATGAGACGCTGGCCTTCGTGCGCGCGACTGCAGAAGCGCGCGCTTACGAGTCTTTCGGCGCCAACGACCGCCTGACGCTTGCAGCGCGCGCCCGCGCCGGCTGGCTTGAAGCGGTCAGCGGCAGCGCCGACGACGTCCCGCCAGACCGTCGTTTCTATGCCGGCGGCGGCGGCTCGGTGCGCGGCTACGAATACAATTCGATCTATCCGGCCGAACGCGATCTTCTGGGCCTTTCACCGGGCGGACAGGGCGTCGTCGAAGGCTCGGTCGAGGCGCGCTGGCGCTTCGATGACCGTTGGGGCGCCGCCGCGTTTGTCGATGCCGGCACCGCCTTCGACGATTGGGGCGAAGCCTCCGACCTGAGTTGGGGCGCGGGCTTCGGTGCGCGCTACGATCTGGGCTTTGCGCCTTTGCGGATCGATGTCGCATTCCCGCTCGACGAGAACGAAAGCAGCGACGACTTCGCGCTCTATATCAGCCTTGGGCAAGCGTTTTGAGCGACGCGACTTCTCCGGCGCCGCGAAAAAGACGCTGGCGCCTGTTCGCGGCGGGCGGCGCGCTGGCTGGCGCCGGCGTGCTGGTTGCGCTCGGTCCCGGCGCGCCCGCTTTGGTCGACACTCTTGCCGACGGCGTCCGCGTCTGGCGATTGGGACATCTTCGGGTGGATGGCGTCAGCGGCGCTTGGATCGGCGATTTGCGTGCGGATCGCGTGACCATAGCCGATGGCGATGGCGTCTGGATCGAGGCGCGCGAGGTCGCGCTCGACTGGTCGCCGCAAGACTTGATCTTCGGACGCGTGCGCCTGCGCGCGGCGTGGGCGGACTCGGTCGCCGTTTCAAGGCGGCCCACCCTGCTCGATCGCCGCCCGCCGCGCGGCGAAGCGCCGGACGTGCGCATCGATCAGTTGCGGGTGGAACGCCTGACGCTGGATGCGCCGGCAGTCGGCATCGCCGCAGAATTCACCGCCGAACTTGCGCTCGACTTGCGCGACGACGCTCTGAGGGCGATCGATCTTGATCTGCAACGCCTGGATTCGACGGATGACCGGCTGGTCGCGCGCTACAACAGCGAGGCCTACGCACTCTATGTCGATCTCGCGAGCGCGCCCGGCGGCGTCATCGCGCGCGCGCTTGGCGTGAGCGATAACGGCGTGCGGGCTAGCGCGACCGGCGAAGGCGACCTTGCCGCCGGCCGCTCCGCGTTCGAAGCGTTTGTCGGCGACCAGCCGCTTCTTGTCGGCCACACCGAATGGTCCGCTTCCGGCTGGTCGGGCGAAGGCCAAGCGCGCCTCGACATTCTGCCCGCGCTCGACACCCTTCAACGCCGCATCGGATCGAACGTTGCCTTCAACCTAGCCGGCGTAGCGCGGAATCGCACCTTCGCGCTCCATGCCGAGACGCCATTTCTGGCGCTCGATCTCGAAGGCGCGCTGGATGAGGACAATCGGATCGCAGGCGCCGCCAAATTTGTCGCCACGACGGAACGGCTCTCCGACATCGCGCGCGAGTCGCCGTTCGAACTCGGCGCCGCGCGCTTAGAGGGGGAATTGCGTCAGGCGCGGGAGGTAACCGCCATTCAGGCAACGCTCGACGCTCAAGAGATCGACGCACTCGGCCGCCGCACCCGGCTCTCTGGCCCCATCGAAGCGGCGCTGACACGCGAGCTGTTCACGCTTGAGGGCGACGTGCGCACGCCGGCGGAAACGGCGGCGCTTTTCGCGAACGCGCGCCTGCATACGCAACTCGAATACGATCGCGAGCGGCAACGCTTCGCGCTCACGCGCGCGGAACTAACGGGCGATGCCCTCGCCGCTGACGCCCAGGGTTGGTCAAACCGCGACGGCGGCGAGTTCGCCGGCGAATGGCGCGTACGCCAATTAGAGGCGTTTTACGGCGGGGTGACGGGCGAAG
Source organism: Proteobacteria bacterium HN_bin10 (assembly GCA_002083515.1). GTDB lineage: Bacteria > Pseudomonadota > Alphaproteobacteria > Caulobacterales > Aquidulcibacteraceae > Vitreimonas. The sequence continues at coordinate 19,011 of LWDN01000050.1, forward strand.
CCGCGGGTCGGTGGCGTGCGCTTGGCGATCGCAACGAACAGAACGATCGCATCTGGACCATCGCCACGGACGGCGAAGGCAGCCGCATCGCCGGCGACTCCCCCATTCTTCCGCAATTGCTTGGGTCAACGCCGCGCCTTGACGCGCGCCTGCGTTACGAGAACGGCGGTCTGACCGTGTCGCACGCGCGTGTCGAGAGCGCTCAACTTCGCGCCGGCGCCACCGGGCGGATCGTTCGCGGCGAAGCCGACCTCGCACTTGAGGCCAGCGCGCGCGGTCCGCTTTCGTCGGGCGGGGCCGACATTTCTGGCGCCATTGACGCGACCGGACGGTTGACCGGCCCGCTGGCGCGGCCCTCTCTTTCTCTGCGCACGACGCTTTCGAGCTTTGCCGCCGGCGGCGTGATCGTCGAACACCCCGTCGTTGACTTCACGTTGGCGCCGCGCGGGGGCGTTTACGCCGGGCGCGCCTCACTCAATGGCTCGGCGCGCGGCCAGGATCTGAGCGGGGCTGCAGACCTTGCCGTCGATGCCGATGGATTCGCGCTTTCGAATCTCGATGCGCAATGGGGCGCGATGCAGGCGCAGGGCGCGGCGCGGTTTGCACGCGCTGGCGTCAGCGCCGAGCTCGATGTTAATGGCGCGATCGACGGCTTGGTTCCGGGCGTGACCGGACGGCTAGCGGGCGATGTCGCCATCGCGCCGCAATCCATCAACGTGGACGCCCGCATCGCAGGGGCGCGGGTCGGAGAGCTTCGCGTCAGTTCGGCGACGCTTCACGCCGAGGGACCGGCGGAGGCCATCGAGACGAGCTTCGAAATGCGCGGACGCTTGCGCGATGCGCCGCTCACCTTCGCTGGCACAGCCACCGTCAACGCAAAAGACGAAGCCGCGCGCATCGAAGGCCGCGGCGCTCTGGCCGACGCGCCGGTGTTCACACGCGCGCCGATCACAGCGAACTGGCGTGCGGGGCGCATCGACGCCGCACTGGATGTGGCGCTTGGCGACGGCGTCGTGCGCGCCAATTGGCAGGAACGCGGGCGCTCCCTCTCCGGGGCCGCGCAGATCGACGATGCGCCGCTCGCGCCGTTGGCGGCGATCTGGGGCGAGCGCGCCAGCGGCCGAATTGACGGCACACTCGCGCTCTCCGGCAGTGGGCGCGGCTTGAGCGGCGAAGCGGATGTCACGCTGAGCGACGCCCGCGTCTCCGGCCGCCAGCGTCAGCCGCTCGATTTGCGGATCACAGGCGCACTCACGCCAACGCGACTCACGTCCACGATCGACGCCACATCGGCGGACGGCCTCGTTGCCCGCTTCGAGGCCGACGCCCCGGTCATCACCAGCGTGGCGCCGATCCGCATTGCGCTGGCGCGCGAGCAGCGCGGGCGGGCTTCTTGGTCAGTCCGCGGACCCGCGGACGCGCTCTGGGCCGCCACCCGCCTGCCGGATCAGTCGCTGCAGGGCGCGCTCAACGGCGAAGGCACACTGAATTTCGGGGCGGGCTATCTATCGGGCGACGGCCACATCGAGATCGTCGACGGCCGCTTCGAGGACAAGCTCACGGGCGTTCGGCTTTCGGACTTAGACGCGCGCTTGCGGCTCGATGAAAGCGGCGTGAGCATTGAGACCTTCACCGCAACAGGTCCGCGCGGAGGGCGGCTCAGCGCCTCCGGCGGCAGCATCAACGACCGGCAAGGCAGCATTACCGTCGATGTCGACGCCATGCGCGTCGCCGACCGCCCGGATGCGCGCGCGGTCGCGAGCGGACAGCTCACGTTGGCTTGGGAGGGTCTGCATTCGTCGCTGACCGGCGACCTCAGCATCGTCGAGGCGAACCTCGATGTCGGGTCGAATCCACAAGCCGGAATTCCCACCCTCGATGTCGTCGAAGTCAATCGCCCTGGCGCCGACGAAGAGCCGCTCGACGAGCCGCCGCCGCGCCGCAATGGCTCGACCACGCTCAACGTCAACATCACCGCGCCCGGCCGCGTGTTCACACGCGGGCGCGGCATCGACGCCGAATGGTCTCTCGACATGCGCTTGGGCGGTACGGCGCGACGCCCGCAAGTGTTCGGCACGGCGCGCGCCATCCGCGGCACGCTCGCCCTGTCCGGCCAACCGTTCGAGATCGAGGACGCGACGATCGAATTCCCCGGCGATCCGCTCGATGCGCGGATCGACCTCACCGCTGTCCGCGACACCGCCGATCTGAGCGCCCGCATTCGTCTGACCGGCACGGCGCGCGATCCGGAAGTCGCTTTCTCTTCCAACCCGCCGCTGCCGGAGGACGAAATCCTGCCGCAGATTCTATTCGGCCGTTCGGTGGAAGACTTGTCGGCGTTCGAGGCGGCGCAGCTGGCTGCGAGCTTGGCGGCTCTGTCGGGACGCGCCTCGCTGGATATCGTCGATGCGGCGCGCGCTGCGGCAGGCCTCGATCGCTTCAATGTGCGCCAGGACGAGGATGGCGGCTTCCTGGTTGCCGGCGGGGTCTATCTGACGCGCGATGTCTATGTGGAAGTGGCGCGCACTGGGTTGGGGCAAGCGCAAACACGCGTTGAGTGGACCGTGCGCCCGCGCCTGGTTCTGGTCACCAGTTTCCTGGGCAACGGCGACCAACGCGTATCGCTGCGTTGGCGGCGGGAAAGCGATTGAGTCAGCAGGCAGCGGGCGGTAGGCAGTCGGCGTAGGCGCACCATATTCACCAACTGCCCACTCCCAACTGCCTACTGCCGATTCATGAAATTCCTCGATCAGACCAAGATCTATGTGCGCTCCGGCAATGGCGGCGCCGGCGCGGTCTCGTTCCGGCGCGAGAAGTTCATCCCGTTCGGCGGCCCGGACGGCGGCGACGGCGGCAAAGGCGGAGATGTCTGGATCGAGGCCGCCGACGGCCTCAACACGCTGATCGACTACCGCTTCCAGCAGCACTTCAAGGCGCAAACCGGCGGACACGGCATGGGCCAGAACCGCCACGGCGCCGACGGCGAGAGCCTCGTTCTGAAGGTGCCGACCGGCACGCAGGTGCTGGACGAGGACAAGGAAACCATCATCGCCGACCTCGACAAGGCCGGCATGCGCGTGCTGCTCGCGCGCGGCGGTAATGGCGGCTTCGGCAACGCCTATTTCAAGTCATCGGTGAACCAGGCGCCGCGCCATGCCAATCCGGGCCAGCAGGGCGAAGAGCGCACACTTTGGCTGCGGCTGAAGCTGATCGCCGATGCCGGCCTGGTCGGCTTGCCGAACGCGGGAAAGTCCACCTTTCTACGTGCGGTTTCGAGCGCGACGCCGAAAGTCGCCGACTATCCGTTCACGACGCTGCACCCGCACCTGGGCGTAGTGACCGTCGGCGACGGCGAGCGCTTCGTCATGGCGGATCTTCCCGGGTTGATTGAAGGCGCCGCCGAAGGCACGGGGCTGGGTACGCGCTTTCTCGGTCACGTCGAGCGATGTGTGGCTTTGGTGCATCTGATCGACGCGACCAACGAGAGCGCCACCGAAGCCTATCGCACCGTGCGCCATGAAATCGAAGCCTATGGCGCAGGCCTGGCGGAGAAACCGGAAATCGTCGCACTCAACAAGACCGACGCGATGACGCCGGCTGAAGCGAACCGCAAACGCGCCGCACTCGCGCGCGCCATCGGCAAAGAGGTGCGGCTCGTCTCGGGCGTTTCCGGCGCCGGCGTACGCGAATTGGTGAACGAGATCGCCGCCATGCTGCGCGAACGGCGTGGTGCAGAAGCTGCAAAGACCGCTCCGCCGGACGAACACTGGGCGCCCTAGAAAGCTGCATGAAGCGCAACCTGCCCCTCGCCTATCCTGGCATGAAGATCGGCCTGTTCGGCGGCAGCTTCGATCCGGCGCATGCGGGCCACGTCCATGTCGCGGAAACGGCGCTGAAGCGCCTTGGCCTCGATCGCGTCTGGTGGCTGGTGTCGCCGCAAAATCCGCTCAAGCCAACGTCGAGTGCCTTCGACGCGCGCCTGCGATCGGCGCTGGCGCTGGCGCAAGGCGCCCGCATGGTCGTCACAGACCTTGAGCGGCAGCTGGGCTGCGCCTTTACCTATCAGACGCTCCGGGCGCTCAAGGCGCTCTATCCGGGCGTCTCGTTCGTGCTGATCATGGGGGCGGACAACCTCGCGCATTTCCGGAAGTGGCGGAATTGGCGGGAGGTGGCGGCGGCGGTTCCCGTGGCGGTCGTCGCCAGACCGGGCGCCAATGTGCGCAGCCGGCTGGGAGCGCCACGGCATTGGACCTACCTAAACGCCCGCCATTACAGGGAATCTTCCTCGGCGATCCGCGCCGCGAAGCGCCCGCCTGTGGCAAAGCGCAAGGGCAAGTGATAGCCTCGGCGTTCCTGGGGTAGCAGAAGGACACACTCGCCTGTCGCCTGAAATGAAACGCGCGCCGGCCGCAAAGACCGCCGGAGAAGCTTTGGGCGGCGCCGACCGGCCCGCCCGCGGCATCGATGTCGACGCCGCCACGCAAGTGGTTCTGACTTCGCTCGACGACGACAAGGCCGAGGACATCCTCGCCCTCGACATTCGCGGCAAGTCCTCTTTCGCTGACATGCTCATCGTCGCCTCCGGGCGATCGGCGCGCCATGTGGGCGCGCTCGCGGACCATGTGATGCGCAAGCTTAAGGACGCCGGCGTCAAAGACGTGCGCGTCGAGGGCTTGCCGCAGGCCGATTGGGTGCTTGTCGACGCCGGCGATGTCGTCGTGCACCTCTTCCGTCCTGAGGTTCGCGCTTTCTACAACATCGAGAAAATCTGGTCCGGCGCCGCCACTCCCGACTCCCGTCAGAGCTGATCCGCCATGCGCGTGCTCGTCGCCGCCGTCGGCCGTCTGCGCGACGGACCGGAAGCGGCGTTGACAGCGGACTACTTGCAGCGCGCCTCGCAAGCAGGGCGGCAGATTGGCTTCAAGGGCTTCGACCTCGTCGAAGTCGAAGGCAAGCCGCCTGGAGATATGCGGGCGGAAGGCTCGGCGCTCTTTCGCGCGACCCCCGACGACGCACGCAAAATCCTTCTGGACGAGCGCGGCGCCGAATGGACATCGAGACAATTAGCGGAAAAGCTGGCGCGCTGGCGCGACGATGGCGTCGCGTGCACCACGTTTTGGATCGGCGGCGCCGATGGCGTTTCACAAGGCGTTAGGGATAACGCCGATGAAAAACTGGCTTTTGGCCGGCAAACTTGGCCGCATCGGCTGGTTCGGGTGATGATTTCCGAGCAGGTTTACCGGGCCGTGACGATCCTATGCTCTACTCCCTATCACCGGGACTGAAGATCTCGGACGGTATGGTGGTGGCAAATGGCACGAGGCGCAGCACGCGCCCGCGCCCTCGTCGCGTGCGCGGCAGGGGCGCTCGCGCTCCTGGGAACGGCGTACGCTCAAACCCAACGCACGGCGGCGCAAGCCGATCGCGACCGGCGCGCGGAAAGCCAGCGCGCGGAGCGCCTACGCGCGCAAGCGCAGGCGCTAGGCGGCGAAGTCCGTACGCTCGACGCCCGCCTGCTCGACGCCAGCCGACGCGCTGCGGAGGTCGATGCATCGGCGACCGCAGCACAGGAACGAATGATGTCGGTGCAGCTGCAGATCGCAACCGAGACCACAACACAGCGCGCTGCCCGCGATGCGCTGGAAGCATCGCTGCTCGCCGCCGCTTTCGCCGAACGGCGGCTCGAGCCGCGGGCGGCGAGAACCAGCATTGTCGCACGCGCGCTCGGGCCCGTGCACAGCGCGCAAGAGCGGCGTAGCACCCTCGCGCTCGCTGTCGCGCGCAGCGCCGAGCAAACCATCGCCGCGGAGCAGGCCGTGCTCGCCGATACGCGCGTTGCACTTGCCGAAGAACGTGGCGACATCGTCTCCCGGCTCGCTCAGCGCCGCAGCCAGCAGGTTCGACTGGCCAGCGAAGCGGCCGCAGCCGAGCGGCGAGCCCGCACCCTTGCCGCCGAGGCGCGCACCCTGCGCGAACTGGCGGCCCGGGCACACCAAGCCTCCCGCCGGCGACCCGCCAGCCCCACGGGGCCCAGCGTTATCCCCGCCGGATGGCTTGCCCCGGCCTCCGGCCAGATCACCCGCGGCTACGGCGTCCGCCAGGCCGGCGGCCCCGCCACACAGGGCGTCACCGTCCAGACCGGCCCGGCGGCTCAGATCGTGGCGCCCGCCGCAGGCGAAGTCGCCTATGCCGGGGCCTTCCGCACCTACGGCAATGTCTTGATCCTCAATCTGGATGGTGGTTACGCTCTTGTCCTCACCGGGCTCGACGCCATGGCGGTTCGGGTCGGCGAGACGGTGCGGGCTGGGCAGATCGTGGGACAAATGTCAGCCGCGGCCTCTCCGGCGCCGGAATTGTATGTGGAAGTGCGTCGGGGCGACCAACCGGTCGATCCCGGCAGATGGCTCAGCGCTCGAGGCCTCACCGCGGAGGCCGGCGTACGAGCCGGTTAACGCGAATCGGGCCCATGATACGGGCCTGGGGAGTAGACGATGCGCATAGGCTGGATTTTGGCGCCGGTCGCCGGAGCGGCGGCCCTGGTAGGCGCGCTGGCCTGGTCAGCCCCCGAGGATCGCCGCAACGGCGACGTCTATCGTCAGCTCGAATTATTCGCCGACGTGCTGACTCGCGTCGAGCAGGACTACGTCACCGAGATCGACGAAACCCAGGCGATGGAAGCGGCTATCCAGGGCATGCTTGCGTCGCTCGATCCGCACTCGTCCTACATGAACGCGGAAGACTATCGCGACATGCAGACCCAGACCCGCGGCGAGTATGGCGGGCTTGGCATTGAAGTCACCAGCGAGGATGGCGTGGTGCGCGTGGTGTCGCCGATCGACGGAACGCCGGCGGCGCGCGCTGGCATCCAGGCCGGCGACTACCTTACCGGCATTAACGGCGAAAGCATAGTCGGCTTGACGCTGAACGAAGCGGTGCAGCGCATGCGCGGCGAGATCGGCACTCAAATCACGGTGACGGTCGCGCGTGAGGGCGTCGATCCGTTTGACGTCACACTGACCCGCGAAACCATCAATGTTCGCGCCGTCACCGCGCGCGTCGAGGGCGGCGATATCGGCGTGATCCGCATCTCTACGTTCAACGAGCGCACCGGCGCGATGCTGCAGGACGCCATCCGACAAGTGAAGCGCGACACCGCCGGACGGCTGCGCGGCGTCGTGGTCGATCTGCGCAACAATCCGGGCGGCCTGCTCGATCAAGCGATCGAGGTCTCAGACGCGTTCCTTGACGGCGGCGAAGTGGTGTCCACGCGCGGTCGCCAGCCGGAAGACGTGCAACGCTACAACGCCCGCCGCGGCGACGATCTCGCCGGCGTGCCGGTGGTGGTGCTGATCAACGGCGCCTCGGCCTCGGCAGCGGAGATTGTCGCCGGCGCGCTGCAGGACCGCAACCGCGCCCTGATTGTCGGCATGGATTCGTTTGGCAAGGGCTCGGTGCAGACCGTCATTCCGCTGCAGGGCGGCCGCGACGGCGCGCTACGCCTGACGACGGCGCGCTACTACACGCCTGCAGGGCGCTCGATCCAAGGCGCAGGCATCACGCCCGACATGGAGGTCGCGGCGCGGCGCATCGACTCAGCTGAAGTCGAACGGTTGCAGCGGCTCTCGATGTCCGAGGAAGATCTGCCCAACGCGCTCGACAACGAATCTGGCGCGCATCGCAGGCAGGCGCACATCCCCGACGACCAGCCGCCGGAGAATTGGAACGCCGAAGAGGACTATCAGCTTCGGCGCGCAATGGAGTTCTTGCGCCAAGGAACGGTGGCGGAACGACTGCGCGCGCGCGCCGGCTGAGGTCGATTAACCTTCTATAAATCAATATGAAGCGCTCAACCGCGCTAGTGACGTCTGGCGCGAATTCAGCGATTCTGCGCGCCAATGATTCGCCCGCGCGTGAACCTGCGGGGCTTCGCGCAAAAACCGCCGCCTAAACCCGCGCGCCGCCTGCCGCAACTGACTCACAGAACCGCTGCGTTTGCCTTCGCGGCCGTTCTGGGCGTGGGCGCGCTCGTCTCTGTGCAGGTGTTTGGAGATCCGAGCGCCGCCGGTCCGCGGCGGGTGCTCTCGCTGCAGCCGGCCGACGCAGCCGCCGATGCGCCGCGTGTTTCGTTCGCCGACGCGGCGGAAGAAGGCGCCGACATGCAGATATTCGGCATCGAGGAATTGCCCTTTGCGGGCGAGTACGGCGAAGTGGACGCATCGGGCGAACTTCGCGTGGCGGTGGTCGAGGCGCCGAGCGCGCAGGCCAGCCGCCCTGCCTCTCCGCCGCTGCCGCGCGCGCCGCTCGCGGGGCTGACCGAAAACGGCCCCAACGGCCCGCTGCCGATCATCGGCCCCAATGGCCGCACGCCGGCGCAAGCCTACGCGCGTCCGTTCACGCCGCAACAGGGCAAGCCGGCCATCGCCATCATCATCGGCGGGCTTGGCTTCAATCAAAGCGCCACCACGCAGGCGATCGAAGAACTGCCCGCTGAAGTCACGCTGTCGTTCGTGCCCTATGCGCAGAACCTGCAGGACTGGATCAACCGCGCCCGCGCGCGCGGACATGAAGTGCTGCTCGAACTGCCCATGGAGCCCTTCGATCCGGATGCGGACGATACCGGCCCGCAGACACTGCTCGCTTCGGCGCCGGCGCAGCAAAACATCGCCCGCCTCGAACAATTGCTCTCGCGCGGGACGGGCTATTTCGGCGTCACCAATTATCAGGGCGCTCGATTTGCGACCTCGGCGCAGGCCTCGGCGCCCGTGATGCAGGCGCTGCGTCAACGCGGGCTCTCGTTCATCTCATCAGGGATCGGTCAACGCACCGCGCTCAGCATTGAGGCGCAGCGCGCCAATCTGCCGAACACCGCCGCCGACCGCATCATCGATGCGCGCCGCGAAGCCGACGCTATCGACGATCAGCTGCTGAATCTGGAAGCGCTGGCGCTGCAGAACCAGAGCGCCCTGGGCGCCGGCTTTGCCTATCCTGTGACCATGGAACAAGTTGGCCGCTGGGCCCGGGACGTCGAAACGCGAGGTTATCAACTGGCGCCAGCCTCGGCCGTGCTGAACGCGCGCGCCGCGCGCCGATGAACGCGCCGGCGGACCCGAAGCTCTATCGTCCGAACGTCGGCCTGGCGCTGTTCCACAGCAACGGGTTGGTGTTTCTGGGCAAGCGCATCGCCACCGAAGGCCCATACCAATGGCAAATGCCGCAAGGCGGGGTCGATCGCGGCGAGAAGCCGGTCGACGCCGCGTATCGCGAACTCGAGGAGGAGATTGGCGTTGCGGCAACGCATGCCGAACTGCTTGAGGAAACCGCAGACTGGCTACATTACGATTTCCCCACCGACGTGCGTTCACGCATGAAACCGCGCGGCCGCTATCTCGGCCAAAGGCAGAAGTGGTTTGCCTTCCGCTTCAAGGGACGTGACTCAGATATTAGGCTGGATGCTCACACGCCGGAATTTGTAGACTGGCGATGGGCGGCGCTCGACTCGACGCCGCAACTGGTCATACCGTTCAAGCGCCCGGTTTACGAAGAAGTGGCGCGACGGTTCAGGAAGTTTAGCGCGGGGGCTTCGAAGTGAGTTTTCCGAGGATGTGCGCCGAAGGAGCGACGCGCCCGTGAAGCGTAGCGCTATCGTCACGCCGGTCGTGTTCGTGCACGGCGCGTTTTGCGGCGGCTGGGCGTTCGACGGCTTTCGTGAGCCGTTCGAAGCCGCCGGCTTCGAGACGCATGCGCCCAACCTGCCGCATCACGAACGCGGCGCCGATCTTGAGCGGCTCGCCAACGCCGGGCTCAAGGACTACGCCCACGCGATCGGGCGTTATATCCGCGGGCTTCGTGCGCCGCCTGTCTTGGCGGGTCATTCGCTGGGCGGCCTGGTCGCGCAGCTCGCGGCGATGCACACGCCCGTGGCGGGACTTGTCTTGCTTGCGCCGAGCGCGCCGTGGGGCGTGCCGCCGACCACGCTCGACGAGCATGGCAACCATTTCGGCTTGAGTCTGCTCGGCGATTACTGGCGCAGACCGATCCCGCCAGACTACCGCGTCGCGCGCGCAACAACACTGGATCGGCTCACGCGCGAAGACGCGCGCCGCGCCTTCGCGCGTTTCGTCCCGGAGAGCGGCCGCGCCATCCGCGAAGCCGTGCAATGGTGGCTCGATCATTCGATGGCGAGCCAGGCGCCCGTCTATCGCATCAGCGCGCCGGTGCTTGGCTTGGCCGGCGGCAAGGATCGGGTGAACCCATCCAGCACGGTGCGGCGCGTCATCGGCCGCTTTCCAGGCGATCAGGCGCACTTCCACGAGTTCCCCGAGATGAGCCATTGGCTGATCGGCGAACCGGAAGCGGCGGATGTGGCGAAACTCGTCCTGCAATGGCTGGAGGCGCGCGGCGTCGGCCCGAAGCCGGTGAAGCCAAAGCGCAAGCAGCTGTCGCTATTCGGCTGGGGCGAAGGCGCGGGCGCCTAGGGTCGAACCGCGCAACGTGATCAGCACAATCTCGGGCGGATTGAGGAAGCGGACCGGCGCAATGCTCGTGCCGATCCCAGCGGTGACGTACATCTGCGCGCCGCGCTCTTCGACGAGCCCGCACCCGTAGCGTTTGTTGCGCAATGGCAGGATCGGACGTCCGACGAACGGGATCGTCACCTGACCACAATGACCGTGCCCGGCGAGCATGAGCGCCACGCCCTCCGGCGCTGTTGCGAACGGATCGGGCGAATGGCTCAGCACCAGCGTGTCCGCGCCCAAGGGCGCCCCATCGAGCGCAGCGACGAAGTCGGGTTCGCCCGTCGTGTCATCGGCGAGACCCGCAATCACCAGCGGGTCGCCGCCGGTTCGCCGGATCACGATGTGGCGATTCCACAAGGCCGCAACCCCCGCCTCTTCCAGCGCCGCCTGCACCGTGGCGCGATCGTACCAGACATCGTGATTGCCGATCACGGCGACAACGCCGTAGCGCGCACGCAGGGCGGCGAAGCTGGCAAGGCCGCCCTCGATCTGCTGGTTCTCGGCGGGCGTGCGCTCAAACGGGTGATGGTGCCCGTTCACGTAGTCGCCAAGCAGAACCACAAGCTCAGGGCGAAGGGCGTTCACGCGCTGAACAAGGCGTCCGACTCGCGCCGCGTCGACATGCGGGCCGCCGACGTGGGTATCGCTGATCGTTGCAATGGTGATGGGGGCGCCGCGCCAATCGTCGCTGACGATCTCGACGCGCCGGACAACCAGCCGGTTGGGTTCGACAAACCATGCGTAGATGTTGAGCCAATAGGCCGTCTCGACCACGGCGATGGCGGCGAACAATGCCCAGCGTTTGCGGGGGCTAAGCTTGTCCCAGCGGCGAAGCAACCACACAGATGCGAGGATGATGAGCGGCAATCCAACCGCCGCGCCGATCGTGGCCGGCAGAAGTTGCGGATGAAAGAAATCTGGCATCGGCGCATCCTAGCGCCAAGCGCTCCCTAGCGCGCTATTGCCGCCTTGATCGTTTCCAGGCGGACGAGCGCCCGCTGCGCGGCGTCCTTCTTGGCCTCGGTGTTGGCGTCGCGCAGATCTTCCTGCGCGTTCTTGAGGTCCTGCTCGAGCTTCGCCGGCTCGATGTCAGCAAGATCGACGGCTTCTTCAGCGAGCACCGTCAGGCCTTCCGGAGTAACATCGGCGAACCCGCCATTGACGAAGATGCGCCGCTCGGCGCCGTCATTGATCACACGCAGCGCGCCCGGCTTGACCACGCTCATCACCGGTGCGTGATTGGGCGACACGCCGAACTCACCCTCCGAGCCCGGGACGACGACGTGATCCACTTCGCCGTTGAACAATTCGCGCTCCGGCGAAACCAGCGCAAAGCTCAGCTTGTCGGCCATATCAATTCTGCCTCGCCATCGCGGTCACGCGAATCATGAATTTCGGATCCTGCACGCGGCCCTTGGCGTAGATTACGTCCAGGATCGCCAAGTGATTGTTCGGAAGCTTGATATCGTAGGTGCGAAGATTGAAGCCAGGCGCCTCTTTGTGCGCTTCATCCTTGGCCAGCTTGGCGGCGGGTTGGTGTTTCTTGATCTGCGCTTCGAGCGCCGAGAGCCCCTTGTCGTAGTCCGCAGCAGCGTACCAGATCGTCGTGTAGGCGCCGTCGGTATGAAAAAACACGCCGCTATCGCCAACCGGATAGAACAGGGTGTCGCCGATGTCGGCCATACCCAAGTCCGCCTTTTCGGCCGGACCGAGCACGCGCGGCGACACGCCGATCTTTCCCTTCACCGTTCCGGCGATGGCCGCTATCGCCCCCTCTACGGCGAGCTTCGCGGCGACTTCGCTGTGCTTCACTTGTCCCAACATGTTCATTGCCTGCGAATTTGAGCGCCAATCTTGACCCAGAACCGCGCAGGCTTGGCGCCGTGTTCGCTATACTCGACGACGACGTGCGCGACCCGGGAATTACCGCAGTCGACCTCGTAGTTCCTTCGCCTCTGCTTTGGAACCGGCAAGGCCTCATCGCCGAGCTGCTTCACTCGGTACTTCTGCTTCATTGCGGCATCGGTGGCCGCCAACGCGCGGTCATAGTCGCCATCCATAAACCACACGGTCGCGACCGAACCGCTCATGTCAATGTAGACGCCCCCCGCTTGCCCCAGTGCATAGAAGTAGGTCTGCCCGTTCTGCGGAAGGCCTGCCTCCGCACGTTCCAATTCAGTTGCGGGAACAGGAGCGAAAGGCATCTTGCCTTGCACGTTGCCGGCGACATGCGCCAGCGCGCCATCGATGAGCATGACGGCGAGCTGGCTATGAGTGTAGCCGGCGGCGGCCATCACGCCGCCTCAGCCGCAAGACGCTGCGCCTTGGCGACCGCTTCTTCGATCGAGCCGACCATGTAGAACGCCGGCTCCGGCAGGTGGTCGTACTCGCCGTTCACCAACCCCTTGAAGCCGCGCACGGTGTCCTTCAGCTCGACGAGCTTGCCCGGCGAACCGGTGAAGGCTTCGGCGACGTGGAACGGCTG
>LWDN01000050.1:32081-35225 GCA_002083515.1 Proteobacteria bacterium HN_bin10
TGATGTCCTGGAGCGACTTGTATTTCTGCAGCGTCTCCTGGACTTGGCGCGCCACTTGGTAGTGCTCTTCGCCGACCACGTTCGGATCCAAGATCCGCGACGTGGAGTCGAGCGGATCGACCGCCGGATAGATGCCCTTCGCGGCGATGTCGCGCGAGAGAACCGTGGTGGCGTCCAAGTGCGCGAACGAGGTGGCCGGCGCGGGGTCGGTCAAGTCGTCGGCCGGCACGTAGATCGCCTGCACCGAGGTGATCGAACCCTTGGTGGTGGAGGTGATGCGCTCCTGCATGGCGCCCATTTCGGTCGCCAACGTCGGCTGGTAGCCGACCGCTGAAGGAATACGGCCCAGAAGCGCCGACACTTCCGAACCCGCTTGGGTGAAACGGAACACGTTGTCGACGAAGAACAGAATGTCCTTGCCCTGGTCGCGGAAGTGCTCGGCGATGGTCAGGCCGGTGAGCGCGACACGGGCGCGCGCGCCCGGCGGTTCGTTCATCTGGCCGAACACCAGCGCGCAGCGCGAGCCTTGCCCCCCGCCCTTCACGTTGACATTAGACTCGATCATCTCGTGATAGAGGTCGTTGCCTTCGCGGGTGCGTTCGCCGACGCCGGCAAAGACCGAATAGCCGCCATAGGCCTTGGCGATGTTGTTGATCAGCTCATGAATCAGCACGGTCTTGCCGACGCCGGCGCCGCCGAACAGGCCGATCTTGCCGCCCTTTGCGTACGGGCACAGCAGATCGACAACCTTGATGCCGGTCACGAGAATTTCCGGGACTGGCTTTTGATCGACGAAGGCTGGCGCGGGTTGGTGAATGGCGCGCTTCGCCGACGTTTTGACCGGGCCCGCTTCATCCACCGGCTCGCCGATGACGTTCAAGATGCGGCCGAGCGTCTCTTCGCCGACCGGCACCGAGATTGGCGCGCCGGTGTCGACCACATCCTGGCCGCGCACCAGACCGTCGGTTGCGTCCATGGCGATCGTGCGCACGGTGGATTCCCCCAAGTGCGTCGCCACTTCCAGAACCAGGCGATTGCCGCGGTTCGTGGTTTCAAGCGCATTGTAGATATCGGGCAAATAACCGTCGAACTCGACGTCGACGACGGCGCCGATTACCTGCGCCACGCGGCCCTTGATTTGCTGTGCCATCTCTTCTCTTCCTCGTCCGTTCCTTCGAGCCCGCGTGGGCTAGTTCAAAATGCGCGCTGCGATCACGCCTGCCGCCACCGCCAGAAAAGGCGCGACAATCAAAGCAAGACGCGCGGCGCGCTTCATTATCCTTCCACCGCCAGGTCAACCGGAATGTTGTTCCGCGTCGCCTTGGAATACGGGCAAACCTGATGCGCGGCATCGAGCAGCTCCTGCACTTGCGCGCGCTCCATACCCGGGATCGCCAGTGTGATCTTGGCCGAGAGGCCAAGCCCGCCTTCGCCGCGCCCGATGCCGACCTCGCATTTCACCACCGCCTTCGTGGCGTCGACTTTCTTCTGCGATGCGACGAACGCGACCGCCGAGTTGAAGCAATTGGCCCAACCGAGCGCGAACAATTGTTCGGGATTCGTCCCTTCGCCGGAGCCGCCAAGGCCTTTGGAGTGCTCCATGTGGAAATAGAGCCCGCCTTCGGCCAGCGCCACCTTGCCGCCCGCGCGGCCGCCTTGGGAAATCGCAGTCGTCGTGTAGAGCGTATTGGCCATCAGAGCGCCTCCGCACCCGAGATAATCTCGATCAGTTCTTTGGTGATGTTGGCTTGGCGCTGGCGATTGTAGCGCAGCGTCAGCTTGCGAATGAGATCGCCGGCGTTGCGCGTGGCGTTATCCATGGCGCTCATCTGCGCGCCGTAGAAGCCAGCCTGGTTCTCGAGCAGCGCCTGCAGGATTTGGCCGTTGAGATATTGCGGCAGCAGCGCTTCGAGAATCTCTTCTTCGCCCGGTTCGTATTCGTAGACCGCACCCTTCAGATCGGGGGGCTTGACGCCCTCGGGCGCGCGCGCCGGGATCAGCTGCAGCGCCGTCGGCGTTTGGCTGATGACCGATTTGAACTGCGAGAAGAACAGCGTAGCGACATCGAACTCGCCCGCATGGAAGAGTTCCAGCAGTGTCTCGCTCACAGCGTGTGCGGCATCGGCGCCGATATTTCTGTGCGCCGAGAGGTCGACGTATTTGACGATCTTGTTGCCGTGCAGCCGGCGCAATTGGTCGCGGCCCTTCTTCCCGACAGCCAGGATTTTCACGGTCTTGCCGGCTTTGACCAATTCATCGATCCTCTCGCGCGCGGCGCGCACGATCTGGGTGTTAAAACCGCCGCAGAGGCCGCGCTCGCTGGTCATCACCACGAGCAAGTGCACCTGGTCCTTCCCGGTTCCGCGCAGCAGCACCGGCGCGCTGTCTCCGGAAACCGCCGCAGCCAGATTGGCGATAACACGCGCCATGCGGTTGGCGTACGGCCGCGCCGCTTCGGCTTGGCTCTGCGCCCGCTTCAGCTTGGCGGCCGCCACCATCTGCATCGCCTTCGTGATCTTCTGCGTGGACTTCACGCTGGCGATGCGATTGCGGAATTCCTTTAAGCTCGGCATCTCGACCCCTTAGGCGAACGTCGCCGAGAATTCTTCGAGGGCGGCTTTGATCTTGTCTTCAATGCCGTCCTTGCTGATGTCCTTCTTGTCGACGATCGCCTTCAGCAAGTCCGCCTTCTTGGCGCGCAACCAAGCGACAAGGTCGCGTTCGAAGCGGCCGACATTGGCGACGTCGATCTTGTCCAGATAGCCGCGCGTGCCGGCATAGATCAGCACGATTTGTTCTTCGACCGGCACCGGCGAGAATTGCGGTTGCTTCAGCAGTTCCGTGAGGCGCGCGCCGCGGTTCAGGAGGCGCTGCGTCGCCGCATCGAGGTCGGAGCCGAACTTCGCGAACGCGGCCATTTCGCGGTACTGCGCCAGCTCACCCTTGAGCGGGCCCGCCACCTGCTTCATCGCCTTGATCTGAGCGTTGCCGCCGACGCGCGACACCGAGATGCCGACGTTCAGCGCTGGGCGAATGCCCTGATAGAACAGGTCGGTTTCCAGGAAGATCTGGCCGTCGGTGATCGAGATGACGTTGGTCGGGATGTAGGCCGAGACGTCGTTGGCCTGGGTCTCGATGATCGGC
>LWDN01000051.1:0-3370 GCA_002083515.1 Proteobacteria bacterium HN_bin10
CTTTTCCTTGCGCTCGCCGGTCTGCTTGTCGCGCCAGTTTTCCGACGTGGCGACCGAGAGATTGACCACCGGATCGCCATTGTTGAGGCGCCGGACTTCGGGGTCCTTGCCCAGATTGCCGATCAAAATCACTTTGTTGACGCTGCCAGCCATCGCCGACCTCCTGTTTCCTGCGCTGTACCCGATGGTGAGGCATCCGCCGGTTAGCGCTCCGGACAAATGTTCTCTCTATGTTCTATACGCCGACTCGCGCCAGAGGTAAAGGGTCATTAACCTCTCGAACCAAAGAGGCGAGGCTGGCCAAACCGAAATGACCCGAATGGGATAGGCCTCCACGCCGATCTGGCCAAATTGTTGTTCCATCTTTGTTCTTGATGTCACGGCGACTCCGGCTACTAGATATGGTGTCCGCCAGGTTCCTGGCGGTCCCCGAAGAAAGACTCAATGACCACCAGAGCGCCTGCCCTGTTTGTCGGCCATGGCTCGCCGATGAACGCGATCGAAGACACGCCCTCCGCGCGCGGCTGGGCGGAGATCGCGCAGCGCTTTCCGATGCCGCGCGCGATTGTCTGTATCTCCGCCCACTGGGTGACTGACGGCGTTAAGGTCATGTCGAATGCGCACCCACGCACCATCCACGATTTCGGCCGCAGCTTTCCGCAGGAATTGTTCGACGTTCAATACCCCGCACCCGGCGATTCGGCTCTCGCTCATCGCCTAGCCGAAACGTTGATCGCCTTTGGCGCTGAACTCGACGACACGTGGGGACTGGACCACGGTACCTGGAGTGTCGTGAAGCACATGTACCCCGACGCCGACGTGCCGATCGTGCAGGTCAGTCTCGATATTCGCCGGTCGCCATCGGAACACTACGAAATTGCGCGCGCGCTCGCCGAATTGCGCGACGACAACATTCTCGTCATCGGGTCAGGCAACATCGTCCACAATTTGCCCGCCTTCTTCCGCGCCCAATCACCTGATCCGCAGCCGTGGGTTGCGACGTATGACGATCTGATCGTCTCAAGCATCGACAACGACCACGCGAGGGTGATGAATTACACCGCACAACCCGATGCCGCGATCGCGGCGCCGGATTGGGAGCACTTCATGCCCGTGACCTACGCCATCGGCGCGCGGCGCGACGGCGAAACGCCCCACTTCTTCAATCGCCACTATTTCCCGGGCATTTCGATGACCTCTTTCGCGTTCGGCTTGCCACAATGAAGGATGGGCTGACCCATATCCGCATCCGGGGCGCCCGGGAACACAACCTCAAGGGCGTGAACGTCGATATTCCGCGCAATGAGTTGGTGGTGATCACGGGGCTCAGCGGCAGCGGCAAGTCTTCGCTCGCCTTCGACACGATCTATGCCGAAGGCCAGCGGCGCTACGTGGAATCGCTCTCTGCGTACGCGCGCCAGTTCCTCGAACTGATGCAAAAGCCGGATGTCGATTCCATCGAAGGCCTCTCGCCCGCTATTTCGATTGAGCAGAAAACCACCTCCCGCAATCCGCGTTCGACTGTCGGCACCGTCACCGAAATCTACGATTACATGCGCCTGCTGTGGGCGCGCGTTGGCGTGCCCTATTCGCCCGCCACCGGCGAACCGATCGCGGCGATGCAGGTCAGCGAGATGGTCGACCGAATCATGGGGCTCCCCGAAGGCACGCGCCTCTATTTGCTCGCGCCAGTCGTGCGCGACCGCAAGGGCGAATACCGGAAGGAGATGGCCGAGTATCTGAAGAAGGGGTACCAGCGCGCCAAGATTGATGGCGAATTCTACGAGCTCTCCGAACCGCCGACGCTCGACAAGAAATTCAAACACGACATCGACATCGTGGTCGACCGCATCGCCGTGAAAGCCGGCATCGAAACGCGCCTGGCGGATTCGCTGGAGCAGGCGTTGAAGCTTGCCGATGGCATCGCTTTCGCCGAGATCGCTGGCAAGAGCGAAGACGCGACCGGCAAGGCCACCCTGAAAAACAAGTCCGGCGCACCTGAACGCCTGATCTTCTCCCAGAAATTCGCCTGCCCCGTCTCTGGTTTCACGATCCCCGAGATCGAACCGCGGCTGTTCTCATTCAACAACCCCGCCGGGGCCTGCCCGGCGTGCGACGGCCTGGGCGTCCAGCTCAAGTTCGATCCCGATCTGGTCGTTCCCGATCACGACAAGACGCTGAAGGAAGGGGCGGTGGCGCCATGGGCCAAGGGCCCATCGCCACTTTACGCCCAAACACTGGAGGCGTTGGCAAAGCACTTCAAGGCGAAGATCACGGCGCCGTGGAAGGAGCTGCCGAAGGAGCTGAAGCACGCCATCCTCCATGGCACCAAGGACCCGATCAAGTTCGTCTACGACGATGGCGTCCGTCGCTACGAGACAACCAAGAATTTCGAAGGCGTGCTGCCGAACCTCGAGCGTCGCTGGAAGGAAACCGATTCCACTTGGGTCCGCGAAGATCTCGAACGCTTCCAGTCGGAGGCGCCGTGCCCAGTGTGCGAAGGCAAGCGCCTCAAGCCGGAGGCGCTCGCGGTCAAGGTGGGCAAGCTCGACATCGCCACGGCGTCGAACTTCTCCATCCGCGGCGCGCGCGATTGGTTCGCCGCCCTCAACGATCAGCTCACGCCGAAGCAGACGGAGATCGCTGTCCGAATCTTGAAGGAGATTAACGACCGGCTGCGCTTTCTCGTCGACGTGGGCCTCGATTATCTCTCGCTCGGCCGTTCCTCCGGCACGCTCTCAGGCGGCGAAAGCCAGCGCATCCGCTTGGCCTCCCAAATCGGCTCCGGCCTGACCGGCGTGCTCTACGTTCTCGACGAACCGAGCATCGGCTTGCACCAGCGCGACAACACGCGTCTCCTGGAGACTCTGGTCCGTCTACGCGATCTCGGCAATTCGGTGCTCGTCGTCGAACATGACGAAGAGGCGATCCTCACCGCCGATCACGTCATCGACATGGGCCCCGCCGCCGGCATCCATGGCGGCGAGATCATTGCGCAGGGAACGCCCGCTGACATCCAAAAGAACAAGAACTCCGTCACCGGCGACTATCTGACCGGCCGCCGCGAGATCGCCATCCCCGACAAACGCCGCTGGCTCAACAAGAAGCGCGCCATCGGCGTGCGCGGCGCACGCGGCAACAATCTGCAAAACGTCGACGCCGATATTCCGCTCGGCACGTTCACCTGCGTCACTGGCGTCAGCGGCGGCGGCAAATCCACGCTGGTGGTGGAGACGCTCTACAAGGCCGTCGCACGGCAATGGCACGGCGCCGGCGACGCACCCGCCGAGCATGACAAAATCGAGGGCCTGGAACATATCGATAAGATCATCGACATCGATCAGTCGCCGATCGGCCGCACGCCGCGCTC
>LWDN01000051.1:3463-91674 GCA_002083515.1 Proteobacteria bacterium HN_bin10
CCTTCAACGTCAAGGGCGGGCGCTGCGAGGCCTGCCAGGGCGACGGCGTCATCAAGATCGAGATGCACTTCCTGCCCGACGTCTACGTCACCTGCGATACCTGCAAGGGCAAGCGCTACAATCGCGAGACGCTGGAGATCCTCTACAAGGGCAAGTCGATCTCCGATGTTCTTGATATGACGGTCGAGGAAGGCGCGAACCTGTTCAACGCAGTGCCGAGCATCCGCGACAAGTTGGAGACGCTGAAGCGCGTCGGACTAGGCTATGTCCATATCGGCCAACAGGCGACGACGCTCTCCGGCGGCGAGGCGCAGCGCGTGAAGCTCTCAAAGGAACTGAGCAAGCGCGCCACCGGCCGCACGCTCTACATCCTCGACGAACCGACTACCGGCCTCCACTTCGAGGACACCAAGAAGCTCCTCGAAGTGCTGCATGAGCTGGTCGACAACGGCAACACCGTGCTGGTGATCGAGCACAATCTCGATGTCATCAAAACCGCCGATTGGGTGATCGATCTCGGGCCCGAGGGCGGTGACGGCGGCGGGAAAATCGTCGCCGCCGGCACGCCGGAAGAGGTCGCAAAGGTCAAGGGCAGCCACACCGGCCGCTATCTGGCGCAGGCGCTCGCACGCCATGGCGAGCGCAGCGCCGCCCAGAGGCCGAAACCGAAGGCCGCAGCCGCCCAGGCGCCCGCGCCCAAAGCAGCGAAGCGCAACGGCAAGAAGACCGCTTCGGGCTAAGCCTCGATCTTGCCTTCCGCTATGGCGGCCTGCGCCGCGCGCGCATTGATGCCGTACATCGCGATGTAGAAGATCAAGGCGATCACCGTGCTCACCGTTTGCAGCACGCCAATGGCGATCCAGTTCTGCGGATTGGCCAGCGACCGGAAGTACGATTGCACGGCTTGCACGAGCGCCGCCGTCAACTGCTGCGGATCGTTCGCGGCAGCGGCGAGATCGGGCGCGTTTGGTCCCAGCACGATGGCAAACGCGGCGCCCGCCAAGATGATCGACGCGATGAAATAGAGCACGTAGAGAATCGCAAACGACCCGAACAGCGTCCAGAAGCGGCCCTTGGTAACGGCCCATGCTTGAAAGAACGAGAATCGGCGTCGGGCAATCGTTGCCGCCGCGGCGGGCGCCAGACGCACCGCGAAATAGGCCATCAACGCGTACTGTATGAGCGTCGACACAGGCTGCACCGATGCCGCCGCGGTCGGGTCGCCGCCGCTGCTGACCAGGATCACGCCCGTGAGCGCGCCGAACACCACGCCCAACGCCAAGGAGAAGGCGATATTGAGCAGGAGCCACAGCCAGTAGACGCCCCACACGCGCCAGGTCGGCGCGCCGAGCGAGAGGCCCATGACGCCCTTCACTTCGCCATGGATGAGCCAGCGCAAGCATCCCGCCTCGAACGCAGCGCACAGGATGTAGAAGGGGAACATCCACAACAAGATGCCGCCGAGCACGCTGAAAAAATTCGGCGGAATGCCGGCGGCCTCAATGGCCGCGGTGTCATTGTTTAGCGACGCCTGCACCACCTGGCCGTACCACTCGACCAACGGTCCCAGGCTCGACCAGAACAGCGCGCCGAAAATCGCCACCAGAACCAGGGCGGCCAAGACGAAGGCTATGCTCAGCCTGAGCAGGACCCCGCTTTGCTCACGCCTATTGAAGGCAAAGAATGTCGCTTTCAGCGGCTCAGCCATGGCGTCCCTCCGTTCCGGCTCGCTCGAACTTGGCTTGGCTTTTGGCGGAGATCAATCCTGCTTTCGCGACGGCTCGATCATCAGGGTTGGAACGCCGCAGGTGCGGTCGCGCACCGTGAACACGCGCGTGCCCGGTTTCATACCCTTCCGGACTTCGGAGACATTGAGCCCAGCGGCTGCGAGCCGGCCGCGCTCGGCGTCCGCGTTCTCCACACGCCAGGAAAGGCCCCAGAGCCTGTCGCGTTCGCCGGCGGCGCTGTCCTGAGCGAGCTCGATCACAGCGTCGCCGCAGCGGAAGAACATCAGGCGCCGACCAGCCACCTCGCGGTCGAGCCGCAGATCGAGACCAAGCCGCGCGCCATAAAGGGCCGCCGCGCGCTCCGGATCGGCGGTTCGAATGACGACATGATCGAGGCCGCTGCCGGAAGTCGCGGCGAGCTGTTCGCGCCGCTCGATGAAAAACAACCGTACGCCATGGGTTTTGTCAGTTGCCGCGCGGAAACTACGCCACGCCTCGCGCTCGGAAACAGCATCCGTCGCGAGGCCGACACGTTCGCAGCGCCGATGCATGCGCCCTATGTCGGAGACGCCGAACACCAAACTCTTGAGACCTTCGCCATCGGCAAGGGCCGCACGCAATCGCTCTGCCGCGACGCCCACATCCGCCGGCGCGATCAATTCAACCGCGACATTTGATGTGGCGATCAGCGCCGACGCAATGCCGTCATGTGTTTGCGCCCTCGAAGCACGCCCGTTGAGCAGCGTCTCATACGTCGCCACGCCCGCGCTTAGATCGCTCACCGCAATAACGACGTGGTCGAGGCCGGTAATCAATCGCAGCCGTCCCGGCGTCCTTGGAAAATGGTGCGCTCCGGCCCGTCGCCAATCACCGTGATGCGCAACGCCTCGCCATGGGTGTCGACAAACACGCGCCCGCCTTCGAGCGAGCCATTGTCGCCCCGGGCCACGCGCCAACACTTGGTGGCGGCGCCGTCGTCGCCAATCTCACAGATCGAGGATCCTTCCTCGCTCGGCTCCAGCGTGTAGCGGGTCACCACCGGCGCACCAACTTGTCGATAGATGTGACGCACGCCCGCGAGCACGTCGGGGCGGTCGCGGTCTGGCAGCCATCGCATGGTCGTCGCGCCGGCGTCGCGATTGATCCAGCAACCCCGCAATTGCTCCGCCGGCGCGCGCTGCGATGGCGCCGATGCACACGCTGCTACGAGCACGACCAGGAAGACGGCGTTTCTCATGCGGCTGGCAATTCCCCCGTCGCTTCAAGCTCGATCGGCCCGGTCATAAGAACCCGATCGTCGCCCGCACGCCACTCAATCTCCAGTGATCCGCCGTCGGTCAGCACGTCCACAGTTCGCCCAGTGCGGCCTTGGCGGTGGGCCGCGACCACGGCTGCGCACGCGCCGGTGCCGCAAGCCTTGGTCAGCCCCACGCCTCGCTCCCAGGTCCGCAATCTGATCTGCTCAGACGAACGCACCTCGGCGAAGCCGGCGTTCACTTGCTGCGGGAACAGCGGATCGTACTCGATCTTGGGCCCGAGGCTTTCGATCGGAACTGCTCGCACATCGTTGACGAAAAAGATCACGTGGGGGTTGCCCATGTTGACGGCGCCGGGGCGATCGAGGCCGCCGGCCGCAAACTCGAGTTCGGTTGTATCCATTGCGCGGGCCAGCGGAATTTCTTCCCAGCGCAGCAGCGGCGAACCCATGTCGACCGTGACGAGCCGCTCCCCGCGCCGCTCGGCATAGAGCATGCCCGCAGGCGTCTCGATCCGCCGGGAGACCGCGCCGCCTTCCTCCATCAGCAGCCAGGCGACACAGCGCGTGGCGTTGCCGCAAGCCTCGACCTCGCCGCCATTTGCGTTCCAGATGCGCATGAATGCGTCGCCGCGGATCGAACGTTCCACCGCAATGACCTGGTCGCAACCCAGGCCCGTTTTCCGATCCGCGATGGCCTGGGCCTGCGCCGTGGACAATGGCAGCGATCCGCGCGACCGCGCGTCAATGATGACGAAATCATTGCCGCAGCCATTCATCTTGAAGTACCGCATCGGGCCTTATGTAGGCCGGTTCGCGGCATTGCGCCACGGCGGCAACGCGGTTCCGTCGCGGTTCGACGGCCCGCTCTTTCCTTCGCGTGGGCAATCTGCTTGTTAGCCGACCGTTCATCCGGGTTCGGAGGTGTTTGAGCCATGCGTCTAGCCGCCCTGGCCGCGATCGGTGTCGCTGCCCTCGTCGCCGCGTCCTGCACGACGCCCGCCGCGCCCCCAACCGCGAGCACGCCCACCATGAATGCTGAAGACCCCTACCTCTGGCTCGAAGACGTCGAAGGGGAGCGCGCCCTCAATTGGGTGCGCGAGCAGAACGCGCGTTCACTCGCCCAACTCGAAGGCGATCCGCGCTTCGCGCAACTGCACGCCGATGCGGTCGCGCTTGCCACCAGCCGTGACCGGCTGCCCATCGGGGGCATCTTCGACGGCCACTACTATAATTTCTGGCAGGATGAGACGCATGTGCGTGGCATCTATCGCCGTGCGCACCTTGCCGACTTTGCCCGAGACGGCAATCCACGCTGGGAGACCGTGCTCGACATCGACGCCATCGCCGCGGCCGAGGGCGCCAATTGGGTATTCAAGGGCATCGATTGCCTCGAAGGCACGACGCGCTGCCTCGTCTCGCTCTCCGACGGCGGCAAGGATGCGACGACCTATCGCGAGTACGACCTCGCCACGCGCGCGTTCGTGCCCAACGGGTTCGTCGTGCCGGAAGCGAAGTCCAGCGTAGCTTGGCTCGACCGCGACACGCTGCTGGTCGCCACCGACTGGGGCGCCGGCTCGATGACTGAAAGCGGCTATCCATTTGTTGTGAAGCGTTGGACGCGGGGGCGCCCCCTCGCATCCGCTATTGAGGTGATGCGCGGTCAGGCCACGGACGTCGGGGTGTTCGCTGGCGTACTGCAAGACACGGACGGCGTCCGCGTGCCGATCGCGGTCGAGGCCGACACTTTCTTCGAGTCCACGAATTATCGTCTCGACGGCGCTGGCGGCGCACAGCGCATCAGTCTGCCGCCAAAGTCCTCGATCCAGGGACTCTATCAAGGCTATCTCATCGCCACCCTCCAAGAGGCCTGGCGCGGTCATCCGCAGGGCGCGCTGATCGCTTATCCCTTGAGCGAGAGCGGCAGCGACAACCCTAACGTAACGGTGCTGTTTGCGCCCAACGAGCGTCAGTCCATCGAAGGCGTCGCCATCACCCGCGACGCCATTCTGGTTGCGGGCTACGAGAACGTCCGCGGCCGCATACTGCGCATTTCTCGGGCAGGAAACGCCTGGAACACTTCGACGATCGCGCTGCCGCAAAATGGCTCCGTCACCTTTGCCGGCGCCGCGCCGACCGAAACCGCGGCGTTTGCTGTGTTCGAGGACTATCTCACGCCGGACACGCTCTATGCGCTCGAGCGCGGCGCCACCGCCGCGCGCGCCGTGCGCTCGCTGCCGGCCCAGTTCGACGCGAGCCCCTATGTCTCGGAGCAATTCGAAGCGGTGAGCCGCGACGGCACGCGAGTTCCGTATTTCGTACTCCGTCGCCGCGACATGCCGCTCAACGGTCAGAACGCAACCCTGCTTTACGCCTATGGCGGCTTTCAAGTGTCGATGACGCCCGGCTATTCGCCGAATGTCGGCAAGCTCTGGCTCGACCGCGGCGGCGTCTATGTCATCGCCAACATACGGGGCGGCGGCGAGTTCGGGCCCGCTTGGCACCAGGCCGGCCTGCGCACCAACCGGCAAGTGATCTATGACGATTTCTACGCCGTTCAACGCGATCTGGTGGAGCGCCGCATCACCAGCCCGCGCCGGCTCGGCATCATGGGCGGCTCTAACGGCGGCCTGCTGATGGGCGTCATGCTCAATCAGCATCCGGAGATGGTCAACGCCGCCGTGGTGCAGGTGCCGTTGCTTGACATGCTGCGCTACGATCAATTGCTCGCCGGCGCATCGTGGGTCGACGAGTACGGCTCGCCGTCCAATCCGGAAGAACGGGCATTCCTTGAACAGATCACGCCCTATCAGAACCTACGCGCGCGCGACGATTTCCCGCTGCCGTTCGTGCTTACGTCGACCAAGGACGACCGCGTCCATCCCGGGCACGCGCGCAAGTACGTCGCGCGCATGATCGAGCTGGGCATGCCCGTGCTCTATTACGAGAATATCGATGGCGGCCACTCAGCCGCCGCCAACCTTAACGAAGCCGCCCGCCGACGCGCCTTGGAATACACCTATCTGATGCAGCGGCTGATGGATTGAAGGGCGCCTTGATTTTGCGCGTTCCCCCGCCGACAAGCGCCGGAGAGGTTGGCACATGAACGTCCTGCGCGCAGTGGTTGGCATATTGGGCTTGGCGATGCTCGGGCTGGTCGCCTGGGCCGCATTCGCGATGCAGGACCTGCACGGGACGTTCCTCGATCAGCTCGCCGTCGTGACCACGTTGCCTTGGGGCATCGCCACCTTGGCCGATCTCTACATCGGCTTTGTCTTCTTCAGCATCATCGTGTTTCTAACCGAGCGCTCCTGGATGGTCGCGGCGCTCTGGGCGCTGCCGATCTTCATCCTCGGCAACATTTGGTCGGCGGTTTGGCTGGTGATCCGGCTGCCGCATCTGGCGAAGCAATTGTCGAAGCCCGACTGGCCGACGTCCTAGGGCTCAGAACAACTCCTTCAACACATTTGCGAGCATGCGCGCTTCGTCCTCGCGCTGCCCGCCCTCACGCCAAGCAATGCCGATCGAACGGCCGACGATGGGCTCGGCAAACGGCCGCACCGCGACATGGTTCGCGGCCGCTGCCGCACCGGCTTCAGCGGCAATTTTCGGCAACAGCGTTACGCCCATGCCGCCGCCAACCATTTGCACCAGCGTATGCAGGCTGGTGGCGCCGACATCCGCTGAACGCCTATGCGTGGGCAGCCGGCACGCCGCCAAGGCATGATCGCGAAGGCAATGGCCATCCTCCAGGAGGAGCACGTCTTCCGTCTTGAGATGCTCCGGCGAAAGATCGTTGCGGCGGGCCAGCGGATGATCGTCTGGGCACAAGAACAAGAACTCGTCTTCAGCGACAGGCGCGGTCGCGATGCCCGGCGCTTCGTAGGGCAACGCGATCAAGGCTGCATCGAGCGTTCGCGTACGGAGATGGTCAAGCAAACGCGCCGTCAGGTCTTCGCGCAACTGCAGGCGCAGTTTCGGAAATCGGCGTTTCAGCAACGGCAATGCTTTAGGCAATAGAAACGGCGCAATCGTCGGGATGGCGCCGAGACGGAACACGCCCGACAGCGGCTCACCCGCGGCCTGCACGGCGCGAACCAAGTCCTCGACCTCGCCAATCGCGCGCGCCGCCCGTTCGGCGGCCTCCTCACCGGCAGGCGTAAGCACCGCGCCTAACCGCCCGCGCTCCACCAAGACCGCTCCGAGCGCGGCCTCCAAATCCTTGATCCCCGCCGACAAGGTTGGTTGCGTTACGCCCACGGCCTCGGCCGCAGCGACAAAGCTACCCTCGGCGCGTAGAGCGGTCAGAAACTGCAATTGGCGCAGCGTTGGCATGGAGGAAGCGGGCAACCGCTCGTCCATCGAAGTTTCCTATGCAAACCTGGGCCGGATATTGCTCGTATGCCCAGGCTCTGCAAGAGCCTCCCTTAGGCAGCCACGCGCGCGGCGGCAGGCGCAGCCAGCCTCTGGGGGATTCGAATTGTGAACGTCGAACCCGATCCCGGCGCGCTCACGACACTCACCTCGCCGCCAAGCGTCTGGACCATCCGCTGAGCGATCGAGAGCCCGAGCCCCATCCCGCCCTTTTCGCGGGTCGCCGTGTTGTCGAGCTGCGCGAACGGTTTGAACAATTTGGGCAGATCCGCCGCCTGAATGCCCACCCCAGTATCAGACACAGCGATCACAAGCAGATCGCTCTCGCCGGGCTCGCGCTCCACCGTCACGGCGATCAGGCCGTTGGCAGTGAACTTCACGGCGTTAGAGAGGAGCGCTGCCAGTGCGACGCCGAGCTTGCTTCCATCGGTAAAGGCGCGCTCGGCATCCGCCGCCACCCGCAGCGAGATGCGGTTGCCGCCGGCGCGTGCGTCGGCTTCGATACAGTGGATCGCCTCACTCACGAGTTTGCGGACATCGACATCGCGCGGCGATGGCCCGTCGCGACCGGCGTCCGTACCGGCGAAGTTGAGAATCTGATCGATTAGGCTGAGTAAGTGCCTGGCGGAGTTCGCAATCCTGCCGGCGTCGGCGGCGAGCGCCTGGCGCCCATCCGCTTGCAGGTCCTCTTCAATGATTTCCGCGTAACCGATCACGGCGTTCAGCGGCGTGCGCAATTCGTGTGTCATCACCGTCAGGAAATCTGACTTCGCTTTGCTCGCTTCTTCCGCCTCCGCCCGCTTCATCTCCGCCTCGAGTTGGCGATCCTTGGCCTCTTGGTGCGCCGTCCGCCAGCCCTGCACCATCTTGGCGTTGTTGAGCGCCGAGCGGGTGACGTACGCGAGGAAGCCGGCGACACCGCAGGCGACTCCGATCGCGGCGTCGGTTCCGGTGATGGCGGCCCGATCGAAGGGAATGAGCGGCATCGCCATAAGCGCCAGCGTCGGCGGCGTGGCGACCAGGAACATGAAGCGCCGCGCTTGGAATGCGAACATCATCACGCTGACCAAGAGACTGGCCGCAATCAACACGCCGAGCACGCGCCCGGCCCCGCCGCCCATCGCCGCCAGGATCACCGGCATCGCTGCGCAGATGGCGGCGCTGAACACGCTCCCGCAGACAAACAGAACCCCTGCCGTCGCGCGGCCGGGCCCGGCGCGCGCTTCGAGATAGGAATTGCCAAGCATGTGATCGAAGGCCAGCGCCAGAATCAGGGCCAGATACCACCCGAACCCGGCCTCCGCGGATCCCAGCACGAACGCGGCGCCCGCGGCGAAGATCGCCCAGACGCTGACCCGAAAGCGAAGGCTCTTCACCTGCCCCCGCGCCGCCGCCAACATCGACGGGTCCTGCAGGTTCAGCATCGCTCTCCCTCACGCGACTCAGACTTGACCGAGTGTCTCGCGACTGCATTAACCGATTGTTGTTGACGAGTTTGGACCGTTTGAGTCGGGCAACGGATTCATCTGCGCATGAGCGATTTCGATGCAATTGTGGTCGGCGCCGGCGCTGTCGGCTTGGCGTGCGGCTACCAATTGGCCAAGACCGGCGACAGCGTGCTGGTGCTGGAGAGCGCCAACCGCATTGGCTCAGGCGTCTCTTCCCGAAACTCCGAAGTGGTGCACTCCGGGTTCTACTATCCGAGCGGCTCGCTCAAAGCGAAATTCTGCGTCGAAGGCCGGCGCGCGCTTTATCAGTTTTTGACTGAACATAACGTCGCCCACCAGAAGTGCGGCAAGCTCTTCGTCGCCACCGAAGAGAGCGAAATCCCGGCGATCGAGAAGTACTACAGGCAAGGCCAGATCAACGGTGTCGAGAACGCCCGTTGGATCAGCGGCGCCGAGGCGCGATTGCTAGAGCCGCAGCTGCGTTGCGTGCGGGCGGTCGAGTATCAAGAAAGCGGCGTCATGGACGCGCACGGCTACATGGACGCGCTCGAAGGCGAGATCGAAGCGCTAGGTGGATCGGTAGTGGTGAATTCGCCTTTCCTCGGCGCGACCCCGAGCGCGGAGGGTTACGATGTTCGCGTCGGCGGCGAGAGCCCGATGACGGTCACGGCCAAGAAACTCGTGATCTCGGCGGGCCTCAGCGCGCAGAAGTGCGCGGACGCCATCGAGGGATTCCCGAAAGAGCGCATTCCGAAGCAATATCTGGCGAAGGGAAACTACTTCACCGTCAGCATGAGGGCGCCGTTCGCGCGCCTCATCTATCCGCCCCCCGTACCCGGCGCGCTCGGCACCCACTATCGCCGCGATCTCGGCGGCGCCGCCCGCTTCGGTCCCGACATCGAGTGGATCACCGAGGAAAACTACGTCGTCGATCCCAAGCGCGCTGACGAATTCTACGAAGCCATCCGCAAATTCTGGCCGGGCTTGCCCGACGGCGCGCTCACCGCCGACTACGCCGGCATCCGCCCCAAAATCCACGCCCAGCACGAGCCGCAGCCCGACTTCGTGCTCGACAGCCCAGAGCATCACGGCATGGACGGCCTCATGTGCCTCTTCGGCATCGAAAGCCCGGGACTCACGAGTTCACTGGCAATCGGGGCAGAGGTGGTGCGGCGACTGGCGGTTTGACGCCTACCCACGCGGCCGCTACAAGCCCGCGCATGCGCCAGCTTTGAGCTGCGCTTTGACCGGCACACGACCCATATCTGGGTCCGGAGGCTGGCGAGGCACCCCGCCCGACGTGATCGTCCGGCGGGGTAAAACTGCTTTTGGCCCCCCGATTTCCTATGGAAATCGGGAAACGCATGACCGGAGATATGATGTTTGAGGCCCTGACAGACCGCCTATCCGGCGTCTTCGACAAGCTCACCGGGCGCGGCGCGCTCAGTGAGGCCGATGTCGAAACGGCCCTGCGCGAAGTGCGCGTGGCCCTGCTGGAGGCCGATGTCGCGCTGCCCGTCGTCAAGGACTTCATCGCCAAGGTGAAGGCCGAGGCGGTGGGCGAAGCCGTCATCAAGGCGGTGAAGCCAGGCCAGCAGGTCATCAAGATCGTGCATGACGCGCTGGTCGAAACCCTCGGCGGCGACGCTCCGCCCGAAGGCCTGCGCGTCCACGGCGAACCGCCGAACGTCATCATGATGGCCGGCCTGCAAGGCTCAGGCAAAACCACCACCACCGCTAAGCTCGCGCTGCGTCTCTCCAAGACCGACAAGAAGCGCGTGCTGATGGCGTCGTTGGACACGCGCCGACCGGCCGCCATGGAGCAACTCGCGACGCTCGGCAAGACCATCGGCGTCGACGTGCTGGCGATCGTGCCCGGTCAAAGCCCGCAAGACATCGCCAAGCGCGCGCTCGCCCAAGCTCGCGTCGCCGGTCACGACGTGCTCATCCTCGACACCGCGGGCCGCACGACCATCGATGAAGAGCTGATGTCGGAGGCTTCCTCGATCGCCCAGATCGCGAAGCCCGGCGAAATCCTGCTCGTCGCCGATAGTCTGACCGGTCAGGATGCGGTCGAAACCGCGCGGCGCTTCCACGAACGCCTGCCGCTCACTGGTCTTGTGCTTACGCGCGCCGATGGCGACGGACGGGGCGGCGCAGCGCTCTCGATGCGCGCCGTCACCGGCCTGCCGATCAAGTTTCTGGGCGCGGGCGAGCGGACGGACGCGCTCGAACTGTTCGACGCGCGCCGGATAGCTGGGCGCATTCTCGGCCAGGGCGACATTGTCGGCCTCGTCGAGAAGGCGGTCGAACAGGTTGATCGCGCCGAAGCCGAGAAGATGGCGGCGAAACTCGCCAAGGGCCGCCTCGACTTTGACGATCTGGAGAAGCAGCTGCAGCAAGTCCTGCAGATCGGCGGCCTCAAGGGCGTCATGGGGATGCTGCCAGGCGTCCAGAAAATGAAAAACCAGATCGCCGAGTCTCAGCTCGACGACCGCCAGGTCCACCGCCAGATCGGCATCATCAGGTCGATGACCCGGCAAGAGCGGCAGAAGCCCGACCTGATTAACGGCCGCCGCCGCGCCCGTATCGCTAAGGGCGCCGGCGTCGAGGTCATGGAGGTCAACCGCCTCCTCAAGATGCATCGCAACATGGCCGACATGGCGAAAGCCATGGGCAAAGGCAAAATGCCGTTCGGCATGCCGGGCGGTGGTTTCGGGGGCGGCGGCATGCCCAATCCCGAGGCGCTGAAGCGGCTTGGCGCCGGCATGGCGCCGCCTGCCCTTAACCCTAACCCAACCCCAGGACTTCCCGGTCTGCCGGGTCTTCCCGGAAGCAACAAAAAAAGCTAAGAGTTCAAAGGAGAAGCTTATAAATGTCCCTAAAAATTCGTCTCGCTCGCGGCGGCGCCAAGAAGCGTCCGTACTACTCAATTGTTGTGGCCGACAGCCGCAGCCCGCGCGACGGGCGTTTCATTGAGAAAGTCGGGACCTACAACCCTATCTTGAAATCCGACGACCCGAACCGGGTCCTGCTGAAGTTGGATCGGATTCAAGACTGGATGAAAAAGGGCGCCCTGCCGACCGACCGCGTTGCGCGGTTCCTGGATCAGGCCGGCGTGATGAAGCGCGAAAGCCGCAACAACCCAGAAAAAGCTAAGCCCGGCAAGAAGATGACCGAGCGCGCCGAAGCCCTGGCCGCCAAGTCAGCCGCCCCTGCCGAGGCCGCAACGGAGGCATAAGAGAGACCCGTGGCCGAGAAGAAGTCCGCCCTGAGCAAACCGAAGGCCGCCGCCAAGGCTGCTCCGGCCGCCGCCAAGAAGGCGGCGACCGCACCGCGCCGCAGCGACCCCGCGCCCAAGAAGACCGCCGCGCCGGCGCCGAAGCCTGCGAGCAAGCCTGAGCCGAAGGCGGCGCCAAAAGTAGTCGCCAAAGCTCCGCCGCCAGCCAAAGTCGCCGCCAAGCCCGCGCCGAAGCCGGCGGCGAAGAGCGCAGCCAAACCGGAAAAAAAGCCAGCGGTCGCGCCGGCCCCCAAGGTCTCGACCAAACCCGAGCTCAAGGCAAAATCGCCGCAGCCTGCGAAGCCCCCAAAGGCTGAAAAGCCAGCAAAAGCCGAACCCGAAGCGAAGAAGTCCATCCAACCGCCCAAGCTGGGTCCGACTCCGAAGACCGCAAAGTCTGACGCGAAGCCGGCCAAACCTGCAGCCGCGCCGCCCAAGCCTGCTCCGGTTAAGGCTGAGAAGCCGCCCAAACCGGAAAAGCCGCCAAAGCCTCCGAAAGCGCCCAAGCCGCCGAAGTTGGCCCCCGTCGCAGCCGCCCTGGCCAAGCCGATGCCAGCCAAACCGATGGCCGTCGCCGCCGGCCGCGCGCAACCGGTGACCAGGGCGCCCATTCCACTGCCCGTGCGCGCTGCGCCTAAACCGCTTGCGGCGCCGAAACCGGTCAACGAGCCGGAAGTCGTCGGCGACCTCAAGGAAGTGCCGGCATTCAAGGCCAAAGCCGCGGGGAGCAAAGGCATGGTTCTGGTCGGCGCCGTCGGCGGGGCCTTTGGGGTCAAGGGCGAAGTTCGCCTGCGCGCCTTCACTGAGCGCAAGGACGGCGTGATCGCCTACGGACCGCTCTACGATGAGAGCGGCAAGCCGCTGCTCAAGCCCAAGAGCTGGCGCGAATTGAAGGACGGCGTCGCTGTCGTTGCGCCCGAAGTGAAAACCAAAGAGCAGGCCGACAAGCTCCGCGGCGTGAAACTCTATGTGCCGCGCGCCAACCTGCCCGCAACCGCGAAAGACGAATACTATGTCGTCGATCTTCTGGGTTCCCGCGCCGAGGCGGTCGACGGAACGATCCTAGGGGACATCGTCGCGGTTTGGAATTTTGGGGCTGGCGACATCCTCGAATACAAGCCGCCGAACGGCGGCCCGAATGTTCGAGTGACGTTTACAAAGGAAGCGGTTCCCCACGTCGATCTCGCCGCCAAGCGCGTGGTGCTCGATCCGCCGGCGCCGGAGCCGATTGAGAAGTGACTTGTTAAACAGACTAGTCTGACTAGTCTGTTCGCATGGCAACATGGCAACTCCAGACGGCGAAAGCCAAACTGAGCGAACTCCTCCGCGCCGTCCGCGATCAGGGGCCTCAAGTCATTTCAGTACGCGGAAAGGAAGAGTACGTCGTGATGGCTCGATCGGAGGCGGACCGGCGGTCAGCGCCAAAGACGTGGGACGAACTCTACTCAGCGGTTCAAGGCGCGGGTGATCAACTGTTGTTGCCGGCACGCGCAGTGGATTCCTTGCGCGAACTCCAACTCGCGGAGGACTTCGCCGAGTGGGACCCGGAGACCTAAGTGTTCATATTGGACACCATGGTCGTTTCCGAGCGGACAAAGAGTCGACCGGACGCAAGAGTTCGCGCATGGCTGAACACGATCGACCCCAACACTCAGTTCATTAGCGCTATCTCCATTGGCGAAATCCGATTTGGCGTCGAGCGGTTGAGCCACAGCCCCGCCAAACAGCGGCTTCAGATCTGGCTCGATGATTTGAAGTCCATGTTCGCGGGTCGAGTTCTGACGGTTGACCTCGCGGTCTGCGAACGCTGGGGTCATTTGCGCGCCCGCTTGGGGCGCTCACTCTCAGTGTCAGATGCCCTGATTGGCGCAACAGCGCTCGTGCATGGGCTAGCTGTAGCCACGCGCAATGAACAAGACTTCGCTGATTTTGGCCTTCGTGTGGTCAACCCCTGGGCGCCATGAGTTTCGCCGCATCCGTCATCACCCTATTTCCGGAAGCGTTTCCGGGCGTGCTCGGCGTTTCGCTGATTGGCAAAGCGCTGCGCGATGGATTGTGGTCGCTTGAAACCGTGCAGCTCAGAGATTTCGGTCTCGGCCCGCACAGACAAGTTGACGACACACCCGCGGGCGGCGGCGCTGGCATGGTGATCCGCGCCGATGTTGCAGCGGCGGCGATCGACAGCATCGATCGCAACGACCGCCCGCTCATCTACCTGTCGCCGCGCGGCAAACAGTTGAGCCAAGCCATGGTCCAGGAATGGGCCGCGGGACCAGGGGTGATCCTCTTCTGCGGCCGTTTCGAAGGCCTGGACGAGCGCGTCATCGAAGCGCGCGGCATGCAGGAAGTTGCGGTTGGCGATGCGGTTTTGGCGGGCGGCGAAGCCGCGGCAATGGTCCTATTGGAAGCTTGTGTTCGCCTCATTCCCGGCGTTCTAGGCAATGAGACCTCTGCGCACGAAGAAAGCTTCAGCGAGGGGCTTCTCGAGCACCCCCACTACACGCGGCCGCGAGAGTGGGAAGGTCGCGCGATACCGGACGTACTGTTAGGCGGCGATCACGCGAAGATCGCAGCCTGGCGCAAGGCAGAGCGGGAACGCCTCACCGCCCAAAGACGGCCCGATTTGAAGCGCACCGGCAAGGACCAATGATCCGCGCCGCACTTGCCGCCCTCCTATGCCTAGCCGTTGCACCGGCCGCGGCGCAGACGGCCTCCGCAACGCCCGAAGTCACGCGTGCAAGCAACGCCATCGGCGCGCTGTGGCGGCCCATCGAAGGCCCGATCACGGCTGAGTCCGTTCGCGCGGCTTGTGCGGGTGCGTCCGAAGAACTCCAGGCGCTCGACGCGGCGATGCCGAGCGAACTCACGCCAGAGTCAGCGGCACGGGTGCGCGGACTCCGTGGCCTTCACGTGATCCCTGTCGCGGAGAGGCCGGGCGCGGCCTACTTCTTCCCGCCCTTAGGCATGACGTGGTTCACGCCAGGCCTCGGCGCTTTCTCCGTCATCAACGAGGCTGAAGGATTCATTGGCATTCGCGACGCCGGGGGACAGGAACTTGCCTTCCAACTGGGTCGAGCTGGGACCCACCCAATGCTCCGCATCCGCAAACCGGACCAGAGCATTGTCACCCTTGCGGGCTGCCAGCCGATCGCCCCGCTCTAGGCCGGCGTAGCCGCCTACCCCCTCGACACGGCGCCAAGCTTCCCCTATACGCCCCGCTTTCCGGTTTTCTGGAGGAGGGCGCGGGCCGACCCGACGCCCCCTGGTGCGTTGATGAACCTGATCGATACGCTTGAAAAAGAAGAAATCGCCCGCATTACCAAGGGCAAGACCGTCCCCTCGTTCGATCCGGGCGACACGCTGCGCGTGAACGTGAAGATCAAGGAAGGCGATCGCGAGCGTGTGCAGGCTTACGAGGGCATCTGCATCGCCCGTGCTGGCGCTGGACTCAACGCCAATTTCACCGTCCGCAAGATCAGCTTTGGCGAGGGCGTGGAGCGGGTGTTCCCGTTGTTCTCGCCGACTGTGGATTCCATTGAAGTGGTGCGCCGCGGCAAAGTCCGTCGGGCCAAGCTCTATTATCTACGTGATCGCCGCGGCAAGTCCGCGCGCATCTCCGAACGCAGCGGCGGCGCCCGCGAGGACGATTTCGTCGGCGAGGCCAACGACGCTGCTGAATAAGGCAGTAGGGGAATAAGGAAGTAAGGGTTTAGGGGCCGCTGCGTTTGGACGCAGCGGCTCTAATCTTATCTACCCTATTGCCCTACTCCCCCACTCCCTTATTCCCTTCTTCACCCAAATGAACGCGCCGCTGAAGCCTCCGCGTGCCGATGTCGAGATTGTGACGCTCGGCTGCCGCCTCAACGCTTACGAAAGCGAATCCATGCGCGCGCTGGCGAGCGAAGCCGCGCTCAGCAATGCGGTGATAGTCAACACCTGCGCCGTCACCAATGAAGCCGTGCGCCAAGCGCGCCAGACGATCCGCCGCGCCCGGCGCGAGCGGCCGGACGCGGAGATCATCGTCACCGGCTGCGCCGCGCAAATCGACCCGCAGAGCTTCGCCGCCATGCCGGAAGTGAGCCGCATTATCGGCAACGCCGAGAAGATGCGCGCGGAAAGTTTCGGCGGCGACCACGCGCGCGTGAGCGTTTCAGACATCATGTCGGTGCGCGAGACCGCGTCGCATCTGATCGATGGCTTCAGCGAACGCACTCGCGCCTACGTGCAGATTCAAAACGGCTGCGATCACCGCTGCACGTTCTGCATCATCCCCTATGGCCGCGGCAATTCACGCTCCGCGACAGTGGGAGACGTGGTCGAGCAAATCCGCCGCCTCGCCGCCAATGGCGTGCCGGAAGTCGTGCTCACCGGCGTCGATCTCACGTCATGGGGCGGCGATCTGCCTGGTCAGCCGCAACTGGGCAGCCTCGTGGCGCGCATTCTGAAGCTTGTGCCCGATCTGCCGATGCTGCGCCTCTCTTCGCTCGATGCGATCGAGATGGACGATCAACTCTTCGAACTCGTCACACAGCATGAGCGCGTCGCGCCCTACCTGCATCTCTCGTTGCAACACGGCGACGACATCATCTTGAAGCGCATGAAGCGCCGCCACTCGCGTGCGCAAGCGATCGGACTCTGCCAGCGTTTGAAGGACGCGCGCCCGGAGACTGCTCTCGGCGCCGATCTGATCGCCGGCTTCCCGACAGAGACGGATCGGCACTTCGCCAATCTGCTTTCAATCGTCGACGAGTGCGGCTTGGCCTATGTACACGCTTTTCCCTTCAGCCCGCGCCAAGGCACGCCCGCCGCGCGGATGCCGCAAGTGGATCGCCGCGTCGTGAAGCAGCGCGCCGCCAAACTGCGTGAAGCCGGCGCCGCCGCGCTTGAACGGCATCTGCGCGCTTGGGTGGGGCGAGAAGCGACGGCGCTTGTTGAACGCGAGGGCTTTGCGCGGCTGCCGGATTTTACGCCGGTCCAACTCCCCTTCTCCCTTGCGGAGAAGGGGCCGGGGGATGAGGGGCGCTCCGACAAGCAGGATCCTGATCATTGGCACGCCCCTCACCCCCTACCCCCTCTCCGCAAGGGAGAGGGGGGCGCCCACATTCGCCTCCGCTTCACCGCCCATGACGGCCAGCATCTCATCGGCGTCGCCGCATGATCTGGGGTTTGTTCGGCAAGAAAGACAAAACGGGCGAAGCGCAGCCGGAACAGACCAAGGGCCTGTTCGACGGCCTGCGAAAGTCTTCCAACAAATTGGCTGAAAGCATCGCCTCGGTCTTCACCAAGGAGAAGCTCGACGACGCCGGCATCGCCGAACTGGAAGAAATGTTGATCTCGTCCGACATGGGCGCGGCAGCTGCGGCGCGGATCAGCGCGGCCTTGGCCGACCAGCGCTTCACCAAAGAAAACGTCGCTGCCGAAGCGCGCGAAGCTCTAGCCGGCGAGGTCGCGCGCATTCTCAAGCCGCGCGAGGCGACACTCGATCTCACTGCCGGACCAAAACCGCGCATCGTTCTGGTCATTGGCGTCAACGGCTCCGGCAAGACCACGACGATAGGCAAACTGGCTAAGAACCTTACGGACGCCGGCGCACGCGTTGTTATCGGCGCGGCGGACACCTTCCGAGCCGCCGCGATCGAGCAGCTCAAGGTCTGGGCCGATCGCTCATGCGCCGCGTTCGTCGCGTCGACCCAGGGCGCAGACGCCGCTGGCGTCGCGTTCGAGACCGTGAAACGCGCAAAGGAAGACAACGCCGATGTCGCGCTGATCGACACCGCCGGCCGGCTTCAGAACAAATCGGAACTGATGGCCGAGTTGGCGAAGATCATCCGCGTCATGCGCAAGATCGATGAGGACGCGCCGCACGAAACCCTGCTCGTGCTCGACGCGACTGTCGGCCAGAACGCACTTAGCCAAGTCGAGAATTTCCGCGCCGTGACGGAGATTACCGGCCTGGTCATGACCAAGCTCGACGGCACCGCCAAAGGCGGCGTGCTGGTCGCCGTAGCCCAACGCCACGCCATCCCGATTCACTTTATCGGCGTCGGCGAGAAGGCCGAGGACTTGCAGCCGTTCGACGCGACGAGCTTCAGCCGCGCACTGGTCGGCCTCAACTAACTCCGCACCCGCACCGGCAATGGTACGTTGCACAGATTGATCCGCCCGATCGGGTCCAGAAACCAGCTCTCGCGCCGGAAGCGCCGGCTCTCGATCACATCGCGGAATGTCTGACTATCCGTGCGCAAGGCTTCGAGGTTCACACGTTCGCTGGCAGGCAACTCGGAGCCGAGGCGAACCGAGATGATCGTAGTGCGTTCCTCAGGCGTTTCGTAAAACCCGAGCGGCCCAGTTCCCCGCGGCATGGTTGAGAGCAGTTCCATGCCCTGAAGCACGCGGCCAACTGTGGCGATGTTGCGATCCAGATGCCGCGGCGCATGCCCGATCACCACGTAAAGTTCGGCGCCGCTGCCGCTGTCGGCGGTGTCGCCACGCCCGGCGCCGACCATGCCGTAGCAATGCGCCATCCATGTTGTGCGGCCGTTGCTCGCGACCGGAAAACCATGGGCGAAGCCAACTTCGCGCGCGTAAGAGTCCGGATCAGGCAGGCGCGTGATATCGACGCCGGCGCGCGGCCGCTCGAATTCCGGCGCCAACGTCGCCGTCGCTTCGCCGAGCGGACGCGGATCGCCCTCGTCGCGTCCCCACTGGACCACGTAATTCTCCTGGCTGCGCACGATTT
Organism: Proteobacteria bacterium HN_bin10; assembly: GCA_002083515.1. GTDB lineage: Bacteria > Pseudomonadota > Alphaproteobacteria > Caulobacterales > Aquidulcibacteraceae > Vitreimonas. The sequence continues at coordinate 22,287 of LWDN01000051.1, forward strand.
GGGCGCCGTCCCAATAATGCGCGCGCGCCAAAGCCCGAATGTTGGCCGCGTGAAGCGGGGTGTAGTCCGCGGCCAGTTCAATGATCACCCGCCCGGCCGGCAGCTGCATGTAGAGCAAGTTGCCCTGGTCGACCGCCCGCCAATCCTCGACCGGCGACTGCTCCAGGATTTCACTCAGCGCCCGGACCGGGGCCGTCTCCGTTGGCGCTTCGGCGCTGGCGCACGCCGCCAAGAACCCGGCCGTCAGAAGCCCCAAAATCCGCATCGTCCCCTCCTCGTCGCACCCCCGGATTTCGCTCCGGACCGCAGTTCAGCGTAAGCCGCTAGTCCGGCGCCCCTCTTTGCGCGTATCTGGAGCCATGACTCAAGAGCTGAGCGCGCCTCCACCCAGGGTTACCAAGCCGGGCGGGGCCAACCAATTGCTGGTCGATCTGGGGCCGGTTCTGGTCTTCGTGGTCGCCTTCAACGTCCTGCAGCGCATCGAGGCAACCAAGGAGAACGCGGTCTACATCGCCACCGGCATCTTCATGGCGGCGACGCTGGCCGCCATCGCTTATTGCAAAATCAAGCAGAACCGTATTCCGCCTGTTCTGATCGTGACCGCCGTTATCGTGCTGGGCTTCGGCACGCTCACGATCCTGTTGCACGATCCGACCTTCATTCAGATCAAGCCGACATTCTCGTATCTCTTCTACGTGGCGGCCATACTTGGCTCGCTCGCCATTCGCCAAAACGTCTGGAAGCTCCTGTTCGGCCACGCCTTCAATCTTCCAGATCGCATCTGGACGATCCTGGCGCTGCGCTGGGCGGGCTTCTTCGTGTTCCAGGCGGTGCTGAACGAAGTGATCCGCAACACGCAGACCTTCGAGTTCTGGCTGAACTCACGCCCGCTGATTGTGTTTCCGCTGACCATCGCGTTTGCGGTGATCAACACGCCGATCGTGATGAAGCATCAGCGCGAGAACGAGCCAACCGAGCCGAAATCCTAAGGCGGCGAGAGCGCCGGTAGAATTTCCTGCTCGATCGCCTCCGCCGTCAGCGGACCGCGATAGGCGGCGCGGACTATTCCGTCGGGTCCGATCACGAATGTCTCAGGCACGCCGGTGATTCCCAATTCGAGACCGAAGCGGCCCTCGGGATCCATGGCGACGACAGAGAACGGATCGCCCAATTCGGTGAGAAAAGCCGCAGACGCTTCGCGCCGATCTTTGTAGGCGATGCCGACAATCTCGACGCCGCGCTGGCGCAGCGCCATTAACTGCGGATGCTCGGCGCGGCAGGGCGTGCACCATGACGCGAACAGATTGATGACGTAGGGCCGACCGCGCATCTCGTCGCTGGTCAGCATTGCGCCGTCGTCCAATCGCGTCAGCGCGTAGGTCGGCGCGGCGCGCCCCACCAGACCTTCGGTGAAGCGATCGCGCTCGCCCTCGCGGGTCAGCAGGAACGCGCCGACCGCGACCAGAAACGCCAGAGCGGCCAAGGGCACGAAGGCGATCAGCCTCATTTCAGCTCATCCAGTTCGCGCGCGCGCCGCGCCCATGTGCCCAGGCGCTGCAACACAACGACCGCGAGCACTGCAAGCGCGCCGAGCGCGATCGCGTAGGCGGGCCACACATAGTTCCAGCCGCCTTCGATCATGACTGCGTCCGCCGCAGCGCCGCCGCTTCGACGCGGCGCCGGTTGATCGCCGAGCGCATGTTCATCAACGTCAACGCGCCGAACAACAGCAGGTAAGCGCCCGCCATGGTGAGGAGCGGGCCCAACATTTGCGGATGCACGGCCGCGCCGCCATCGCGCATGATGCTCGCCGGCTGGTGCAGCGTATTCCACCAATCGACGGAAAACTTCACCACCGGCAGATTGATCGCACCAATCAGGCAAAGAATTGCCGCCAACCGCGCCGCCTTTTCTTCATCCTCGATCGCCGACCACAAGGCGATGTAGCCGAGATAGGTGACGAACAGGACCAACATCGAGGTCATGCGCCCATCCCACTCCCACCACGTGCCCCAGGTCGGCGCGCCCCAGAGCGAACCGGTCGCCAGGCATACGCCCGCAAACACGGCGCCAATCGGCGCCGCCGCGCGCGCGGCGATGTCGGCGAGCACATGGCGCCAGACGAGGCCCACCAAGCTCGCGCCGGCCATGAAGGCATAGACGCCCATCGACCACCACGCCGCGGGCACATGCACGTACATGATCCGCGCCGTCTCACCCATCTGGTAGTCGGCCGGAGAGAAGAAGAGCCCCCATGGAACGCCGATGGCGAACAGCGCCAGCGCGCCGGCAAACAGCACAGGCGCGGCCCACGCCGAAAACGCCATGAACCGCGCGGGATTCGCCAGGAACGCAATCATCGCAGGCGCAACCAAGCGCGGTTCGACGGTGAAAGCAATGCGGTCATTCGGCGTGCAGCCTGAGTGCTGCGGCCGCGGCGAGGGGCCCGATGGCTGCCGCGCCGAGCGCGCAGCCCGCCAGAATGCTCATGGCTCCTGCAATGTTCTCGCCGGATGCAACAGCCGCGCCAAAAATGACCGGCGGCGCGAATAGCGGAAGGACGATCAACGCGATCAGGACACCGCCACGCTTCACGCTGGCGGTCAACGCCGCAACCGCCAAGCCGACGCCAACGAAGGCGGCCGCGCCTAGCGCCAAACTCGCGACGATCAGAGGAATGCGCTCCACCGGCGCCTGCAGTGCAAGCGCCGCCGGGGCCCCGGCCAGAGCGATCGGCAGACCCACACCGCACCAAAGCGCGGCGCCTTTGGCGAACACGATCCACTCAAGCGGCGCCGGCGCCAACAGCATTTGGTCGAGCCCGCCGTCTTCCAAATCGGCCTGAAACAACCGCTCCAAAACCGAGAGCAGCGCCAGCGCTGCCGCAATCCAGACCAGCGCGGGTCCCGACTGTTGCAGCAGCGTGCGGTCCGGGCCCATCGCCAGCGGAACCAGCATGGTCGCGCCGAGAAAGTAACCCACCGGCGCAAGCGCGCCGCCGCCCGCCCACATAAGCGTAAGGTCGCGCCGGAAGGTGACGGCGAACGCGCTCAACGCGGCACGCGAACGATTTGCGTGGGCGCGGGCCCCAGCGCCTCGTGTACCGCCGCCACAACGATGCCCCCCGCGTCCCGTTGCGTTGCGATCATTTGCGCAAGCACAGCTTTGCCGGATTCATCGAGCGCCGCAGCGGGCTCATCGAGCAGCCAGATAGGTCGCGGCACAACAAGCAATCGCGCGAGCGCAAGCCTGCGCGCCTGCCCCTGGCTCAGCGTGCGCAAGGGCAATGCAAGCACTTGTTCAAGACCAAGAGTCTGCGCGATGAAATCTTCCTTTGATGCGCCGCCAAACAAGCCGGACCAGTAACGCAGATGCTCACGCACGCTGGTTTCGCGCTTTGCGCCGTTCGCGTGTCCAACAAAATGAAGCGCCAGCGATGGTTCTTCGACGTTCTCGAATGCGATGCGGCCGCCGCTCGGCTTCAGAAATCCCGCGATCGCGCGCAACAGGCTCGTCTTCCCCGAGCCGTTCGAGCCATGCACTTCGACATATGCGCCCGATGCCGCTGCAAAGCTCAAGCCTTCGAACAGCGTTCGCCCGCCGCGAGCAAGGCAAAGCCCTTCGACCCGAATGCACGGTTTGTCTTGGAAAGGTCCGCGAGCGCTCATAATGCGGCCCCGGTTCTAGAAAGGGTTGCGCATTCCGCCAAGGCGCGCTTGGTGGAGCGCGAGGGAGGTGCGGCGATGCGTCGTTTCTTGATAGGCGTAGGCTTGATCGTTGCGCTAGCGGCGTGCGGCCAGCAGACGATGACGTCGGAAGAAGCGCCTGCCGCCGGAGAGATGGGGGGCATGGCCGACATGGAGCGGGCCGTCGCCGCCGAAGAGGCGCCAGCGCCAGCCGCTCCCGTGGACGCGACGACAGCGCCCGCCAACGCGCCGCAAGGCCCATCCCAGCCAGCGGGACCCGCGCCCGTTCTCTACCTCGCGTACTCCTACGCCATTGGGTTGGAGATCCCCAGCGAACGGCTCGCCAGCGTCATGGATCGCCACATTCAGGCCTGCCAGGCCGCAGGTCCGCGCCTCTGCCAACTGATCGGCTCCAACCGGAGCGGCGATCCCGAGAGCTACATGGAGGGCTATGTCTCGCTGCGCGGCGAGCCCTCCTGGCTCAACACGTTCAAGAGCGGCATGGAGCAAGAGGCCGACGCCGCCGGCGGGCGCGTCATTTCGGAAACGACCAACTCGGAAGACCTCACGCGCCAGATCGTCGACACCGAAGCGCGCTTGCGCGCGCAAACCGCCCTGCGCGACCGCTTGCAGGAATTGCTGCGCTCCCGCCCTGGCCGCCTCGCCGACCTGCTTGAAGTCGAGCGCGAACTGGCGCGGGTGCAGGCCGAGATCGATTCAGTGCAATCCGCGCTCGCGGTGATGCGGACACGCGTGGCGATGTCGGAATTGAACCTGCAATATCGCTCGGCGCCGCGCCCGGTCGGCAGCGATACGTTCGAGCCGCTGCGCCAAGCCTTCGCCAATTTCCTCGGCATTGTCGTCGCTGGCTTCGCCGCAATCATCACCATCATTGCGGGTCTCATTCCAGTCGCGGTGGTGGTCGTGCCGCTCGTTTGGCTGCTTTTGCGCTGGCGGCGGGCCCGCGGCGGGCGGTTTTTCCGCCGCGAACCCAAACCCGAGGCCACCGCCAACGAGGGCTAACTGCGAATAAATCGCAGCTAGAGCTAATTGCGACTTCGGCTGACGGCGCTACATAAGGCATTGCCGCGCGCCGGTTTGATTCCGGTCTTGGGGCGCTCCCCAACGCGCTTGCATCTCTGAAGCTCAGCCGGATGCAGACCCATGACCTCTCAAGACTCGTTTTCCGCCCGTTCCACCATTAGCGCCGGCGGCAAGAGCTACGCCTATTTCGATCTCGGCAAGGCGAGCGCCAACGGCGTCGGCGACATCGCGAGATTGCCGATTTCGCTCAAAGTGCTGCTGGAGAACTTGCTGCGCACCGAGGACGGCGTCGCGGTGAAGCGGGCCGACATCCTCGCCATGGCGGCTTGGCTCCAAAACAGGGGCAAGACCGAGGTTGAGATCGCCTTCAGCCCGGCGCGGGTGCTGATGCAGGATTTNNCGCCGAGATCAAGAAGCTGATGGTGGAACGGCGGGTCTGAGGCCCGGCATCGCGATTGCAAACCCTGAAGCAGAGGTTAATCCTCTGTATCAGGGAGAGACAGATGGTCCGCCGCGCCTTCGCCATTGTCGCAATTCTGGCATTGACCTCGGTCGCCGCCACCGCCGGCAACACCTCGGCCAGCTTCGGCATCGGCCTCCGCATCGTCGGAAAGTCGGGCGCCGGCCAGGCGCCCGCCTCCGCCGCAACCCGCACCTACACCTGGGGAGCGGCCGCCATTTCGGTGCTCAAGGCGGGCTTCGCCGATCCCGTCCGGCTCGAGGCCGAATCCGGCCTCTACTGGTTCTCCGCCAGCCGCGATGGCCAGTCCTTCCGCATCGCCGTCGCCTCCCGCTCGGGCGCCGTGGTCAGGGTCGAGCCGGCCTGACCGCGATCTCCGTCGTCGATCTGGTGCTGCACCGCAAAAGGTCCTATAGGCAGCGCCACATCCCCCATCGACTGAGGCCGCCATGTCCCTCGACAGCTTCAAATCCCGCAAGACGCTGAAGGTCGGTTCCCGCACCTATCGCTATTTCAGCCTGAAGGCCGCCGAGAAGAACGGCCTTCCCGGCATTTCCCGCCTGCCCTATTCGCTCAAGGTCCTGGTCGAGAACCTGCTCCGCCACGAGGATGGCCGCACGGTGACGAAGGAAGCGATCGCCGCCACCGCCCGCTGGCTCGACAATCGCGGCCGCGCCGAGGCCGAGGTGGGCTTCCGCCCGGCGCGGGTGCTGATGCAGGATTTCACCGGCGTGCCGGCGGTCGTGGACCTCGCGGCGATGCGCGACGCGGCGGCGAAACTGGGCGCCGATCCTGAGCGCATCAATCCGCTGGTGCCGGTCGATCTCGTTATCGATCACTCGGTGATGGTCGATCACTTCGCCAGCGACAACGCCTTCAAACAAAACGTCGACCTCGAATATCAGCGCAACGGCGAGCGCTACCAATTCCTCCGATGGGGGCAACAGGCGTTCAAGAATTTCCGCGTCGTCCCGCCGGGGACAGGCATCTGCCACCAGGTGAATCTCGAATATCTCGGTCAATCGGTTTGGACGCGCGAAGACGATGGCCAGACCTTCGCCTACCCCGACACGGTCGTCGGCACCGACAGCCACACCACCATGATCAACGGCATCGGCGTGCTGGGCTGGGGCGTTGGCGGCATCGAGGCGGAAGCGGCGATGCTTGGCCAGCCAGTATCGATGCTTATTCCCGAAGTGATTGGCTTCCGCTTAACCGGCAAGCTGCCGGAAGGCGCTACGGCCACGGATCTTGTGCTGACGGTCACACAGATGCTCCGGAAGAAGGGCGTCGTCGGTAAGTTCGTGGAATTCTTCGGCCCCGGCCTCGACACGATGAGCGTCGAGGATCGCGCCACCATCGCCAACATGGCGCCTGAATACGGCGCGACCTGCGGCTTCTTTCCGGTCGATGGCAAGACCATCGACTATTTGCGGGCAACCGGGCGCGATGCTGCGCGCGTTGCCCTGGTCGAGGCTTACTGCAAGCAGCAAGGCCTGTGGCGTACTGAGATTGAGCCGGAGTTCACCGACACGCTGGAGCTCTCGCTCGCCGACGTGCGCCCTTCGTTGGCGGGACCTAAGCGCCCGCAGGATCGCGTCGTCCTCGGTGCGCTGGCCGACGGTTTCACCAAGGCGATGACCGAGGAATTCAAGAAAGGCGCCGAACTCAAGAAGCGCGCGCCTGTCGCGGACGCCAACCACGACATCGGCCACGGCGATGTGGTGATCGCCGCCATCACTTCCTGCACCAACACCTCGAACCCATCGGTGCTGATCGCCGCGGGCCTGCTCGCGCGCAATGCGGTGGCGCGTGGCCTCAAAACCAAGCCGTGGGTGAAGACCTCGCTGGCGCCGGGAAGTCAGGTCGTCACCGACTATCTCGCGAAAGCGGGCCTAACCGACGACCTCGACGCGCTCGGATTCAATCTGGTTGGGTACGGTTGCACGACCTGCATCGGCAATTCCGGTCCGCTGCCGCCGGCCATTTCCGCAGCGGTTTCTGAGAATGACCTCGTCGTCGCTTCTGTGCTGTCGGGCAACCGCAACTTCGAAGGCCGAGTGAACCAGGACGTGCGGGCCAACTACCTCGCTTCGCCGCCACTGGTCGTCGCCTACGCGCTGGCGGGCTCGGTCTACAGCAATTTGGAAACCGAGCCATTGGGCACGGGCAAGGACGCGCGGCCGGTCTATCTTCGTGACATCTGGCCGACCAATGCCGAGATCGAAGAGGTGGTGCGCGCGTCGGTGACGCCCGAGATGTTTGCGTCGCGCTATGGCGATGTCTTCAAGGGCGACAAGCACTGGCAGGCCATCAAGGTCACGCCGGGCCGCACGTACGCGTGGGACATCGGCTCGACCTATGTGAAGCACCCGCCCTATTTCGAGGGCATGAGCATGACCCCGGCGCCGATCAAAGATGTGAAGGACGCGCGTATACTAGCGCTGTTCGGCGACAGCATCACCACCGACCACATCAGCCCCGCCGGCAACATCAAGAAGGCATCTCCCGCCGGGCGCTATCTGAGCGAGCATCAGGTCGCACAGGGAGACTTCAATTCCTACGGCGCGCGCCGCGGCAATCACGAAGTCATGATGCGCGGCACCTTCGCGAACATTCGCATCAAGAACGCCATGGTGAGGGACGCTAGCGGCGCCGTCATCGAGGCGCCGGACACGATCCATTATCCATCAGGCGAGCGCCTCGCCATGTATGACGCCGCCATGCGCTACCAGGCTGAGGGGCGCGAGCTGGTTGTCTTCGCGGGCAAAGAATACGGAACCGGCTCCTCGCGCGACTGGGCGGCGAAGGGAACGACATTGCTTGGCGTGCGGGCGGTCATAGCCGAGAGCTTCGAGCGCATCCACCGGTCTAATCTGATCGGCATGGGCGTGCTGCCGCTGCAATTCATCGACGGCCAGAGCTGGTCCGGGCTGGGGCTGAGCGGCCGGGAAACGGTATCGATCTCCGGCCTCGGCGCACTTGGCCCACGGCAAACGATCACGCTCCGGATCACTCGCCCCGACGGCCAGACCGACGAAGTCGCGGTCAGATGCCGGATCGACACCGAGAACGAGGTGGAATACTTCCGAAACGGGGGAATTCTGCACTATGTGCTGCGCGGTCTGGCGAAGAGCTGAGCCCTGGCCCGTTCGTAACGGCGGTTTGATTAGAACCGCCGCGCCGGGCTCGTCATGTTGCCCGGCATGATCGCCCGTATCGTTGCCGTGGCGCTTGTCGCCTTGGCGGCGGCCGCTCCCGCTCACGCCCAGACGCAGGGGCAGCGCGCGGAAATGGTCGTTGAACTCTACACCCACCAGGGATGCACCCAGTGCCCGCGCGCCAACCGGTTGCTGGGCGTGTTTTCGCGGGAGCAAGGCGTGCTGGCGCTGACCTTCCCAGTCGGCATCTGGGACTACCTCGGTTGGCATGACACGTACGCGCAGCCGGAATTCTCGAGCCGCCAGCGGGCTTACTCGCAAGCGCTGCGCGTGCGGGGCCGATATACGCCGCAGCTGGTGGTCAACGGCGCGAGTACGGTGAGCGCTTCGGACTGGGACGAAGCACGCGCGATCTACGACGAACAGAAGCGCGCCGGCTGGCCTCAGAATGCCCCTGACGTCTCGCTGACCCTGCTGCGCAATGGCCGCGCCCGCGCCACCGTCGGCTCAGGAGTCAGCGGCGCGAATGCGGACATCTGGATGCTCGCCTACGATCCCGGCCCCATCACGGTTGTCATAACTGGCGGCATCAATCGCAACCGCAGCGTGCCGCACTACAATCTAGTCAAGTGGATAGAGCGGGTGGGCACATGGGATGGTCCAGGGTCTTGGCACGAGCGTCCCCGTTGCCAACCCGAATGCGCCGTCATTGTGCAGGAGCCCAATGGCGGCCGCATACTGGCGGCCGCGTTCACCTACCGGCCAACGCGCTACTGAGCTCTATTGTGCGCCGGGCACGAGGCGGCTGAGCGGCGCCGCGAGGGCCTCTGCTTCGCTGTCGCTGAGAGCATAGGCCCAGGCGGCGGATCGGTTGTTGATCTCCAGCGCCGCCGGCTCTTGCTCGGGCGCGCCAGCGCGCGCAACGAGCTTCACCCAGGTGCGATTGTCGCTCACGATCAATTCGGCATCGATGGCGACGCCGTCGAAGGTTGTCGCCCGCACGCGCGCACGCGGCGGCCCTTGAATGGCGGGCGCCGTTCGCACGTCCACGGGCTGCAACTGCGTCAGGCGCTCGGCGGTAGAGGTTACCGTCGACTGCGCCAAAGACGCCAAGGCCGGGGCCGCAATGCGCCAGGGCTGATCGGCGCCGTCGCGGGCGAGAATGTAGGCGCGGCCCTCCGCCGGCACGATCTCGACGCGCGCCAGGCGTTCGGCGGCGATGTTTAAAGGTTGCAGGTCCATCCAGGTCGCCACGTCGCGCAACGGCGGCAGTTCGCCATCGGCCGCCCAGGTTTGCGCCTCGCCGGGGCGCCGCACGTAGAGGCCGTTGGTTTCGACGCCCAGGATCAGGTTGACCAGCAAGGCGCCGCGACCGTCTTCTACCTGAATCAAAATCCCCCGGCCGCCCTCGCGTGGATCGGTGACGCCCAGACGCTCGTGCTTCGAGGCGTCGCTGGTCATGCGCCGCAGATAGCGCAGGCTCTCCAAGCCTTCCGTCAGTTGCGCCAGACGCCCCGACAAGACGGGGTAGCCGTCGCGATCCCGCATCGCCCAGCCCTGCTGCGTGCGTTCGATTCTGTAGGTCGCTTCCGCGCTGGTCACGGAGATACGCTGGGCGCCGCCGATGGTCTCCGCCAGCCCGGGCAAAACGGGGCCGGACGCGTTGTTGGGATCCAATCCCCGCGACTCGATCGCCAGCGTCACTGCGGCAATCACCGTAAGCGCGCCCGCGATCAGGAACAAAGATAGCGAACGCGCCCTGCGCCGCTCCCCCAGGCCAGCCGTCATGATCGCGCACTCCCGCGCCGCTGACGGCGCCAGAATAGGAACAGACCAGCGCCAGCGATCAGCAACGGCGCCAGCCAGACGTTGATGAAAAGAACAATCGCCTGCAGCCGGTCGATATCGCCGCGAAGGTCGCGGACGAGACCGCGCAGCTCGGTGCGAATTTCGCCTTCGCGGGTGCGGAAGCGGTCGACCTCCTGCTGTTCTTCAGGCGTAAGCTCAGCGCCCAGATCGCCGGCGAAGAACCCCGAACCGCGGCCGCGCGCCTGCAATTGCTCCAGCCGGGCTTGCGTTTGCTGCAGATCGGCTTCGAGCTCTTGCTGACGGCTTTCGATGCGTCGCTGCGCATCGCGCTCCATGTCTTCGACCAGTTCCATGCGCCGTTGCGCGGGCGCGCGGGAGCGCAAAGAAACAAGCGCATCGGAGCCACCGAGCACGTCGATGGCATTCAATGCGAACGCGGCGTTGTCCGCCGCGGTGGCGCCACTTTGGGGATCGACGTAAAAATCGTCCGCCAGGAAATCGACATCGGAAACGATCACGATTTGCGCCGGAACTGCCGATTGCGTCAGCGGCGGCGCCGCCTCCTCCGTCTCTGGCTCGACCGGCGCGGCGCCGGCCTCGGCCGCCTCAGGCGCCGGATCGGCGGGGCGCCCTTCTGGGTATGCACTGGTGAGCTGACCGGAGAGGCGCAGCGCAATCGTCTCAACCCGTCCGCCGCTCGATGGCCACATGGCGTTGATGTCCATCGGCGAGGGACGCATCAGCGCCTGCTCGCTCGGCAGGCGCATGGTCCGGCCGCTCGTGCGCGCGAGCGGCTGAATCTCCACGCCGTCCTTGCGCGTGTAGGTGAGCCCGCCAGCGAGACCGAAATTGATGCCGCGCCGCAGCCAAGCGGTCATCAGATCTTCGCGATCCAGTCGCTCCGCCGGAATCTGGAAGAAGAGCGGCTGCGGCGCTTGGCCGGTCTGGCCGGTCACGGGGTCCTGCACTTGCACGGGCAGCGCGCCCTCGCCGTCGAGGACGACGCTCGGCGCCATGGTCACGCCCCACGCGCCCAGCAATGGCCCCAATGTTGAAGAGGTTGGCATCGGCGCGACAGGACTGAACGGATCGAAGCCGCCCCCGGACTGCTGCGCCGTCAACGAGGCGGGATCGAGCGCGATAAAGGCCCGCCCCTTGCGCAGGATGAATTGATCGATCGCGAACAATTGTTGCGGCGACAGCGCTCCCGGATGCACGATGGCCAGCACATCCGCATCCGCCGGTATCGCTATGAAATCGGGCGCGAGTCTTGTGACGTCGAGCAAGCGACCCATTTCGACGGCAAACACCGATTGGGCGGATGCGCCGAATGTCGGATCGGCCGCCGCCGCCGGGTCGATCGGCAACGACGTGATCAGCGCCACCCGGGTGCGGCTCGGGTTCTCAAGTTCGAAGATGAGGCGCGTGATCTCGTATTCCAGGAAGGGTTCGCGTTGCGGATCGAACACCGGGATCGTTCGGCTGTCGTCGATCGCATTGGCGCCGGTGAGACCGAAATAGACCGGGTCCGCGCCCTCGAACAAACGCAACGGTTGTATGCCCGCCTCGGCCGCCGCGTCCTCGGCTTCCGTGAACGGCTCGACATTGACTTCCGAAAACCGAACCTTGCCGCCCGACTGCGCCTGAAACGTCTGCAGCATTTCGCGCACGCGCGAAGCATAAGTCTGCAATTGGGGAGCAGCGCGCGCCGCGTCTCGCGAATAGTAGAGCGTCAGTTGCACCGGCTCGGACAGGTCGCGCAGCGTCTGCCGCGTCCCCTGACTGATCGAGTAGAGCTGATTTTCTGTCAGATCGAGCCGCCATGACCGAAACCACGAATTGACGATCAGGTTCGAAGCCACAAACGAGACCAGCAAAGCCAGCGCAGCAAACAGCGCGTAACGGCGAGCGCTCATGATCTCAGCCTCCCCGCCGCGCGTCGACCGCCAAAGCGGTGAAGGCCAGGCAAAGCCCGATCAGGGATGCGAAATAGAACACCGAGCGAAACTCCACGACCCCGCGCTGAGCGGCGTCGAAGTGATGCAGAATCGAAAAGCGCGCGACGGCTTCCGCAACCGCGCCGGGAACGAAAGTGCTGAAGAAATCGAGCACCAGCGGCAGACCCAGCGCCGTGAGCAAGAACGACACGAGCACCGAGAGCACAAATGCCACGATCTGCGCCTGCGTCAGCGCCGACATCGCAGAGCCGATGGCGATGTAAGCGCCCGCCATCAAGAGGCTGGCCAGATAGGCGGTGAAGATCGCGGCGTTGTCCGGCGACCCAAGCGCGTTCACCGTCGCCCACAACGGCGCAGTGAGCAACAAGGCGGCGCCCGCCACCGTCCAAGCGGCTAGAAACTTGCCGAGCACCAGCGACCAAGTCGGCGCCGGCAGCGTCATCAGCAATTCAATGGCCCCCGAGCGGCTCTCCTCGGCCCATAGCCGCATCGCGACCGCGGGCAAGAAGACCATGAATATCCAAGGATGGAACGCGAAGAAGCCGCTCAAATCGGCGCGCCGCGCTTCGAAGAAGCCGCCAATCTGGAACGTGAACAAGCCGATCGCGAACAGAAACACGGCCACGAAAACGTAGGCCGTTGGCGTCGTCACGTAGGAGAGCAACTCTCGTCTATAGATCGCGAGCATGCTGGCGAGGCCGGGGCGTTTCTTCATACGCGCTCCTCCCCGCGGGTCAGCGCCGCGAAGGCGCGGTCGAGACTGCCATGCTCGTCGCGCAGCGCGGCCGGCGTCTTGTCGGCCACGATGCGTCCCTGATCGATGAGGATGGCGCGTGTGCACACCGCCTCAACCTCTTCCAGGCTGTGCGTGGAGATGATGAGCCCACGCTCTTCGCCAAGGCGCTTGATCAGATCGCGCACGGCGTGACGCTGATTGGGATCGAGTCCGTCCGTCGGCTCATCAAGGATGAGCAGCATCGGATCGTGAAGCAGCGCCGCCGCCAAACCCACGCGCCGCCTATATCCCTTCGACAGCGTTTCGATCGGACGATCGATGGTGTCGCCCAGGCGCGCGTCCTGCGCCGCACGGCGCACGGCGTGACGCGCCGCCTCCTGGGTCATGCCGCGGGTTTCAGCCACGAAGCGCAAAAACGTCCACGGCGTCATCTCGCCATAAAGCGGCGCGCCCTCAGGCAAATACCCAACGCGCTCCTGGGCGCGGCGGCGATCTTGCGCGACATCGATGTTGAAGATCCGCGCCACGCCCTCGTCCGGCTCAAGATAGCCGGCAATCATGCGCATGGTTGTGGTCTTGCCGGCGCCGTTGGGCCCGAGGAAGCCGACGATTTCCCCGACGTCCAGCGCAAAGCCTATGCCGTCAACCGCAACCCGGCGACCGAAGCTTTTGCGCAGACCATCGACCTGCAGCAACATGTGGATTGAGTTCCCCGCTCGAAATCGAGCGCCGCTCTTAAGGTGGATCGCCCGAAAACGCTACCGCTTCTTATCCACAGGAGCCGCGAATCAGTTTGGGCATCGAAACGTGCGCGCGAACCCTACGTCGGACCGATCGAACCGCCTGAAGGGATCGCCCTGTCTGGGGATTATCCACGCCCCATCGGCGCCCCGCACGCGTCCTCAGAGTGGGCGCAAACCCTCATGCCACAAGGCTTTTACGCCCCGCATACGACAAAGCCCGCGACGGGCGCGGGCTTATTGGAAGCAGTGTGACCAGCCGAAGCGCGTACCCCGGGGGGCTGGGGGGGCTGATGGATACCGGAGCACGAGCATTTCTCCGGCTGGCCACGAAACTAGGTTCGCGCCGCAATGGGGCCAGGGCAAGTATAAAGTTTGTCGGAATGTGGATGTGCAATATTTGTAATACTGTAACCCATATGCTCCGCTGAGGCAGATGAGGGGCGCGAGCCGACAAGCATGCAGAGGCGTACCGTATTTTTCGAGCGCGCGGAACTGGACAGCCTCTTTCGCCTCTATGGCCGGATGGTCGCAGCCGGCGAATGGCGCGATTACGCCCTCGACGCTCTTCCCGACCGCGCCCTGTTCAGCGTCTACCGCCGCACCAGCGAGGCGCCGCTCTATCAAATCGAAAAGCGCCCCGAGGACGCCCGTCGGCAGGGTCCCTACGCCGTCCGGGCCATCGATGGGCGCATCCTTCGGCGAGGCCACGATCTCGCCCGGGTGCTTGACGTGCTGACGCCGAAGCGAATGCAGATCGTGGACTAAGCAAAACGCCCCAGCCTGGAGGGGCCGGGGCGCTGCGTTGAACCTGCTCGACGGGTCTCAATTGCGCGGCGAAAGCAAGCTCAGGATGAACTGAAACAGGTTGATGAAGTTGATGTACAGGCTGAGAGCGCCGTACGTCGTGGCGACGGACATCGCCCGTTGGTCTCCACCCAGCTGGTAGTACATGAACTTCAGGCGCTGGGTGTCGAAGGCGACCAAGCCCGCGAAAACCAGCACGCCGATCACCGAAATCGCGAAGCTCAGCGCCGATGAGGCGATGAACAGGTTCACGATGGACGCGATGATGAGGCCGATAAGGCCCATGATCAGGAACGTGCCAAAGCCGGTTAGATCGCGCTTGGTCGTATAGCCCCAGAGGCTAAGACCGCCGAATGCCGCTGACGTCACCAGGAACGCCTTGGCGACGATCACCATGCCGCCGTCGATGCGACCGTAATAGGAAACCAAAGCGCCCATGCCGACGCCGATCAACGCGACGACGCTCCAGTAAACCAGGTTCGCCGACATCGGCGATGGGTTGCGCATGACGAAGCTCGCCACGAGTAGGATCGCCAGCGGGCCGAACATCACCAAGTAGGCTTGGGGACCGGAGAAGATCGCGGCCATCAAAGCCGGCGTCGTCCCGACAACCCAGGCGAGGCCGGCAGTCAGCGCCAGACCCAACGCCATCTTGTTGTAGATGCCGAGCATGAAGGATCGCAGGCCCGCATCGACCGCCATGTCCGCGCGGCCGGCCGGGATCGACCCCGTTTGGAAGTGGTAGTCGCTCATCCAGTTACCTCCTCGCCGCTCCCAGAATCCTGCGGCTGTGGCTGAGAATATGGCCGCCCGATCGCCGGACCACAAGGAATTGCCACGTCTTCGGGTTGCCTACCACCCGAAGCGAGGTCAAAATCATCATGGCGGATAGGAAAATGATCCCATCGCCGCAGCGCTCGGGCGCGAGTCGGCGGGGCGCCTAGCCCGGACGGTGTTCGAATCGCGCTACCAGCGGCGCGGAGGTAGGCCAGGGTGGCTGACGAGAACGACGATCCGAAACAGCCGGAGCACGCGCCTCCACCGGAACCCCCGCCGGAGGCGGGCCAGGATTCCGTTGGCCTGCCGCCTCAGGACCCAGCCGCCGACGATCTCTTCGAAGCAAGCTCTGACGATACGGCGGCGAGAGAGGATGTCGCGGATGCGCTCCTTGAGTCCGCTGATGCGGCCGCCGCCGTGGAACACGAGACGGAAATCTCCCCCGATGCTGGGGCAACCGAGCTTCCCCCACATTACTTCCGCGCCGCGGGCGATCCTGAGGAAGCGCAAGAGGAGCCGCCCGCTTCGCTAGTCGGCCGTCTGCGCGATCGAGTGGTCGGCACGGCCCAGGATTTCTGGCGCTATCTCGAGCCGCGCTGGGTGAAGTTCTACGGCGCCTCCCGCGCGTTCACAGGCGAGATGTGGCGGCGCGTTCGCGGCATCAAGCACCCGCGCAACGTCCGCGAAGCGGCAGTCTGGAGCGGCTGGGCCGCCGGCGGCCTTCTCGCCATCATCGTCGGCTTCTTCTTCTTCGTGACCTGGGGGATGCCCTCTACCGACGATCTCTGGGAGGCGCGCAACGGCCAGTCGATCACCTTCCTCGACCGCAACGGGCATGTGATCCTGCGCGAGGGCGCGCAGAACGCCCCGCCGGTGGATCTAACCACGCTGCCGCCCTACGTCGCACAGGCGTTCATCGCCATCGAAGATCGACGCTTCTACGAGCACTTCGGCGTGGATTTCGGCGGCATGATGCGCGCCGGCGCCGAGAACTTGCGCGCCGGCCGCGTGGTTCAGGGCGGTTCCACGATTACGCAGCAGCTGGCGAAGAACCTCTTCCTCACCAACGAGCGGTCGTGGCGGCGCAAGGCCCAAGAAATTGCCATGGCGATCTGGTTGGAGGGGCGCTTCAGCAAAGATGAAATCCTCGCGCTCTACCTGTCGCGCGTTTACTTCGGCGCCGGCGCATACGGCATTGAAGCCGCGGCTGAGCGCTATTTCGACCGCCCCGCCCGCGAACTCACCTTGCTGCAGTCAGCCATGATCGCGGGGCTGGTGAAGGCGCCGTCGCGGCTCAATCCGGCGCGTCAGGATATCGCCGCCGCACGCGACCGCGCCACCGTTGTGCTGACGGAAATGGTCAACATGGGCTTTATCAGCGCCGCTGAACGTGATGCCGCATTGCGCGAAGAACTCACGATCAGCCGACGCAATCCGGCGGGCGTGCTTTCCTACTACCGCGATTGGATCGATCCGCTGCTGAACGACGTCATCGGTCAGCAGCGTGACGATTTCATCGTCGAGACCACGATCGACATCGCCGCGCAACGCGCCGCCGCCGAAGCCGTCGACGCCGTGCTCTCGGAGCAAGGAGAAGCGCGGCGCGTGAGCCAGGGCGCGATGATCGCCATGGACGACGAAGGCGGCGTGCGCGCACTGGTCGGCGGGCGTGACTACGACCTCAGCCAATTCAATCGCGCCACCCAGGCGCGGCGCCAGCCTGGTTCGTCGTTCAAGTACTTCATCTATTTGGCGGCTATGGAGAACGGCCTGACGCCCTGGAGCGTTCGCGAAGATGCTCCAATCACGATCTACATCGACGGCCAAGAGCCATGGTCTCCAGGCAATTACACTGGCGAGTATCACGGCCCCACTGAACTGACGCGCGCCTTCGCGCTTTCCTACAATATGGTCGCGATCCGCGTCGCCAACGAAATCGGCGGACAAAATGTCATCGACGTAGCGCGCCGACTGGGCGTTCGCTCTCCGCTTAACAATTATCACTCGCTGGCGCTTGGCGCGCAGGAGATCACGCTTCTTGAGATGACGCAGGCTTACGGCGCCATGGCGGCCGAAGGCTACGGCATCGAGGCTCATGGCGTCGCGCGCATACGCCGCGCCAACTCGGATGAGACCATGTGGACGTTCCGACCACAGCGCAGGGATCGCGTGATCGAGGACCGTCCGATGCGGTACATGAATTATATGATGCGGCGCGTGGTCGACGCGGGCACCGGCACGGCCGCGCGCATGCCAGGCCGCCAGGTGGGCGGCAAGACAGGCACCGGGAACGATTACCGAGACGCCTGGTTCATCGGATTTGTCCCCGGCATGGTCGCTGGCGTATGGGTCGGCAACGACAATTTCGCCGAGACTGCACGCGTCACGGGCGGAACGCTTCCAGCGGAAATATGGGCTCGAGTGATGCCGACCGCGCTCCGAAACACGCCGGTGCGCGAACTCCAGATGCCGCGCCCCGAGGACTATGACACGGGCTTACCCGATCCCGCCACGCCGGAGCTTACCGCCGTCGGCGCCCCCATTGGCGCTGTTATCGGCGCCACGCAACCGCCGCCCCCGGCCGACGGCCAGGATCGGTCCTTAGACTTTGGACCCGAGGGCTAGCCCGCTGAGTTTCTGCTGTTGGCTGGGCTGACAGCGAGCTTACACCCAGCTAATCCAACCCGTCATGGCGACCGTAAGAACGGCGTTATGGGGGTTCTTCATGCAACGCATATTGTTCGCAGCACTGGCGGTCGCCTTTGCGGTCGCCGCACCCGCATCAGCCCAGCAGCAAGTTCAGCGGGCGCCTCTGGATTGGTTCTTGGGATACGACCAGTTCCGCGGCGCCACCCTGTCCCCTGACGGGCGTCACCTGGCCGTGATCCGTCGCGACGACGCCGGCGACACGCTTCTCGTCGTCAATCTTGAGACGCGCCGCGCGCAAGGCATCCAGCGCGCCCGCGCCGATCAAAGCCTCGAACTCAGCCAAGTCGGGTTCGCCAACAATTCTCGCATCATTTTCCGCTTGCTCCAGCGTAATCGCGTCGTCTCCGACACATCCTCCAGCGCGCGTCGCAACCGCCGCGTAGATGACGGCTTTGAGACCAATTCGCGCATCTATGCCGTAAATCTGGACGGCTCGAACCTGATTCAACTGTATGATCCATCTGCGCTCGGCGTGGTTTATGTCGACGCCGGCATCGTCAGCGACCTACCGCGCGACGAGGACCACGTTTTGTTGATTGTCCCGACCTTTGGCGGTGTCGAATTGCGCAAGGTGAATGTCAACACCGCCGAGGCGCAGCGCGTCGAGGACGGCACCATCTACACCTTCAACTTCGAAGTAGACATCAACGGCACGCCAGTCCTGCGCCAGGATAGCATCGCCGACGGCGAGGGCTTTGCCTGGCTGCGGCGCGGCCCGAACCAACGGCGCTGGACCGAGATCGCCCGCTATCGCGGCGCCGCGGCAGCCAATTCCGGCCCCGACTTCCAGCCGATCGGTGCCGCGCAACAGCCCGGCCAAGTATTTGTGCTGGCTCGTCGCGAAGGCAGCGACACCAGCGGCCTCTATGTCTATGACGCCGCCACCGGCCAATATGCAGAGACGATTGAGACCAACCCCTATTACGATATCACCGACGCCGAACTCGACACCGCCAACAACGTGCTGCAGGCGGCATGCTGGTGGGCGCAACGCTGGACCTGCGAACCCAAGGACACCGCTTTCGGCGCACGTTGGGCGGCGATCAACCAGGCCCTCGGAGATCAATTGAATGTCATGCTGGTCGATCGCTCGGACGACGGCAATCTCTGGCTCATCTACACGTTCGGGCCGCAAGATCTCGGCACCTACTACATGTACAATCACGAGACGCGTGCACTGAACTCGATCATCTCTCAGCGCAGCAACATAAACCCGCGCTTGCTGCCCACCCAGCACGTTGTTGAATACGCCACGTCCGACGGTCAGCGTCAGTGGGGCTACTTATGGCTGCCACCTGGTGTGAGCATGGCGCAGGCGCGCAACCTGCCAACCATCGTAGTGCCGCACGGCGGGCCTGAAGGACGCGACATTTGGGGCAGCGACCCCTTCGCACATTCCTTCTCGAGCCAGGGCTACGCAGTCTTCCAGCCAAACTTCCGCGGCGGCGGCGGCTTTGGTCGCGCCTTCGTAGTCGCGGGCCACGGCCAGTGGGGCGCGCGCATGCAGGAGGACGTCGCCGACGCAGCCCGTCACCTGATCCAGGCAGGCATCACCGATCCAAACCGTATCTGCATCAATGGTTGGTCGTATGGAGGCTATGTCGCAATGACCGCCTCGTTCATGAACGCCGACATCTTCAAGTGCTCGGTCGCGGGGGCCGGCGTTTCTGACCTGCGCGCGATGCTACGCTGGGTGCGCTCGGGCGATCGCGGCGACGTGCAGGGCGGCGGCGGCGGCGGCGGCTCGCGCTCGGTATCTTACCAATACTGGACCGACGCCATGGGCAGCCGCGGCGAGGCCGATATCGATGCGGTCTCGGCGGCTCAAAACGCCGAACGCGTTGGCATGCCGCTTCTGCTGATCCACGGCGATGAAGACATCACTGTGCCGATCTCGCAAAGCGAGCTAATGCAGCGCGCGATGGAGCGCGCCGGCAAGCCAACCCGCCTGATAACGCTGCACGATATCGACCACTACGCCTCGCCCAATAATGGCGAGGCCTGGCGGACGGTGCTGAGCGAGGCGCTGGCCTTCTTCAACCAGCATATCGGCCCGGGCGTTCCGCCTGGTTCTCAATAGGAACATTCGCTGCGGCTCGCCCAAGCGGACGAGCCGCAGCGCTTCTGATCAGCAGCGCCTGTTCAGCGCGCCATGCCAACGGCATGCAGGCGGCTGCCGTGACGGTGCAGCCAATCGCGTCCGGCATCGTAATCGGGCATGCACTTGCGCACGAGCGCCCAGAAACGCCGCGAGTGGTTCATCTCGCGCAAATGCGCCACCTCGTGCGCGGCGAGATAATCGAGCACGAACGGCGGCGCCATGATCACGCGCCACGAGAAGGACAGCGCGCCATCGGCGGAACACGATCCCCAGCGCGAACGGAGCTCCTTCACCTGAATTCGTTCCGGCCGCACGCCTAGAGTGACCGCATGGGTGGCAACGCGGTCGATAAGGTCAATTCGCGCCTGGTCCTTCAGAAACCGAACCACGCGAGACTGAAATAACCCCGCGTCGGGCGCCGCCACCACGAGGCGCGGCAACAGATCTTCCTCGATCCGCGGCGCGGTTCGGCCCTGCCGGAAAACAAGTTCGTGCTCGATCCCTCTGAGCGGCACGAATGATCCGGGAGAAAGCGAGACGCCCCGCGGCAATCGCGCCAATTCCTCCGCGATCCAGCCTGCCCTTTCAGCGGCGAACCGCGCCGCATGCTCCAGGTGACGCTTAGTCGGCGCTGTGGCGACGGCTTCGCGCCGGGTCGGATCGATACGCACCGACACATGCCGGGCGCGCGGATTCACAATCAGTTTCACCGGCAATCGGCGACCGTCGATCGTTTCGATCTCGGTGTGACCGGGCTCGGCCTTCTGTCGCGAATCGAAGCGCATGCGCAAGAATCTCATGTCAGGCAGGTTTCCGCGAGCCGGACCTGACGCAGATTGCACACGAGAAGTTAGGAAACACCAAGCCACACGCCCGCGTGACGGGTTAGTCGATGAGCCTGATGCAGAGGCCGGCGGGGACCCCTAGTCCGCGCCAACCACGCGCAACCTGTTGCGATGCGCTTTTCGCGATGCGTTCGACTGGAACGCGCGCATGAAATCGCGCACACGCGGATAGATTTCGGTGCGGAAGCGGCGGCCCGAAAATACGCCGTAATGGCCGACGCCGGGCTGGATGTAGTCGCGGCGCATATGCTCGGGGATGTTGGCGCAAATGTCGTGCGCCGCTTGCGTTTGGCCAATGCCGGAAATGTCGTCGTTCTCGCCTTCGACCGTCAGCAGCGCCGTCTTGGTGATCGCGCTTGGATCGACCACGCGCCCGCGGTGCATCATCGTCCCGTTTGCCAAGCGATATTCCTGGAACACGTCGGTCAGCGTCTGGATGTAGAACTCTTCCGAGAGATCCATGACCGAGAGATACTCATCATAAAACTCCCGATGCTTCTCGGCGCTGTCGCCGTCGCCCTTCACGAGATTCTGAAAATACGAGTGATGCGCATCGACATGGCGCGAGAGGTTCATGCCCATGAAGCTCGCGAGTTGCAGGAAGCCCGGGTAGACGCGCCTAAATACGCCCGGATAGAGCGCCGGCACGGTGTGGATCATGTTCTGCTTGAACCAGTCGAGATCGCGCTTCTCAGCCAGAAGGTTCGGCGCCGTGGGCGAACGGCGCGCATCGATCGGCGAGCCCATAATCGTCATCGTCGCCGGCGCGCACGGATCGTCTTCCTCAGCCATCAGCGAAACGGCGGCCAACACCGCCGGCCCGGGCTGACACACGGCCACGACATGCGTCTGCGGTCCGAGCGCACGCACCATCTCCATGACGTAATCGATGTAGTCGTTGAGATCGAAGCGGCCAGCCAACACCGGCACCATGCGCGCATCCGCCCAATCGCTGATGTAAACGTCATGCTCCGGAAGAAACGCCGACACCGTGTCCCGCAGCAGCGTCGCATAGTGTCCGGACATCGGCGCCACCAAAAGCACAGCCGGATCGACGCGCTCGCCGCGCGCTTCGCGGAGTTTTTCAGCGTCACGCTCAAAGTGAATGAGGCTGCACCACGGCTTCGACCAAACCCGCTCCGCCGCGACCGGAACCTCGACGCCGCCAATCTTCGTTGTGATCGCGCCCCAGCTTGGCTTGCGATAGCGCCGGGTCATCGACTCGAACAGATCGGCCGCCGCGGCGGCCGTACGTCCAACTTCAGTGTCCACCAGCGGATTGAGCGGCGAACGCATCACCGAAGACTGCATCAAGGCAGCGATCCGCAGGGGCGCCACCGAAAGGTGGCCGAGTTCATAGAGAGAATAGAGCATGCAGGCCCTCTGCTGCGGCGCAGCAATGTGCGCATCCCCACCTTGCCAACAAGCTAAGACGCCTCTTTGGGGCGAGCGGCCCCAACGGCGTCACCCCCGCTTGGACCAGACGAGCCGTAAAGGCGCCGCGCCCTGGCGCCAAGACCCCTATTTCACATAATCAAGGGAGGTCGGTCCGCTCCAGCCCCGCGGCGATGCACGCCGCGATCTCGGCGGGCGGCGTGGGGGTCATCGGGCTACGCGGGTCCATCATGTCTGCCCGCCGCATGGTCGGAATGATCGACACCGTTCGCCAATTGCCGTCGACAACGTAGAGCAAGGAGGAATGGTCCACGCTGTACGCGCCCTCCGCCGCGCCGGGCGCGGTAGTTCTGCCGTGGTGGACCTGGAACGCGCGTGCGACCGCGTCGACCTGCGCTCGCGTGCCGCTCAGCCCGGTCAATCCTTCCGGAAACCCCTCGGTGCTGGCGTATTCGCCCATGCGCTCGGGCGTATCGCGCTCGGGATCGACGGTAACGAGGACCGCCTGCACATCGTACGAGCCCGGCAAGGCCAGCGCTTCCGCGAGCGCGTACATGCTGCCGGGGCAAATGTCCGGGCAATGGGTGAACCCGAAATAGATGACGGCGGGCTCG
Source organism: Proteobacteria bacterium HN_bin10 (assembly GCA_002083515.1). GTDB lineage: Bacteria > Pseudomonadota > Alphaproteobacteria > Caulobacterales > Aquidulcibacteraceae > Vitreimonas. The sequence goes on from LWDN01000051.1 coordinate 45,129, forward strand.
CCGGCGAAGTCAGCCTGCGTCACGCGCGCGCCGTTGCTGTCCACCAGATCGATGGGACCGCCAACACCGTCTGCATTCTCCAGAATGCAATTCGATGGCGCCGTGGCCTGCTTTTCGCGCTGCGTCCGGTCGGCGCCAGCGAGCCACAGCGCTGCGGCCGCGGCCAGACCCGCGACCGCGAGAGCGGGCACGATTGCGCCGGTGAGGTTCCGGCGCGGCGTTTCAACGGGATCAGCCATCCTGCCCAGCTAGAGGGCCGGCCCGACCACGGATCAACGCGGCGCGAGCGCACAGGAGGCGCAATGCCGCAGCCGGCGCTTGAGCGCCACCGCAAATCCGCGCATGTGGCGCGTTCATGTTGGGCCGTTCGCCTTGGATTGCGATCGCTTCCGTGGTTGGCGTGTTTGCCGCTGCCGCGCTCTTCTTCTTGCCGCGCCTTCACGACCGCGATCCGCCATGCAGCGTTCGGGAATTCGAAAGCTCGCGCTTCATCGTGTGCGCCTTCGACGCGCGCAGCCATGAGATGCGCCTGTACTCGCGTGACGCATCTGGAGCGTACCTTCGCGGTTTCGAGAGGCTGGAGCTGGCGCTTGGCGCCGACGCCCGCAACGTGCGCTTCGCGATGAACGCCGGCATGTTCAACGATGCTGGCGCACCCATCGGGCTTTATGTCGAGGATGGAGAGGAGCAAAAGTCCATCTCCCTCACCGACGGCCCCGGCAACTTTCATCTCAAACCCAACGGCGTGTTCTGGCAGGGCCATGATGGATCGCTGCACATCGAACCTTCGGAAGCGTATGCGTTGGCGCTTCGCGAACCGCGCTGGGCGACCCAATCCGGCCCGATGCTTGTGATCGACGGCGAAATGCACCCGCGCTTCGCCGAAGACGGCGCGTCGCGGTTCGTGCGCAATGGCGTCGGCGTGCGCGATGGGCAAACCGCTTATTTCGTGATCAGTTCCGGACTGGTCTCGTTCGGGCGCTTCGCCCGATTCTTCCGCGACGAGCTAAACTGCAGCGAAGCGCTCTTCCTCGACGGCGGAGTCTCCAGCTTGTGGGCGCCGTCCATCGGTCGCCGGGACGACAATCAGCAACTCGGTCCACTGGTTGTGGTTCTCGATCGCTAGAAATCGACTTGAGCGGCGACGCCGCCGCGGCAATGAAGAGCGGGCATGGCAGAGCCTCAGACTGTCCCCCAGCACGCTCCGCTTCCCAGTTTCTGGGGCGCGACCAGCCGCGTGCGCGTCCGCACCCTCATCCTGCTGCGCTGGCTGGCCATCTTCGGCCAAACCGTGGCGGTGCTGTTCGTGCGTTACGGGCTAGAAGTCGAATTCCCCATCGGCTGGGCAATGGCCGCCATCGGCGTTTCCGTTGGGCTCAATCTCGGCTTGATCGCGGCGCGCCGCTCGCAGGAACTTGCGCGCGAGTGGGAAGCCGCGGCGCAGCTGGCATACGACGCCGTGCAACTGGCTGTGCTGCTGGCGCTCACCGGCGGGCTGCAGAACCCCTTTGTGTTTCTGTTCGTAGCGCCGGTGGCGGTCAGCGCGACGGTGCTGCGTCCGGCCGTCACCGCGATGCTTGCCGCCCTGACCTTTGCCTGTGTCGGCGCCATTTCGGTGTGGCGCTTGCCGTTGCCGTGGCCCGATGGCGCAGCCTTCGTGATGCCGCCGCTCTATCAGATGGGCGTCGCAGCAGCCGTTCTGATCGGCCTTGGCTTCACCAGCGTCTATGCTTGGCGAGTGGCGGCCGAAGAAGAGCGGCTCAATATCGCGCTGGCGGCGGTGCAGGCGGTGCTTGCGCGCGAGCAGACCTTGTCCGCGCTTGGCGGGCTCGCGGCGGCGGCGGCGCATGAACTGGGGACGCCGCTCGCCACCATTCACTTGGTCGCCAAGGAAATGGCGCGCGACATGAAGCCCGACGATCCGCGCGCCGAGGACCTGCAATTGCTGGTCACGCAAAGCGAACGATGCCGCGCCATCCTGGGTCAACTCTCGGCAAACCGCGAACGCGGCGACGTCATGATCCAGCGGGCGCCGATCCGCGCGCTCCTCGAAGAAGTGGTCTCACCGCATGAGGGCCTCGGCGCGTCGATTGTCATCGACGCCAAGGGTACGGACGCACTCGAGGTGCGCCGCATGCCGGAGATTGTCCACGCCCTTGGCGGCATCGTCGAGAACGCCGTCGGATTTGCCCAGAGCCGCGTCGACATCGAAGCGCGCTGGGATGCCGAGCACGTCGAGATCGCGATCCGCGACGACGGCCCTGGCTTCGCACCCGGCGTGCTCGGTCGACTCGGTGAGCCCTACCTAACCGAACGCGACGAGGAAGGCAGGGCCGGCGGACTGGGCCTCGGTTTCTTCATCTCCAAGACCCTGCTTGAGCGCACCGGCGCCAAGCTCGAGGTCCGCAATCGCCGCGCACCCCAGACCGGCGCGCTGGTCAAAGCCCGCTGGCCGCGCTCGGCAATCGAAGCGCCAGCGCTTTGAATTCCCTTCGAAAGTCGCTACATAAACAGCGCGTGGAGTTACCGAGGCTGATGACAAGTCCAACGCCCTTGGAGGGAGAAAAAACTCTCCTGATCCTTGATGACGACGCCGCCTTCCGCACCCGTTTGGCCCGCGCGCTGGAGCTGCGCGGCTTCGAGGTCACGGCCGTCGGCAGCGTCGCCGAGGCAAACGACGCCGCGTCCAAAGCCCCGCCTGCCTACGCGGTTCTGGATTTGCGCCTCGAGGATGGCTCAGGCCTTTCGGTTGTTGAGGCCCTGAACAAGAGTCGTCCCGACGCCCGCATTGTCATGCTTACCGGCTACGGCGCCATCGCAACGGCAGTGGCCGCTGTGAAGGCGGGCGCGCTCGACTATCTCGCCAAGCCAGCCGATCCTGAGGACATCGTCAAGGCGCTGCTTGCCTCGCCCGACGAAAGGCCGGAGCCGCCGGACAACCCGATGTCGGCCGATCGTATCCGCTGGGAGCACATCCAGCGCGTCTACGAACTCTGCGGGCACAATGTCAGCGAGACCGCGCGGCGCCTCAACATGCACCGCCGCACGCTGCAGCGGATCTTGGCAAAACGCGCGCCGCGCTGACAGTCAGGTTATCCACAAGCGCAACGTGAAGGCTCGGCAAGGCGGCGCTCGCAATGGTTGGCGTGCTCGTTCCGATCCGATAACCAACTTGTCGGCGCATCGTCGCGCTCCAATGCGAGGGCAGGTCAACATGTGGTTCGCAGACAAACTCGGTCCCGATCCGCGCCGCGCCGCCGGCGCGCCATCCCGCGCAACGCAACAGCAGGCCCCTGCCGCGCCTCAGCGCGCTCCGCAGCAAGCGTCGCAGCCGCGTCCCCAGGCTGCGGCGCCCGCGCCGAAGGCGCAACCTGCGCCTCCGCCACCGGAAGAGAAGAAAAAGAAGAAAGGGTGGTTCTAGACCAAATTTGTAGCGACGCGCTTGTCGCTAAATCGACACACGAGGGGCGTTGGCCTCGAGGGCGTTAGTCGGCGCGACAATAGGTTTAGGACCTCAGATTTTTCGCGGTGAGAATGACGCCGGCCAGGATCTCCACACAGGCTACCCACCAGAGAAGCCCGCCGGGCAAAACAACCCACGAGAAGACGCCGTTGAGCCCGAGCGCCGCAATCAGCGCGCCCAGCGCGACGAACAATGGTTCGCCGTAGAGAGTCCGAAAGGCGAAATAGTGGGCGCCGACGGCGAGGGCCGCGATTGGAAACACAAGGCGCGGCTCTATGCTGAGGAAGAGATAGGCGGCGAAGAGCCCAGCGATCATTGACGCCGTGCTTTCGATGGCGATCGGTGTTAAGCCGTTGCCCTTCTGCGCGCCGGCGCGGCGGAACAACGCGCGCGCCGTGAACAGCGAGAGCGGAAAGATCAGCATTCCGCCCAAGAAGAGCGCGGCGAATCCAAGCACTGGCCCGCTGCGGGCTTCGATCACCGCCGCGGCGCCCCACACCAAGCCGGAGATAATGACGCCTGGCCCGCCGCCGACATAACCGCGGCGAAGGTCGGCTTGAGCTTCATGTAACTGCATCTGGCGCCCCCTGCTGTACACCGATGAACCGCCGCCAGACAGGGTCCTGGATGCATCCCAAACAAAAGGCCCGGCTTCCGCCGGGCCTCAAGTTCGCAACGAAGAAGAAAATCAGTTCGTGCCGGTGACGATCACGCCGGAGACCAGACGGTCATCGTTCGACGGTTCGCCGAACACCGAATTGCCGCCGCCGAAGGCGCTCGAGCGGTCGTGCGCCGAGACGATGTGCGGTTGAGAGGGTTGGCCCGGGCCCGATTGCGAAAGCGGGTCCTGCAAGTAGCGGCACTGACCTTCGAACACTGCGCCCATCTCAACGGACAGCGACTGGTGAACGATGTCGCCAAGCACGTGAGCATTGCGCGCGAGCATGACCTTGCGCGCACGCACCGACCCCTCGACGCGCCCATGCACAGTCACGCTTTCGGAGACCACGTCGCCCTTGACCATGCCGGTATCGCCGACCGTCAGCGAGCCGCCGCGAACATTGCCTTCGATCTCACCGTCGACCTGTAGTTCGGCGCCGTCGGCGTCGATGGTGCCGGTGATCTTGACGCCATTGGCGATGATCGAGGCGATCCCGGCGCGACCGGGCGACATGCGGCGTTGTTGAGTGGGTTCAGGAAGAGCTGGCAAGTTCGAGTCCGTACGCGTGTTACCCTTGTTCGTGAACATGCCGTCCTGCCCTCAGAAAATTGACAGGGTCTACCGCCCTGCCGCGGAACCACACCTCGTAGTGAAGGTGCGTTGCGGTGCTGCGACCCGTCGAGCCCATCGAGCCGATGCGCTGGCCGATGGCGACGTTGTCGCCACGCTCGACTTGGATGTCGCGCAAGTGGGCGTAGCGGGTCTTGAAGCCATGACCGTGGTCGATTTCGACGGTGTAGCCGTATCCTGAGCGGGTGCCAGCATAAACCACAGTGCCGGGCGAGGTGGCGACCACGGGCGCGCGCTCGAACGCCGCCATGTCGAGACCGGAGTGGAACGCCGGGCGGCCAGTGAACGGATCGATGCGTTGGCCGTAGCCAGAGGTTTCGCGGTAATCGACGGCCACGGGGGCCGCCAACGGCGTCGAGTCGGCGATGTTGGCGAGGCGGCGGGACTCGGTGACCCGCGCGGCCACTTGCGCAACCCGCTCGGCAAAAGCCGGATTGAGGCCGCTGTCGCGCAAGTAGGCGACGAAATCCTGCGGGACGAGCGGCCCGCCGGCTGCTGCGTCTGCGTCAGGGCCCGTGAGCGAAGCCATCGACACGCCGGTCAGGCGCAGCACGCCCCGCACCTGTTCGCTGCGTTCGACGACGCTGTCCTCGAGTTCGGCGAGGGTTTGTTCTTGATCGCCTTCGAGAGCCTCTGTGCGGGCGCGGAAGCCGACCGTGGTGACTTGATAGGGCTCAGCCGCGATGGCGCGCGACTGGCGCGGTTCGGCCTCGTCGATGGAGGCGGCCATGATGATGCGGGCGCCGTCGCGCTCGATCGGGCGGTTGGCAGCGAGCTGGAGGCTGGCGCCCCCGGCGTATTCGAGCAAAGAGCGAAGAACCTCGTGGCGGCTCTCGAAATCGGCCGTGGCGCGGTCGAACTGGCGGGTCCGTTCCTCGAGCAGAGCCTGGCTGGCGGCAGCTTGGGCGCGGGACTCGTTGAGCCAGCGGTCATATTTGGCCCGCTCGCGGTCGATCTCCGCGTTCGATGCAGTGGCCTGCGGGCCTTCAAGCAAGGTATTCGCGGTCGCGTAAACGCACCAGCCGGCGAGGCCCACCGCGCTCAGCGCGAGCAGCGCTTGCTTTCCAGGTGACAGTGAAACGTAACGGACAGTCCCGCCGCTACGATGATAAATCTGACGCTCCGGGAACATTCGATCGAACAACGACCGTGCCCGCGATCCGAACTGGCTCATGGTCCGCCACCGCCCACTAACCTAAAACAAAATGCCGTTAGCCCCGCCGAAGGCCATCTCAACCTGAAACCCTCCCGAAATGCAACACCGCGCGGCCGCGTTTACAGGAATTTCAGCTTGTTTAACGCTCTTCTGCCAAAACTAAGCCAAATCGGCGCAAATACAGTAAATAACGCGCCTATCTCGGGCCTAAATTCTTAACGGCGGCCAGCACGTCTTCCACATGTCCGGGCACGCGCACCTTGCGCCAGACCTGGGCGATGCGGCCTTTCGGGTCGATCAAAAAGGTTGCCCGCTCGATCCCCATGAACTTGCGTCCGTAGAGGGTCTTCTCGCCCCAAACGCCGTAGGCCTCGGTGACTTCGCCCTGTTCGTCCGAGGCCAAGATCACAGATAGACCATGTTTTTCCGCGAATTTCTCATGGCGAGCGACGCTATCGCGTGAGACGCCGACGATGGCGGCGCCCAAGTTTGTGAAAGTTCTCGCTTTTTCAGTGAAGTTTAGGGCTTCCAGAGTACAACCGGGGGTGTCGTCCTTTGGATAGAAATAGAGGACGACGCGCTTGCCTTTGAGGCTCGCCAAGCTGACGCGCCCGCCCCCGGCTGTCGGCAGGTCAAAGGGGGGTGCGGGGTCGCCAGGTTTGAGCGTCTTAGCCATCGGGAGCCTCCAGGCTCGCGGCCCGTGGGCCGTTTTCCCAGGCGGCCACTGCGTCCGGGCTGGGGCTTTGCTTTGCGTCAAAAACCCAAACCGCGCTAGATGCTTGCGAGGGGCGTTGGAGCAGGCCCGATGATCCGCCGCTCGACGCTGATTGCGGTCGAGGTTTTTCTCGGACTGATCGCGGCGCTCGCGATCGGCCTCGGCGTGGCGTGGTGGCGGCTGAGCCAAGGCCCGATCGAGCTGAATTCGATCCGCGAACACGTCCAGGCGGAACTCAGCACAGCCCGCGCAGGCCGGCCGGTCGGCATCGAGAGCGTGCAGCTGGCGTGGAGCCAGGCCGGCGCACTCCAGCTCAAGGCCGTTGGCGTGACGGTCGAGGACGGGCGCGGCGCCATCCTTTCCCGCGCCGAAGAAGCCCGGATCGATCTCAACCTGCTGCCTTTATTGATCGGCCGTGTTTCGGTGGCGCGCGCGGAATTCGTGGGCGGCGAATTCGCGATAACACGTCGGATCGATGGCGCGCTGCTCATCGCGTTCGGCCCCGAGGACGCGCCGCCCGACATCATCATCCCGCCGCCGCCGCCCAACGAGACATTGGAGCAGCGCGTCGCGCGCGTACTCGACGGTCTGGAGGGCGCCTTCAGGCCGATCGGCGCCGGAGGCGGCCTCCGGCAAATTTCGGTGCGTGATGCAAAATTGACGCTCGCGGACGACGCCGGCGGCGGACGCTGGACCGCGGACAGCGCACGCTTCGAACTCGCACGCCGCGGACGCTCTCTGACGCTAAGCGCCGAAGCCGAACTCGAGGGCGCCGAGGGCAGCGCGCCAGCGAACCTGCGCATCACGACGGACACACGATTTCAGAACGCAGTGATCGAGTTTGGCGCCGAGAACGCACGCCCGCGCGCGCTGTTCTCACCTGCAGCACTCGGGCCTTTCGCCGGTCTCGACGCGCCGGTGACGATGAACGTCTCGATCGGCATGGATCGGCAAGCGGGCGTGAACCGATTTGAAGGCGAAGTGACGGTGGGCGAAGGCTCCGCCGATGTTGCCGGTGAACGTTACAATCTCAGCGGCGGACGTCTCCATGGGCGCTACGACATCGAAACAGACGAACTGATCATCGACGACATCGCGCTCGCCGGGGAAAGCACGCGCGTCGGCGGCGAAATTCGGCTGCGCGATGTCTCGGCGATCATGCGCGCGGCGCCGAACGAGCCGGCGGCGTTGAACATCTCACTGCCGTCCATGAGACTGGCGGTGCCGGGCGCGTTCACCGAGCCCTTGTCATTCTCTCAGGTCCAGATCGTTGGCGCCATCGTGTCGGCGGAACGATCCATACAACTCACGCAGATCAGCGCACGCACGGGCGAAGCCACATTCACCGGCGCCGGTCGCCTCTACTGGGCCGACGCGGGCGGACGTTCGCGCATGGGAGTCGAACTGCAAGGCGCAGTCGAGGGCGCTCTCGACGCCCGCGATGTCATGCACATGTGGCCGATCGGTCTTGGCGAGAGCGCGCGTGCGTATCTGGCGCGCTCGATCACCGGCGGGCGCGTCACCGACGCAACGGTGCGCCTCAACATTACCCCTGCTGACCTCGTCGACGAAGCGCTGAGCGACGACGCGGTGGATGTACGGTTCAATGTTGCGGACGCCTCCATGCAGTTTGCACCGACGATGTCGCCGGTGACCAACGCGCGCGGGTCGGGCGTTCTGCGCGGAAACCGCTTCGATATGACCATCCCCGAAGCGCGCTTCCACGGCATGACGGTGACCAACGGTCGCGTCGAGGCGCCGCGCTTCAAACCACGCGGCGCCATGGCGACGGTTTCGGGTCACGTCGAGGGCGACGCGCGGCAGCTTCTCGAAGTCTTGGCGCAGGAGCCGATCGCGCTGGGCGACCGCTTGCCCATTGACGCAGCCAGCGCCACCGGGCGCGGCAGCGTCAACATTCGCATCCAGCGCCCTATGGTGCGGGAAGCGCCGTTCGAGGATTGGCGATTCAGCGTCGACGGATCGATCCGCGATTTTGCCGGGAATATGACCACGCGGCGTGTTGCGGTGTCTCAAGGCCAACTTACGGTTAGAGGCGATCAGCGCGCGGTGACGGTGTCAGGGCCGATCAGGGCTGGCGACTCCGCGATCCAGAGTGTGCGTTGGACCGAGCGGATCGGCGTGCGCGGCGCGCAAGTGAACACATCGTCGGAATACCAGATATCGGGCGATTTCGACGCCGACGATCTGGAGCGGCTCGGCTATCCGATCGCACGCTACGCCCAGGGCCGCATCGGGGTCACGGTCACCGGACAGGGCCAGGGTTTCGATGTCGACAATGCACGCATCGATCTCGATCTTCGCAACGCCGCAATGGAGTTGCCGCGTTCGTTCTGGACGAAACGCGCCGGCGCGCCCGCCTCGGCCCGTTTCACCGTGCAGCGACAGCGCGACGGCGGACTGGCGTTCAATGATATCGAGGCGCGCGGCAGCGGATTGAATGTCCAAGGCCGCGTTCGTCTCGCCCGCGACAACAGCATCGTGGAAGTCGATCTGCCGCGGCTCGCGGTAGAGGGAAGCTCCGATGCGCGGGTGGTTGCAGCGCGCGCACAGGACGGCGTGCTCGACGTCAACATACGCGGAGCTTTGTTCGACGCCGCGCCGTTCATAGCGGCGGAGCGGGCGCCGGCAGGCCAACCAACTTCGTCGCGGCAGAGCGCCGGTCTGGCGATGCGGGCGAACGTGGTCGTCGATCGGCTCAAGATGCGAGGCGGCGCGACCTTGAGCAACGCCAATGTCCAGCTTGTGACTTCCCGCGATGCCCTGATGACGCTCTCTGCCGAGGGGCGCACGCCGGGCGGAGAGCCCTTTGTGCTATCGCTCGGACCGCGCGCCGGCGATGCGCGGAGCCGTGTCTATTTCCGTTCGGCGGACGCCGGATTTGCGGTACGCGCGCTGACTGGCGCTGAAAACGTAGTCGGCGGAACGGCTGCGGCCGATGGCGATTGGCGCGGCGGGGCGTCGAGCCAAGCACGCTTCAATGTGCAAATGCGCGACTTCCAGGTGGTGCGTTTGCCGGCGATGGCGCGGCTGCTTTCATCCGCCGGATCGCTTACGGGTCTGGTCGAGATGCTGAACGGCGACGGCATCGGCTTCACCGCTTTGGACGCCGACATGACCTACGCTGGCGATCGTTTGACCTTTGCGGACGGGCGCATGACTGGCCCATCGCTCGGCCTCACCGGCGCGGGGAGATACAACATCTCCGCCGACGACCTCGACATCGACGGCGTCGTAGCGCCATCGCCGATGCTGAACCTCTCCATGCTCGGCAGCATCCCCGTGCTCGGCGATCTCTTGGTGTCGCGCCGCGGCGAAGGCGTGTTCGGCATGACCTATTCGATCAACGGGCCCGCGGGCGAGCCGCGCGTCGGGGTCAATCCGGTGTCGGCGCTCACGCCAGGCATATTGAGACGCATGTTCGAACCGCTTCCCGCAAGAGAAACCCCGACGCCGCAACGCGAGTCGGGCGGCACGCACTCGTTCAGTCCAGAGGAAACACCACCACTTGCACCGGAGCCAGCGCCGCCGGCCGCCGAGAGCGTGGAAGCACTCGCGAGCGTCACGCCGCCCTGAATTATTGCACGCGCAATAGCGCGTGCTTCTTTTTTCCGAGCGAGAGTTTAATGGCGCCGTCGATGACATCGGCGCTCGACAGCGTCGCTGTATCGTCGGTCACCGCCGTGTCGTTCACGCGTAGCGCGCCCGCCGCGATGTGGCGCTTGGCTTCACCGTTGGAGGCGACGAGTTCCGCACGCACGAATGCCGCCGCGATGCGGACGCCAGCGTTGAGTTCTTCGTTTGACACCACGAACGTCGGCAAATTGTCGCTGCGCGCGCCTTGCTCGAAAGTAGCGCGGGCGGCCTCTTCCGCTTTGTTTGCCTCCTCGCGCCCATGCAACAGCGCCGTCGCCTCGGTGGCGAGACGCTTCTTGGCGTCGTTGATTTCGGCGCCTTGCAGCGCTTCGAGGCGTGCGATCTCCGCGAGCGGCAGATCGGTGAAGATTTTCAAGAAACGGCCGACGTCGGCGTCCTCGGTGTTGCGCCAGTATTGCCAGTACTCGTAGGGGCTCAGCATGTCCGCGTTGAGCCAGACCGCGCCTTGCGCGGTCTTGCCCATCTTGGCGCCCGATGCGGTCGTGATCAGCGGCTGGGTCAGGCCGAACAGGTTGTAGCCTTCCATACGGCGGCCGAGTTCGACGCCATTGACGATGTTGCCCCACTGATCGCTACCGCCCATTTGCAGGTCGCAATTGTAGCGCTTCTTCAGCTCCACGAAATCGTAGGCCTGGAGGATCATGTAGTTGAATTCGATGAAGCTCATTGGCTGCTCGCGCTCAAGGCGGAGTTTAACGCTGTCCATGGTCAGCATGCGATTGACCGACATGTGGCGGCCGACCGTGCGGAGGAAATCGAGGTAGTTGAGCTTTAGGAGCCATTCGGAATTGTCGACGAGAATGGCGTCGCTCTTGCCGCTGCCGAAGTTCAAGAACTTTTCGAACGTCCCCTGGATCGACTTGGTGTTCTGAACAATCTGCTCCTCACTGAGCAGCTGGCGCATTTCCTCCTTGCCGGAGGGATCGCCGACGCGGGTGGTGCCTCCGCCGAGGAGCACGATGGGCTTGCCGCCAGCTTGTTGAAGGCGGCGGAGGTACATGATCTGGGTGAGATTGCCGACATGAAGGCTGGGGGCAGTCATGTCGAAACCGATATAGCCGGTGACGCCCGCAGCGGCGGCTTTGTCCAGGCCTTCGAGATCGGTGCATTGGTGAAACTGCCCGCGCGCGATAGCGTCGCGGAGAAATTGGGATTGGACGGCAGCTTGGGTGGTCATAGTGGGCGGGCCGATAGCATGGCGCTGAGCGCAATGCATCCTCGCTCGGGCGGGAGGCGGACGTTACCGCGCCCTTAAGCGGTTCGTATGCTAGGCTCGGCGGCGTGCTGCACCAACTGATTTGCCACCCAGACACGCCGAGCACGGCCGTCGATCGGATCGACGTTGCCGTGGCGCGGCCCGAGCCTGGGCTTTTGGCGCTGCGCTACACGGTGAGCGGGCGGATTGCGAACATCAGCCTGGCGCCGCCGAGCGACCCGCTCCGCACGGACGAGCTTTGGAAGACGACGTGTTTCGAGGCGTTCGTGGAGACGACGCCGGGGGCTGGCTATTACGAGTTCAACCTGTCGCCGTCCTCCAAATGGGCGGCGTATCACTTCACCGACTATCGCGAAGGCATGGCGCTGGCTGAACTATCGCCGCCGGCGATCATCACCGGCGCGAACGCCACCCACATCGATGTCGATGCGTTGATTTATCTGCCGGCCAGCGAGGAACCGTGGCAGCTGGCGCTGGCCGCTGTGATTGAGGAAACAAACGGTGCGATGTCGTACTGGGCGCTGAAGCATCCGCCGGGCAAGCCGGACTTTCATCACGCCGCCGGATTTGTCCTGGCGGTTGATTGACACTCTTTGGCGGTATTACTAGATTGCCGATCAGGTAATCCAATGGTCACGCTCACGGTCAAAATTCCTGAAGCGCTCGCCTCGAAACTTGAGGCGCTGATACGTCAGCGCGGTCAGCGCAAAAGCGAAATCGTGCGCGAGGCCATCGAACGGATGGTTGAAGAGCCGGAGCACCGCGAAGGCAGCGTCTTCGATTTGGTGAGCGATTTGAAGGGCGCAGCCGGAAAAGGGCCGAAGGACTTGTCGACCAACCCGAAATATCTCCGTGGCTTCGGCGAGTGAGCGCGCAGACGATCCTGGACACCGGGCCGCTGGTGGCGTTCTTAAATCCGGCGGACAACCACCACGAATGGGCCGCCGCACAGCTGCGCAGACTGAAGCCGCCGCTGTTGACGTGTGAAATCGTGCTTGGCGAGGCGTGCTTCGTGCTCAAAGCGCGCGGTCGAGACCCTTCAGCGGTGCTCGACATGGTGGCTCGGGGCGCTGTGAAAGTGGAATTCTCCCTGACGAGCGACGTGGAGGCCGTTCGGCGACTTCTGCGCCGCTACGCCGAAATGGGCGCTTCACTGGCGGACGTCTGCTTGGTGCGGATGTCGGAAATCTATTCGAACTGCCAGGTGCTGACACTAGATCGTGACTTTCTGATCTACCGGCGCGACGGGCGGCGGGTTATCCCGCTGATTGCCCCCTTCGAGGCATAACCGGCGTTGGCGGGAATCAGTTCGTCCCACATTATAAGCTCATGAAATTCGGCATCGATCGGCTGCTTGAGGACCCCGCGTTGCGCGCACCTTTGCGCAGCAAGCGGGTGGCGTTGGTGGCGCATCCAGCCTCGGTGACGCGCGATTTGACGCATTCGCTCGATGCGTTGATGGCTTGCGAGGACGTGCGCATCACAGCGGCGTTCGGGCCGCAGCACGGCATGCGCGGCGACAAGCAGGACAATATGGTGGAGTCGCGCGATTACACCGATCCCGTGCACGGCATTCCGGTGTTCAGCCTCTATGGCGATCAGCGCACGCCCACGGGGCAGATGATGTCGACGTTCGACGTCGTGCTGATCGATCTCCAGGATTTGGGCTGCCGCATCTACACGTTTATCACGACCCTGCTTTACATGATCGAAGCGTGCGCACGCGACGGCAAAGAGGTGTGGGTCCTGGATCGGCCCAATCCTGCTGGGCGGCCGGTCGAAGGGCTGACGCTCCGCCCGGGCTGGGAGAGCTTTGTCGGCGCCGGGCCGATGCCGATGCGCCACGGGCTGACGCTCGGCGAATTGGGCCGCTGGTTCATCGATCACTTCAAGCTCAACGTCGCTTATCGTGTGATCGAGATCGAAGGCTATCGGCCCGATGACGCGCCCGGCTACGGCTGGCCCATCGCCTCGCGCACCTGGGTTAACCCCTCTCCGAACGCGCCCAATCTCTGGATGGCGCGCGCCTATGCGGGCACGGTGATGGTGGAAGGCGCGACTCTCTCAGAAGGGCGCGGCACGACCCGGCCGCTGGAGATGTTCGGCGCGGGCGACATCGATGCGCGCAAGGTGATGGCCGAGATGAATAGGCTGGCGCCGCATTGGCTCAAGGGCTGTAAGCTACGCGAAATCTGGTTCGAGCCGACTTTCCACAAGTGGGAAGGACAGCTCTGCCATGGCGTCCAAATCCACTGCGAAGACCCTGCCTATTACGATCACGAGGCGTTCAAACCCTGGCGGGTGCAGGCGCTGGCGTTCAAGGCGATCCGACGGCTCTATCCGGACTATCAGCTCTGGAGAGAGTTTTCGTACGAATATGTGTTCGATAAGTTGGCGATCGATGTCATCAACGGCTCGCCGCTGTTGCGCCAATGGGTCGACGATCCTGAAGCGGCGCCCGGCGATCTCGACGCGCTGACGCTGCCGGATGAGCAGGCATGGCTCGCCGAGCGCGCGCGGCACCTGATCTATTGATCGAAGGGTCAAAGCCTCCGCCAGACCGCGATGTGGGGCTCGACGTGGCGCGCGGCCTGCTCATGGCGTGGATCGTCATCGTCATTCACGGCATTTTCTGGCTTGGGATCGCGCCGCGCGACATCGGGGCGCTGCTTCTCTTCGAAATGCCGCCGATCTTCATGATCACCGGCGCCGCCTATTTTCTCGCCGAAGGCGCGCGGAAAGAGCGCCTCACCGTTGGCGCTTACCTGGATTTCCTGCTGCGCCGCGGGGTGCGCATCTATCTGCCATACCTCGTTTACGTTCTCGCCGCGGCTTTGGTGGTGACGTTCATCGGCTGGGATGGCGCGTTCAGCTGGCAAGAGGCCTGGGCGCGGCTATCTTCGTGGATCAACCCAGCTGCGCGCGGCGCTGGGCAAACTTGGAACATGCTGAGCTGGCATTTGTGGTTCATCGCGCCCTTCATACTGGTGACCGCGCTGCTGCCGTTTCTGACCGCGCTCCGTCCGCCTCAGTTCGTCAAACCCTGGATGCTGGTCTGCGGCGGCGTCCCGCTCATGCTCGCACTGGATACTGTGCATCTGGCGGCGCCGTTCGACGATCAGATCGTCAAGCACACGATCTTCTACGCGCTCTGGACGATGTTCGGCTTCATGCTGGCGGCCGCGCCAAGGCGCTGGAGCGTTGGCGACTATCGGATTGCACTCGCGCTCGCGCTGGCCGGGATGGCGGGCGCTCTGGTGCTGTTGCCGGGCGAGGTCAGCCTCGACATGCAGGCAAACAAATTCCCGCCGAACACGATGTTCTTCCTGTTCTCGAGCGTTTGGATGATGGCGCTTCTGATCGCCGCGAGAGGGATCAGCGAGGGGCGGTTGCAGGCGCTGGCGCGTTCGTCGCTTCTGAAGCCGTTCATGACCGCCGGGTATTCGATCTATCTGTGGCAGGGCATGGGCTATTCGCTCGCCGCCTTTGCGGGGAGCGGACTCGGCGCCGGCAAGTACGTGATCTGGATCGCGGCGGTGGTGCTGACGATCGCGCTAGGCTTGCTGTTCGCGCCCTTGGAGCGCGTGCGGCTTCCGAAGCGCGCGCGTCCGGCATAGCTGGAGGAAGCCGTTGCTCTTGGGCGCGAATTTGGCATCCTGACGGCGTGAAGCCGTTCACCACCGACGACCTGCTCGCCTGCTACAAGCGCGGCGTCTTTCCGATGGCCGAGAGCCGCGACGACGAGGGTTTCTTCATAGTCGACCCCGAATGGCGCTGCGTCCTGCCGCTCGATGGCTTCCACGTGCCGCGCCGGCTCGCCCGCACGCTGCGGCAAGACCTATTCACGTTTACCGTCGACCGCGACTTCGCCGCCGTGATCGATGCTTGCGCCGCCCCGGGCAAGGACCGCGAAGACACCTGGATCAATCCCGACATCCGCGCGCTCTATCTTGAGCTGCATCGGCGCGGCCTCGCTCATAGCGTCGAGGCGCGGCTTGATGGCCAGCTAGTTGGCGGGCTCTACGGCGTCGCCCTCGGCGCCGCCTTCTTTGGCGAGAGCATGTTCTCCCAGACGACCGACGCCAGCAAAGCCGCGCTCGTGCATCTCGCGGCGCGCCTCAAGTACGGCGGCTTCAAACTACTCGACGCCCAATTCATTACGCCGCACCTGGAGCAATTCGGCGCACAGACGCTGCCGCGGCGAATCTTTCAGGCGCTGCTCGGCGTCGCCCTCGATGCACGCGGCGACTTCCGCGCGCTCCCGGAGAAAACCAAAGGCGCTGATCTGGTGAAGATTGCGCGTTAGCGCGGGCCGCTGAAGCAGGTTGGGCCAACGCCTTTGTTCTTGATATACTTGCCACCGAAGCGCCGTCGGTCGACGCGGTCAAATCAGCCCGCCTAACGGCGAGCTTGGATCCGCGTATTTCTTCTTTGGCATGCGCCCGGCGAGGTAGGATTCTCTGCCAGCGATCACTGCGTGCTTCATCGCGCGCGCCATGCGGATGGGGTCCTTGGCTTCCGCGATGGCGGTGTTCATGAGCACGCCGTCCACGCCGAGTTCCATCGCCACAGTCGCATCGCTCGCGGTGCCGACGCCGGCATCGACGATGACGGGGACGCGGGATTGTTCGACGATGAGGCGGATGTTGACCGGGTTCTGGATGCCGAGCCCCGAGCCGATCAGCGAGCCCAGCGGCATGATGGCGACGCAACCGGCGTCTTCGAGTTTCTTGGCGTAGACGGGATCGTCGCTACAATAGACCATCACTTCGAAGCCTTCGGCGACAAGGATTTTGGCGGCGCTGAGCGTCTCTTCCATGTCGGGATAGAGCGTCTTCTGGTCGGCGAGCACTTCGAGCTTCACCAGCTTCCAGTCGCCCGCCTCGCGCGCGAGGCGCAGCGTGCGCAGCGCTTCGTCGGCGGTGAAACAGCCGGCGGTGTTGGGCAGGAAGGTCGTCTTCTTGGGATCGATGTGATCGGTGAGGCGCTCCTTGCTCGGATCGGAGAGATTCACGCGCCGCACCGCAACCGTGACGATCTCGGCGCCGCTGGCTTCAAGCGCGGCGGCGTTCTGGGCGTAGGTCTTGTACTTGCCCGTGCCGATGATGAGGCGGGAGGCGTAGCTCTTGCCGGCGATGGTGAGTGGGGCGTCAGTCATGGCGCAGGCCTCGTCCCTCCCCGCACGGGGAGGGTGTCAGATTACGCGGAGCGGAAGCTGACGGGTGGGGAGAAATTGTTCGCATATCGCCGCCGCCCCGCCCGTCGATGCTGCGCATCGACAGCCTCCCCGCACGGGGAGGGACGGTGGTGTTCTGGCCGGCGATGAGTGGGGCGTCAGTCATGGCGTCGATACTTCCACGAAAGCTCCAGGCGCAATTGCTTCAAGAGCTTTCACAATAAGGTTGGCATGCGGCCGAAGGCGCGGCCAGTTTGCCGTTTTCAGAACGACGATTGCGATGCGCCGCTGCGTCAGGTTTTGCTGATATTGGAGATTCTGATCGGTGGTGACAAAGACTTCGAAACCGTCGGCCTCAGCAGCAGCCAGGAGCGCCCCGTTTTCGAGCCGATCCCACCCACACTCAAACGCAGTCTTCACTTCGTGGCTCGACAGCGCCCTGCGCAGCGGCCCTGGCGTCCCCTGATCAAGGAGGATTTTCATGCTTGCGCTGTCAGACGGTTTCGAGGCTGCGCTGCGCGTGCTCCAGGACAGCGTCTACTTGACTGCGCTGCACGCCCTGGAACCATTCCAAGAACTCATCGACCGTGGCGCCGCCTTCTAGGTTCTCGAAGAGCGCCTTCACCGGCACGCGCGTGCCCTTGAACACCCAGGCCCCGCTTACCTTGGCGGGGTTACGTTCGACTTCGGAACATTCAGACCAGTCGATCATGATGTGAACCTGCGACTTCGAACTTTCAAAAACAAGCTTACCCGCCCCCCACGAACTGGACGATCTCAAGCTGATCCCCGTCTTGAAGCGCGATCTCAGACCATAGGCTCTTAGGCGCGATCTCGCGGTTGCGTTCGACCGCCACCCGGCGGCCGTCGATCCCCAGGGAGGCGAGCAGGCCGGCCAGGGTCGCCCCGTCAGGCGCTTCTCGCATTTCTCCGTTGACCGTCAGACGCATAAGCCTTCCTATCCGCCCCGACTTAGGACCCCTTGAGCCGGGGTTCAACGGAAGCCCCCTTCCGCCCGCGAGAAGGACGTTTTCTGGGGACGATGCCGGACGCCAAACCGATCTACGTGCTGAACGGCCCCAACCTAAATCTGTTGGGGACCAGAGAGCCGCACATCTACGGCCACGTCACTCTGGCCGAGATCGAGACCGCGTGCGCCGAACGGGCTATGCAGCTGGGCCGCGCGATCGTCTTCCGCCAGTCGAACGTCGAGGGCGAGTTGGTCACCTGGCTGCAGGAGGCCCGCGACAAGGCGGCGGCTGTCGTTCTAAACGCCGGCGCCTATACCCACACCTCGGTCGCGCTCCATGACGCCATCAAGGCGATCGGCGTGCCGGTGATCGAGACCCACCTCTCCAACCCTTCGGCGCGTGAGGATTTCCGTCACGTTTCGCTCGTGGGCCAAGCCGCAAAGGGCGTCATCGCCGGCTTTGGGGCGACATCGTATTTACTGGCCATCGAGGCGGCTGCCTTGCTGGCGAATGAAGGCAAGAACGCGTGAGCAAGAAACGATCCCGAGCCGTTGTGAAGAAAGCGCCGGTGCGCGTGCCAGCGAAACGTGAGCCCAAGCGCAAGGCCTCCAAGAGCGGCGTCGATGCCGAGCTCGTACGCGATCTGGCCAAGGTGCTGGACGACACCGGCCTGACCGAGATCGAGGTCGAGTACGGCGAGTTGCGGCTGCGCTTGGCGCGCACGCTGACCATGGCCCCGCCGCCGCCCGCGCATACGCATGTCGTGCACTCGGCGCCCGCGCCGGCCGCCGTTGCGCTGCCGCCGCCAGCAGCAGCGGCGCCACCGCCGCCGCCCGCGGCGCCCCAAGCCGCGCCGGAGGATGCCGCTTCGCACCCGGGCGCAGTGCTGTCGCCGATGGTAGGCACTGCTTATCTGGCGGCCAACGAGGACGCGCCGCCGTTCGTCAAGGTCGGCGACCGTGTCACCAAGGGCCAGACCATTCTGCTGGTCGAGGCGATGAAGACCTTTAACCAGATCCATGCGCCGCGCGACGGCGTGGTCCGGCAAATTCTGGTCGGCAACGCCGATCCGGTCGAATTCAACCAGCCGCTGATGATTATCGAATGAAGAAGGCAGTAGGCCTGCTCGCCCTTGATGGGCGAGCTGTCAGTCCGCCGAAGCCGAAAGGCGCAGGCGGAATGATTGAGTGGGTGATTCCTCGAAACTGTGCCGCCACCCACTCCGGCGCTTCGCGCCACCTCGCCCATCAAGGGCGAGGAGGGGTTTCAGCCGATGTTTGACAAAGTCCTCATCGCCAATCGCGGCGAGATCGCGCTCCGCATCCACCGCGCCTGCAAGGAGATGGGCATCTCCACGGTCGCGGTGCACTCCACGGCGGACTCCGAGGCGATGCACGTGCGCTTGGCGGACGAGAGCGTCTGTATCGGGCCCCCGCCTGCCGCCAAGAGCTATCTGCACATTCCCTCGATCATCGCCGCCGCCGAGATCACCGGCGCACAGGCGATCCATCCGGGCTACGGCTTCCTCTCGGAGAACGCCAAGTTCGCCGAGATCGTCACCCAGCACGGCATGACCTTCATCGGCCCGACGGCCGAGCACATCCGGCTGATGGGCGACAAAATCGCCGCCAAGCAAGCCGCCATCGACACCGGCATGCCCGTGGTGCCGGGCTCCGCTGGCGGCGTCGCCGATGAAGCGGAGGCCAAGAAAGTCGCCAAGGAGATTGGCTACCCGGTCCTGATCAAGGCGTCGGCCGGCGGCGGCGGGCGCGGCATGAAGGTCGCGCGCACCGAAGAGGATTTGTCGGAGGCCTACAACACCGCCCGCGCCGAAGCGAAGGCCGCCTTCGGCAACGATGAAGTCTATATGGAGAAATATCTGACGCATCCGCGTCACATCGAAATCCAGATCGTCGCCGACAGCCATGGCAACGTCATTCATCTGGGCGAGCGCGATTGTTCGCTGCAGCGCCGCCACCAGAAGGTGCTCGAAGAGGCGCCCTCGCCCGCGCTCAACGCCGAGGACCGCGCCCGCATCGGTCAGATCACCGCGGACGCGATCAGGAAACTCGGTTATCTCGGCGTCGGCACCGTCGAATATCTGTTCGAAGATGGCGAGTTCTATTTCATCGAGATGAACACGCGTCTGCAAGTCGAGCACCCGGTCACGGAGATGGTCACCGGCATCGATCTGGTGCGCGAACAGATCCGCATCGCCGATGGCGCACCGCTTTCGGTCAAGCAGCAAGACGTGAAGTTCCGCGGCCACGCCATCGAGTGCCGCGTCAACGCCGAGAACCCGGTGAGTTTCCGCCCGTCGCCCGGCAAGATCACCGGCTTCCATCCGCCCGGCGGTCTCGGCGTACGCCTCGATAGCGCCATTTACGCGGGCTATTCGATTCCGCCTAATTACGACTCACTGATCGGGAAGCTCATCGTCCATGGCCGCGACCGCGCCGAGTGTCTCATGCGCTTGCGGCGTGCGTTGAATGAGATGGTGATCACCGGCGTGGAAACGACATTACCGCTGTTCCGCGACCTCATGAACGAGCCCGACGTCCTCAATGGCGATTATTCGATCCATTGGCTGGAAAAGAACCTCAAAGCCAAACTGGAGTCGGAGACCTGATATGCGTGCGTTGCTCGTAGCCATCGCGGCGCTCGCCGCCGCCTGCTCGCCGCCAGCGACCACCACCGAGGCGCCCGCCGCGGTCGAAGCGCCGGCTGCGCCCAATGCTGCAACCCAAGCCGCGCTCGACGTGTTGACGCCGATCATCTCGACCGAAGTCGGCAAGCCGGTGAGTTTGCAACCGAGCACAGCCACCATCCGCGACGGATGGGCCTACATCGACGCGGAGGTTCTCAATGCCGACGGGTCCGCCATCGATTGGATGACCACCAATCTGGCCAGCCGCTACGAAAACGGCGTTATGGACGAGGGCGGCGGCGTGCATGCCCTGCTCAAGAACGAGAACGGGACCTGGACGGTGCTCGAGCACGTTATCGCGCCGACGGACGTCGCCTGGATCGACTGGGTCGACCGCCATGGCGTGCCGGCCGACATTCTTGGGCTGCCCGAGAACTAACGGGTTAACGGCGCCCGGCTTGCAGACACGAGCCCCAGTTCATTCTGGGGCTCGTTTCTTTATGGCTCAACAATCCTTCGCCGGCTTGGCCGTGCTTGTCGTCCTCGCCTTCACGCTAATGGCGCTGTCCGCCTGCGTCAGTTCGGAACAGGCGGGTCCGCAGAGCTTGCTGAGCGCCGCTGCGCCGCCCGCGGACGTTGGCACGTCGGAATTTCACGGCGCTGCTCTCGGCGAGGACGCCCTCCGCTCACGCCTCGGCGCCGAAGGCGTATAGCGGATGCGACCGAGGCGATAGGACCGTGCCGCTGGGACTTGCTGCTCAGCCTTCTTTGGGAACAATCGCGGCGAACTCGGCCTTGGGCAACGACAGGGAGCCCAACGGCAAGCCGCCGCCCTGCTCCACCAAAACGCTGAGATGACGCTTGAACAGTGCGCCTTCGCTATAGAACAGGGCTGCGCGCGGCCCCTTGTCGGTCTCCGCCCGAAACGCAAAAGCGCGAACATCCGGCCCATCGGGCCAAGCCGAGCGCATCGGTGCGAAGCCCATGGTTCGCAGGCCCGTGATTTGTAGCCCCGCCATGTCGCAGAGCGCCTTCACGGCTCGGAAAGACGGTTCGCTGCGCAAGCGCTCGGCCCGCAGCCTGTCCGCTTCAAGCTTGCGCCGCGCAAACAGCGGATTGCCCTGAGCCACACGCTGGAGATGCGCATTCATTTCCGAGTCCGGGGCCAGCTTGACTTTGCGCAGGCTCTTCAACCACGTCTTGTGGCGCGGCGTGAGCGGCTCCTTCAATTCCAACTCGGCAAAGCGCTTGTCTAAGTCTTTGAGCGCGGCCTGGGGCGAGCGATAGCCCTTGCTCGCCGCGACCTTGCGCGCCGCCGATGGTTTTGCGCGCTTCAACCGCACCATCAGGTTGAACAGATCGAGATGCGGATCGGCGAGCATGCTCTTGAGACCAGCGGCGGCGCAGTGCAGCGCAATCTCATCGCCGCCGCGATTGGCAAAGTATTGGGCATGCCCGCCCGTCCTCGCCTGCACCAGATAATCCCGGGTGTAGAAGCTCCACAACGCTTCTTGGGCAAACTCTCCAGGCAGGAAATGCGCTTGGTTCATGAGCGCATCCGCCCACGCGTCGGTCGCCAACACCAATTGCTCTGGGTCGCCGTGATCGGCGGCGCTCTGCGGCAGCACGATCTCGTCCGATATGAGTCCCTGGAACGTCGTCAACGGGGAAGCGCCCGAGCAGCGAGCGCGCTGGTGCTGCACGATCCACGGGATCGGCTGCTCGACTTCACCAGGCGTCTCGATTGTCGTCTCGATGCTCACGCGGGCCCCCGCCCAATCCCCTAGTCGATGTCGTCCACCTGCTTGTCCGCCGCGCCGCTCACCCGCGCCGCCAGCGACGCCGCCATGAACTGATCGAGGTCGCCGTTCAGCACCCCCTGCGTATCAGAGGTTTCAACACCCGTCCGCAAGTCTTTGACCATCTGATACGGCTGCAAGACGTACGAGCGTATCTGCCTTCCCCAGCCGATCTCGGTCTTGGCCTCCGCCAGCTGCTGGGCGGCGGCCTCGCGTTTTTGAAGCTCGGCTTCATAGAGCCGCGCCCGCAGCATGTCCCAGGCGGCGGCCCGGTTCTTGTGCTGGCTGCGCTCGGCCTGGCAGGCGACGACAATGCCGGTGGGGATGTGGGTCAACCGCACGGCGGAGTCGGTTTTGTTGATGTGCTGACCGCCGGCGCCCGAGGCCCGATAGGTGTCGGTCCGGACGTCCTTGTCGAGGATTTCGATGTCGATCGACTCGTCGACCTTCGGATAGACCCAGACGCTTGCGAACGAGGTGTGCCTGCGGGCGTTGGAATCGTAGGGACTGATGCGCACCAGCCGGTGCACGCCGGCTTCGGTCTTGAGCCAGCCATAAGCGTTTTCGCCATGGACAAGAATGGTCGCGGACTTGATGCCTGCGGTGTCGCCGGCCTGCTCCTCAAGCAGATCGACCTTGAAGCCGCGAGCATTCGCCCAACGCGAATACATGCGCAGCAACATCTCGGTCCAATCCTGGCTTTCGGTGCCGCCGGCGCCGGAATTGAACTCGATGTAGGCGTCGTTGCCATCGGCCTCGCCCGAAAGCAGCGCTTCGAGTTCCGCCTTCGCCGCCCGATCTTGCGCCGCCTTCAGCCCCTGCTGCGCTTCGGCGATGAGACTCTCATCGCCCTCTGCCTCGGCGAGTTCCGCCAGCTCCACGCCGTCGCGCAAGTCCCGCTCCAGCGAAAGGATGTTGTTCATCCCCGTCTCGAGCTTGGTGCGCTCGCGCATCAGCTTCTGGGCTTTCTCCGGGTCGTTCCAGAAATCGGGGCGCTCCGAAAGCGCCGTCAATTCATCAAAGCGAACCTGGGCGCGATCCCAGTCAAAGACGCCTCCGCAGCAGAGCGACGGCGGATTCGATTTGTTCGGCTAAGGCCGCAATTTCAGCGCGCATTTCGGGACTCGATTCTACGGATATCTAGTGGCAGGCATGTAGGGCACGCGCCGCAAAACGCAAGCGGCGTCGCCCCTCAGTACAGCCCGCTCGACTCGTCATCCTGCTGCTGGGCGCGCGGCCCCTCGTCAGGCGTGTCGCTGCCGGTCAGACCGGACAAAACACGCGGGTCGATTGGATCGGTGCCGCCAAACACGAACGGTGAGGACGTCACATCGCGCGTCGGTTCTGTGTCGGGGCGGAAGGCCTCGAGGATCGTTTGTGTCGTCGCTGCATTCGGCAGGGCGCCGGTCTGATAGTCGATGCGCACCAGGCGCGCGCCCGCCGGGATACGGAACGGCGTAGGCGAAGTGCCGCGCAGCGCTTCGCGCATGAAGTCGCGGAAGATCGGCGCTGAGATGCGGCCGCCGGTTTCGCCCTCGCCCATGTCGCGCGGTTGGTCGAAACCCGCCCACACGCCGACAACGAGGTCGGGCGAAAAACCGATGAACCACGCGTCTTTGTAGTCATTGGTGGTGCCGGTTTTTCCGCCCAGCGGATAACCCAGAGAATTCACGACTGTCGCCGTGCCGCGCTGGACGACGCCTTCAGCCATCGAGACGATCTGATAGGCCGTCACCGGGTCGAGCACCTGCGCACGCGTGTCAGGCAGATCGGGCGGCGCCTGACGCGCCCACTCGGCATTGCAGCTCTCGCACGCGCGCTGATCCCGACGAAATACGGTGACGCCGTTACGGTCCTGAATGCGGTCGATGAAAATCGGCGAAATCTGGCGTCCGCCATTGACGAACTGGCCGTAGCCGGTGGTCATGCGCAGCAATGTGGTTTCGCCCGCGCCAAGCGCCAGCGCGAACACGGCTTGGGTGTTGTCGCCGTAGATGCCGAGACGGCGACCGTAGTCGAGAATACGCTCGGGACCCATCTCATACGCCACGCGCGCCGTCATGGCGTTACGCGACATCTCGAGGCCGCGCCGCAATGTAGTCGGACCATAGAATTCGCGCGTGTAATTCTCCGGCGACCAATTGGAGCCGTCGCCCGCCTCGATCGCCAACGGCGCGTCGTCCACGAGCGTCGCCGGCGTCAAGCCATAGTCCAGCGCCGCCGCATAAACGATCGGCTTGAACGAAGAGCCCGGTTGGCGCTGCGCCTGGGTGGCGCGATTGAGGCCGGTGCTTTCATTGAACGAATAGCCGCCGACCATGGCCAGGACGCGCCCGGTATGGGGGTCCATCGCCACCAGCGCGCCTTGGATCTCCGGCACCTGGCGCAGCGTGTAGCGTCCGTTCGAGCCGCGCGTTGCGTAGACAATGGCGCCCGCGCGCAAGGCACGCGCGCCATCGCGGCGCGCGCCCTGCGCCGCCCATTGCGCATCGTTATCGCCAAGCCGGCCGCTCTGACCGTTCTCGTCGGTTAGCGTGATGGCGCCGCCGCCGGTGCGCGTGACCATGGCGCGCAGCCAGTTCGAGAGCTGCGGCGCTGCAGGCGCTTCGCGGAGTTGCGCCTGCACGTCGCCGGCGGGATCGCCGGAACCCACCGGCCCGCGCCAATCGTGACGACGATCATAATCCTCCAGCCCGGCGCGCAGCGCGCGCGCAGCCGCGAGCTGCAGACGGGTGTCGATGGTCGAGCGGATCGAGAGCCCGCCGTCGTAGAGTGCGTCTTCGCCGTACTGGTCCTGCACCTGGCGGCGCACTTCTTCGACGAAGTGCGAGGCGGCGATGAATTGGTCGCCGGCCAGGCGGTTCCTCACCGTCAACTCTTCCGCGCGAGCCGCGGTTGCTTGCTCCTCGGTGATGTAGCCGCGCTCCAACATGCGGCCGATGGCGTAATCGCGGCGCGCCACGGCGCGTTCGCGATGGCGCGGCAGCTGATAATTAGCCGGTCCCTTCGGCAGGATCGAAAGATACGCAGCTTCGGCGACCGTAAGATCGGCCAACGGCTTGTCGAAATAGTTTAAGGCGGCAGCGGCGACGCCATAAGCGCGGTTTCCGAGATAGATCTGGTTCAGGTAGAGTTCGAGGATGCGGTCTTTGTCGAGCGCGCGCTCGATGCGTTGCGCCATCAGACCTTCGCGAAATTTGGTGTAGACCGCGCAGAACAAGCCGCCGATGCCGCCGCTGCACTCGGCGGCGCGCCCTGTCAGCATGTTGCCGGCCACCTGCTGCGTAATGGTGGACGCGCCTTGCAGACGCCTTCCGCGCAGAACGTTGCCAACGTTCGAGACCATCGCACGCGCAATGCCGGCGTAGTCGAGGCCCGAATGCTCGAAGAAGCGCGCGTCCTCAACCGCGACGAACGCGTTCTTCACGTGGTCGGGAATCTGTTCGATCGGCACGAACACGCGCTGCTCGCGCGCGAACTCCGCCACCAGCGCGCCGTCGCCTGCGTGCACGCGGCTAGTTACCGGCGGCTCGTACTCCTGAAGCTCGGTGAGGCCGGGCAATCCCTGCAGCGCGACCAGCAAGAAGATAAGCACCGCCAAGACGCCTGCGCCCGCAGCGATCGCCAGTCCGAGCAGCACCTTTCGCCAGGGGAAGCCGCCACCACCGCCGCCGGGCTCGCGATAGCTGCGACGGTCGTAATCGTCGTAATCCTCGTCGTCCCAACCACGGTCGTAAGTGCTCTGTCGCGACATTGCGTCCCGCTTCTGCGCGTTGTTGTTCCGCCGCCCGGCCTCGCCCCGCAATGAGGCGCGATTAAGGCCGGCGCGGCAACCCGGAGACTAGCGGAATTAGCTTAAGATTCGCGTCCAATCAGCGTGCGGCCGCATACACAACGGGCGTCGCGAAATAGGCGTCGACGGCGCCGGCCATGGCCTCGGCCATCCGCTCTCTCGCGCGCGGGTCGCCCAAGCGCCGCTCATCGGTCGAATTGCTCAGGAAGCCGGTCTCGATCAGCACGGCCGGCACGTCGGGCGCGAGCAGCACGAAGAACCCAGCGCTCCGGTGGGTATTGCGTACGAGCGGGGCCACCTGGCCAAGCCGGGGAATCACCAGCTGCGCAAATTGCGCCGACCTGTTGGTGGTATCGCGCTGAGCCAGATCGACCAGAATGTCACGCGCCAGCGCGTTCCGCGTGTCGAGGTCGAGGTCCCAGTTCTGCGACGCCATCATGTTTTGGGCGCGGTCCGCGCCGCTGTCGGACAAGGTGTAGACCGACGCGCCCGCGGTTTCCCGGTTGGGGCTGGCGTCGGCATGGATGGAGATGAAGAGATCGGCGTGCTGGGTGCGCGCAAAACGGACGCGATCCTCAAGTTCGACGAAGGAATCCGCGTCGCGGGTCAAAGCCACGTGGTAGCCGCGCTGCTGAAGCGCGTCCCGAAGCGTGAGCGCACAATGCAGAACCACGTCCTTCTCACGCGTTCCACCCGCGCCGATGGCGCCGGGATCTCGACCTCCGTGCCCGGCGTCGATAACCACCGTGCGGCGCGCTTGCTGCCTGGCTGGCCGCTCCAACGGGGCTGGCGGCGGCGCTGACGGCGTTGTAGCGGCGATGTCGAAGCTCAACGTGGCGCTCCGGCGGCCGCCTATTTCTTGCCGCACCAAGCTGGCCGGACCCTCAAGGTCAAGCACGACCCGGGCGTTGCCGCCTTCTTGAGGCGCGTAGCGGAAGCGGCGCACCAGTCCCGCGCCCGGCCCTTGGCCGACAGCGCCGCCGGGCAGCGCCAACTGACTGTTGGCGACATCGATTACGAAACGAGCAGGTTCGCTTAGGAAAAATGTCCGCGCCTGCGCCGGCCGATCGAGCGCGAGAGTTACTCTGCAGCAACCGGCCGTCTCTTGAACCAGCACGCCGCGGATGTTGGACGGTACATCTGCATAGGCGCGCCCGCTTAAGGCGATGCTGCTAAGGGCAGTCGCGCCAAAGAAGGCGAAGGCTCGGCGAGTCACGTCCATGAATGGCGGGAAAGTACCCGACGCCGCTTGCTATCGAGTTGAAAACTTGGGTGAATGAGGCGGTAACTACAGCTGAGCTACAGACGCCGCCCGTCGCGCCGGACTTGAGCAAAAATCAACGGCGTGTTCACTCTAAGCCATGCACGCCTTTGTTCTAGCGGTCAGCTTGTCTCTGTGCGCATTACCTGCGTTGGCGCAAGACTATCGGCTGCAATCGACGGCCGCCACAGAGCTGCAGCAAATGTGCACGGCCGACGCTGGCGAGCTTTGGAGCGCCAGCCTTTGCGGGCCGCTCATCGTTGTCGATGGCAACACGCGGCAAGCGTGGGCAACCCAACACGACAATCTGAATATCCTGAGCATCGCATCAGGCGGCGGCTGGGCCGGTGTGCTGCCGGAAGGCGTGCCTGTGGCGAACACCACTGTTGATTGGGGCGGCGTGCAGTGGATCATGGTTGTTGGTCCGTTACCGGAAGACACGATCACTCGCCGCGTGCTCCTCGCTCACGAAGCGTGGCATCGCGTACAGGAATCTTTGGGCTTGCCGATGCAGGGCGCCAATGCCGGGCATCTGGAAACCGAGCGTGGCCGCTACCTGATGCGTCTGGAAATGCGCGCGCTCGCCACTGCCATGCTGTCCAATCGCCGCGCGCGCCGTAATGCGGCGAGAGATGCGTTGGCGTTCCGCATGGCCCGGCTCTCGTCATTTCCAGAAGCGCCCGCCGCCGAAGCAGGGCTCGACCGAAACGAGGGTCTTGCTTCCTACACCGGCGTGCGTCTGGGCGCCGGCGATCAGGCGCGCCAATTCGCGGCGCGAACCCTCAACGGCTATGACCAACACCAGGCGCTGGCGCGGGCATACGCCTATGCGACCGGCCCAGCGTATGGGCTGCTGCTGGACGAGTATGCGCCAAATTGGCGGGCACAACTTGCCGCCTGGGCGCCGGCCGACCTTCTCGTCAGCCCGCTTCGTGCACGAGCGCTAAGCGAGCGCGACCTTCAGCGACGCGCTGGCCGCTACGCTGGCCCCCAAATCGCGGCCGAAGAACGCGCGCGTGCGGAAAATCAGCGGCGTCTGATCGCCGAACTCATCGTCCGCTACTCAGGCGCGCGGATTGAGCTTCCACTCGGGCAAATGCAGTTCGAGTTTGATCCCGAGCAAGTGATACCTGTTCCAAACCTTGGAACCGTTTATAGACGTCTGGTGTTGCGGGACGCTTGGGGTCAGTTGCGGGCTACGGAGGGCGCTCTGATTTCTCCGAGCTTCGACAGGCTCATTGCAGCCGCCCCCGATCCCGATGGCCTGGCGGGCCCGGGGTGGACGCTTGATCTGGCGCCTGGATACCACATTTCCGCACCTGATGCAGAGGGGGTGGTCCGTCCGGAAGTTGCCCTCCAACAGCAGCCAAGCGGGCGTCAGCCGCGCAATTGACCCCCGCCAGCGCTTCCCCTGCGGAGCCAAATCATGCATAGGTACCGTCATCGCCGCGTGCGCCGTCAGGGAGTTATCCCCAGAGCACCCGGCGCGCTCCCGCCCTGCGGACCGGCGAAATCGGGCCCTGCGGCGCGCTGTCGAAGCGCCCGCGTTTGGACCTAGAGCACCCGTTCTCCAGGACCGGAAGCGTAAGCGCCGCCTCTAAAGGCGGCGTCAACTGGAGCCCAATTATGATCCGCCTAGCGATCGATCCAAACGCCAAGGGCCGTTCGGGCCCCGGCTTCGGTCGCGCAGGATCATCCCTCATGACTTTGCGTCGCCTTGCCGCTCCCGCCCCGGTTCGCACCGGAAGTTCGGGAGCGCGCGACGCCCACGGAGCCCTTAATGGCCAAGAAAATGTTAATCGACGCCGCCCACCCGGAAGAGACCCGGGTCGCGGTGCTCGACGGAAGCCGCGTTGAAGATTTCGATTTCGAGGTCGCCAGCAAGAGACAGCTCCGAGGCAATATCTATCTCGCCAAGGTGACGCGGGTTGAGCCGTCGCTGCAGGCGGCCTTCGTTGAGTATGGCGGCAACCGCCATGGCTTCCTCGCGTTCTCCGAAATTCACCCGGACTATTACGCCATCCCCCACGACGACCAGGAAGCCATCAAGGCGGAGCTGGCCAAGGCCGAGGAGGAGAGCGAAAACGAGGAAGAGGATGATGAAGCGCGCGACGAGCGCCGCCGCCGTATCCTGACCCGCCGCTACAAAATTCAGGAAGTCATCCGGCGACGTCAAATCATGCTGGTTCAGGTGGTGAAGGAAGAGCGCGGCAACAAAGGCGCCGCGCTCACCACCTATCTTTCGCTCGCCGGCCGCTATTGCGTGCTGATGCCGAACACGGGTCGCGGAGGCGGCATCTCGCGCAAGATCACGCAAGCGACGGACCGCAAACGGCTTAAGAAGATCGCGCAAGACCTCGAGGTGCCGCAGGGCCAAGGTCTGATCATCCGCACCGCGGGCGCCAAACGCACCAAGACCGAGATCAAGCGCGATTATGAGTATCTCTCGCGCGCCTGGGAGACCATTCGCGACGACACCATGAAGTCCGTCGCGCCGGCATTGATCTACGAAGAGAGTTCGCTGGTGAAGCGCGCCATTCGCGATCTCTACGACAAAGAGGTCGATGAAATTCATGTCGAAGGCGAGGCGGCCTACAAGGAGGCCAAGGACTTCGTACGGATGTTGATGCCCAGTCACGCCAAGCGCGTGCATCTGTGGAAGGACGCGACGCCGATCTTCGCCAAGCATGGCGTCGAAAAGCAGCTCGATTCGATCTATTCGCCCATCGTGACGCTGAAGAGCGGCGGCTACATCGTCATCAACCAGGCCGAGGCGCTCGTCGCCATCGACGTCAACTCCGGGCGCGCCACCCGCGAACGCAATATCGAACAGACGGCGTTCAAGACCAATCTCGAAGCGGCCGATGAAGCCGCGCGTCAGATGCGCCTGCGCGACCTCGCGGGGCTCATCGTCATCGACTTCATCGACATGGAGGAATCGAAGAACGATCGCGCCGTCGAAAAGCGGATGAAGGACAATCTCCGCTTCGATCGCGCCCGCGTGCAGATGGGCAAGATCAGCGGCTTTGGCTTGCTGGAACTCTCACGTCAACGCCGCCGCACGGGGGTGCTGGAGGGCACCAGCCATATTTGCGAACACTGCCAAGGCTCCGGCCGGCTGCGTTCGGTCGAAAGCGCCTCGCTCGCCCTGCTCCGCGCCCTCGATGAGGCGGCGGCCAAGCAGAAGAACCGACTCATCGAGGCGCGCACGGCGGCCGATGTCGCCATCTATTTGCTCAACGAGAAACGCGACGCGCTCACGGCGATCGAAGAGAACCGCAATGTGCGCGTACGCGTCGGCGCCGCAAACGGGATGAATTCCGGCGAGTTTGAAATCAACGCAGCCGAAACCGACTTCGAACCCGACACGGACGAAGCGGACTCCGAACCGCCGCAACCGGCGCGCGGCGGCCGCAAGCCGCAGCGCCGCGATGTTGAAATTGAAGCGGAGGAAGCCGACGCACGCGCCGCGGCGTTGGCGCATGAAGAAGAAACGGACGAGGACGCAGAGGTTTCGCCGAGCGCCGCCACAGACGGCGATGCCGATGGCGACGATCGCAAACGCCGTCGCCGGCGGGGCCGGCGCGGCGGCAAGCGCCGTCGCGATGGAGAGGAAGGCGAGGCCAACGCTGAAGTCGAGGCGGCTCCGCCGAAACCGGCGAGCGAAGGCCGGGAAGAGCGGGATGACCGAGGCGACCGCCGCCGTCGCCGCCGGCGCGGTCGCGGCCGAGGCCGACGCGTCTACGAGGTGGACGGCGGCGAATGGCTCGACTTCGTCAGCGCCGACTTGAAGCACTTGACCCCTCGCCCTGAACGGCCCGCCCGCTCTGACCACGAACGCAGCGCGGCGCCCCCGAGCGTCGTCGACACCACTGCTGTTGCGGAGGCCGAGATCATCGCGCATCCCGCGCTGGAGCCGGCGGCGACTCCGGTTGCAGTGGCGGAGGCAGCGCCTGTCGATGCGTCTCCGTCCGCGCCCGAATCCGAACCGGTGGCGGACGCCCCTAATTATGAACCCGATCAGGAGCGGAGGGAGAAATTCTTCTCGCGGCTGTCGCGTTGGTCCAAGAAGGGCTGACATAAGCTTACCGCGCACAAGGCCTTGTTCCCGCCCCAAACCGGCGTTTCAAAGCAGGGCGGCGGGGTGGAAACAAAAGGAGCGGGCATGACCGCGTCTCTTGGTTCGTTGCTGAATCGCTGTGCTACCGGCGCGATCGCAGGCATCGCCGCCTGCGCGCTGATGGCGGCTCAGACGGCGTCGGCGCAATCGCTCATCCGCGACGCCGAGATCGAAGACACGCTGCGCGTCTATACTAACCCGCTGCTGCAAGCCGCCGGCTTGAGGCCGGAGGATGTCCGTCTGCACATTGTGCAAGACCCTTCGATCAATGCGTTTGTCACGCAGGGTCAGAACATATTCATGCACACCGGCCTTATCCTCGAGGCCGAAAATCCGAACGAGATCATCGGCGTGCTGGCGCACGAGACAGGTCACATCGCTGGCGGTCATGGCGCCGGGCGGACGCAGGATATGCAACGCGCCATGGGGCCGATGCTGATTTCCATCGCGCTCGGCGTTATCGCGATCGCAGCCGGCGCGCCGCAAGCGGGCGCCGCGCTGATCGGCGGCTCGCAGGCGTTCGCCATGGGTGACTTCGTCCAGAACACGCGGACGCAAGAAGCCTCGGCCGATCAGGCGGCGGCGCAGTACCTCGAAGCCACCGGCCAATCGGGCCGCGGCCTCATCACCTTCTTCGATCGCGAGTTGCGGCCCTACGAGTTCCGCCTTCGCAACGCGCCGCCCTGGATGATCACCCACCCCAACGCGTCCGATCGCGTTGAGGCGCTGCGCGCTCCGATTGCAGCGTCGGCCAATTACGACGCCCCGGAGAGTCCGGAGAATCTGCGCCGCTTCCAGTTCATGCAGGCGAAGCTCTATGGCTTCATCCGTTCCGAGGGACAGACGCTGGCGCGCTATCCGCTGCGGGACACCTCGCAACCGGCGCGCTATGCGCGCGCGATCGCTTACTATCGCGCGTCGAAGCTTCCGCAGGCGCGCGGCGAACTCGACATCTTGATCGCCGAGGATCCGCGCAACCCCTACTTCCAGGAACTCATGGGCCAAATTCTCTTCGAGAATGGACGCGCGGCGGAGTCCATTCCTTACCATCGCCGGTCGCTTGAACTGGCGCCTGGGCAACCGCTGCTCCAGGTCAATTTGGCCCGCGCTTTGATCGAGGCCAACGGCCGCGCCGGCACCGAAGAGGCGCTTGCGCTCTTGGCGGATGTCATTCGAAGCGAACCCGACAATGGCTTCGCCTGGCGCGAGGCTGCGCGCGCACGTTACGAGCGTGGTGAAGAGCCGCTTGCCCAATTGGCCTCCGCGGAAGCGAGTATGACAGTCGGCGACTATTCTACCGCGCTCAACTTTGCCGAACGCGCCCGTCGCACGCTGCCGCGAAATACGCCCGACTACCGCCGGGCCGACGACATCGTGAACTTCGCCAGCTACGAAGTCCGTCAGCAGATGGAGCGGCGGAACCGGCGCGGCTGAACTTGTGGCGCTGCCGAAAACCGGTCATGGAGGCGCTCGTTCTCGGAGACCTCCTGTGATTGCGCGTCTCTTTCTATTGATCGCCTTGGCTCTTGCCGGCCCAGCCGCCGCGCAGACTTTTAACGGTCAGGAACAGGCGGAAATCCGCGCCATCGTGCGCGAGTACCTCGTCCGCAATCCCGACGTCCTGCGCGAGGCGCTCGACGCTCTGGCCGAGCGCAACGCGGCGGAACGCTGGCAGGAAATCCGCAGCGATCCACGCGACTTCGCCATCGGTCCAGCCAATGCGGCTGTCACCATCGTCGAATTCTACGACTATCGCTGCGCTTATTGCCATGCGGCGCTGGAATGGGTGCTGGATGTCAGCCGGACGCGCCGCGATGTGCGCATCGTCTTCAAGGAATTGCCCATCTTGAGCGACGCTTCGATGGAGGCGGCGCGCGCGGCGGTGGCCGCCATGCCGCAGGGGCGGTATCTGCAGTTCCACCAGGCGTTGATGAGCTTTCCGCTCGATCAGGACATGACTTCGCAGCAAATCGACGCGCTGGCGCGGAGAAGCGGCATCGACGTCGCCCGCATGCGGCGCGCCATGGACAATCCCGAGATCACCCGCTTGCTCGAACAGAACCGCGCGCACGCGCTCGATTATGAGATCAACGGCACGCCGGGATTCGTCATCAATGGCGAACTTGTCCCGGGCTTCAACGAACCGCTGCTCAACGCGCGGCTGCGCGAGGCGACGCAGGAGGCGCGCGAGCGCCGCACGGCGTCGCGCTAAACGGTCATGCCGGCTGGAGGCGCACGGCGCTCCGCATCTAAATCCGCCCCGTCGCCGCCGCACTGACCAGCGTCAGCTGGCGCGCCAGCAATGGCCGTTGCGTTTGTCCCTGCTCTAGCGCACGCAAATACCCCGGCACCAGCGCAATATAACCGAACGCCGGAAAGCCCGCACTCGCTGCTGTTTTCGCCCATGCGCCGGCGCCGCTATGAGCGAGCAGCGTCCGGCTGCGTAGGTCTGATATCGATCCGCCCTTGCGCGGCAGGGAGCTGCGGCCCCGCGCGCGCCAGTGCGCTTGCGAACGCATGAAACCGACATAAGTCCACGCACGCGCCGCGTAACTCGCAATGCCGTTCGACGGGTCGTAGGCGCCGCAGGCAGCGAGTGCGAGACGAATGACATTGCCCGCCGTCTGCTCGGCGTAGGCTTCGAGATCGGCCCATTCCGCGAAAGGCTCGGTGAGAAAGTCGCAACTGCTCCGCGTTTCGATCATCAGCTCCCACGGCGCAAAAGGCAGCGCCACGCCTGACATCGTCTCGGCATAGCGGATGAGCGCAGGGTGTGCGCGCGGAGCTGCGCCTTGCGCGATCTCCTCCAGCGCCTCTCGCCACCAAGTCAACCGGATCAGGCCAAGCGGCGCTTCGTTCACCGTTTCGGCGATCCGCGCGATCTCATAATTCACCGCATAGATGGCGATCAGCCGCTCGCGCACGCGCGCCGGCGCAAACCGCGACGCGAGCCACCGGTCTTCGTCGACGCGGCGGACCTGGGCGCTAAGCGCCGCGAATGGCGAGTGGGGAGTGGTCATCGCCTCCACCCGCCCTATTCGCTATTCGCCACTCGCCATTCGCTAAAACAGCGTGCTCGCGCCCGTCATCGCCACCAGCATCGGCACGGAAAGGAACGTGTTGGTGCGCGAGAACAGCATCGCCGTCTTGCCGGCGGCGGCTTTCGCGGCGGCGTCGAGATCGGGATATTTGTTGGCGATGTTCAGCGCCTTCTGCTGGTTCGGCCAGATGATGAACCAGACATTGAACCACATGACGATGGCGAGCCACATGCCGATGCCGATCAGGATGTGCTTGGGCACCGCGAAGCCTGGATCGTCGAGCGCGCCGAGGCTCAGCGCTTGCACGAGATAATTCTGGTTCCACGCCAGCAGCAGGCCGGTGATCAGGGTCAGCATCGCGCCCCAACGAAACCAGAACAAAGCCGCCGGCGCGATCACCTTCGTCACCGCCGGCTTCTGCTCGTCGGGGATTTTCGGCATGTTCGGGATCTGGGTGAAATTGAAATAGTAGAGGTGGCCGATCCACATGATGCCGAACAGCACATGGGTCCAACGGAATGCGGCTTCCCAGAACGCGCTGTCGCCGAAGGCGTAGCCGGCGACGCCCATCGCGAAATAGATGAGGAACAGCGCGCCGACCGCGGTCGCGGTCCAGGCGACGTAGCGCAAATTGCTCAAGAACCAAGCCATGACAAACTCCTCCAGCTGGCGCGGGGAGCGGTCTCGCCCTAGCCCGCTGTCTGCGGGGCCCCGCGCGCTTCGCTGCCGCCTTCGCGGCCGCGCTTCACTCCCCAAAGCAGGATCGCGGGCGCAGCCACATAGAGCGACGAATACGTGCCGACGATAATGCCGAAGATCATCGCAATCGCGAAGCCCGAAAGCGCCTCGCCGCCCAAATAAAGAAGCCCGATCAGCGCGAACAAGGCCGTGCAACCCGTAATGATCGTGCGGGAAAGCGTTTCGTTCAGCGACAAATCCACCAATTGGCCAAGGGGCATTTTTTTGTACTTGCGTAGGTTTTCGCGAAGGCGATCGAACACCACGACCGTATCGTTCATGGAATAACCGATAATCGTAAGCAGCGCGGCGATGATGGTGAGCGTGAACTCAAGCCTGAAGAACGAGAACAGCCCCAGCGTCAGGATCACGTCATGGAAGAGCGCCATGACGCCGCCCAGCCCGAAATACCATTCGAAGCGGAACCAGATGTAGACGAGCATCAAAAGGATCGCGAGCCCGAGCGCAATCAGGCCGCCGGAGAACAATTCCTCCGACACCTTGGCGCTGACCGAGTCGACGTTGGCGATGCGCGCGCCTGCGGTCACGGAGGGCAGGCCTTCGCGAATTTCTTCAACCGTGTCGGCCTGATCGGGGGCGGTCTCGAAGTTGAGGATGGCGCAATAAGGCGGCGCATTCACCGGCCGGCAGGTCGTGCCCTGCACTTCGACATCGCCCTCTTGCGACCGCTGACCGAGCGCACGCAGCGCTTCTTGATCGATGGGAGTCGGCGCCTCGATCAGAATCGAGACGCCGCCCCGGAAATCAATGCCGAGATTGAAACCGCGCTCCATGATTGCGCCCAGGCGCGCGAGGGGGCTGCCCTCCGCTTGCTGATAGATCGCCACCGGATTCTCCCGGAACCCGCCGGTGAACATCGACGCCAGCGACGCCAGCACCAATCCGATCGACATGAACGCCGCGAAGCCCGCGAAACGGACATAGGTGAAGTTCGTTTTCTTGGGCAGAAGCCGGATCAGAGGCCACCAACTCATATGCAACGTCCCCTAAATCGGCAGCGTCTTGGGCCGCGCGGCGCGGAACCACCAAGCAATGAGAATTTGAGTCACCAAAACCGCGGCGAACACCGATGTCACGACGCCGATCGACAATGTCCAGGCAAAGCCACGCACCGGACCGGCCCCGAACTGGAACAGGATTGCCGCCGCGAGGATGGTGGTCAGGTTCGCATCGATAATGGTGATCATGGCGCGGTTGAAGCCAGCGTCTATCGCGAGCGCCGGTCCCCTGCCCGCCGCCGCCTCCTCGCGCATGCGCTCATAGATCAGCACGTTGGCGTCAACTGCCATCGCGACCGTGAGGATCAGGCCCGCGATGCCCGGCAGCGTCAGCGCAGCGCCGATCGTCGACATGGCGGCCATGATCAGAATGAAATTCACCACCAAGGCGAGACACGCAAAGATGCCGAAGAGTCCATAGGCCAGCAGCATGAATAGGAACGTGACCACCCCCGCCACCGCCGACGCCCGCGCGCCGGACTCGATGGCGTCGCGCCCGAGACTTGCATCGACGGTGCGCTCATCGATCACCGAGAGCGGCGCCGGCAGCGCGCCGGCGCGCAGCATGACCGCGAGATTGTTGGCGCTTTCGGCGGTGAAATTGCCCGATATCTGTCCAGTGCCGCCGCAGATCGGTTCATTGATGCGCGGCGCCGTCAGCACCTGATTGTCGAGCAAAATGGCAAAGCGTTCGCCCGTGTATTGCCGGGTGATGCGGCAGAAGAGCCGGGTGCCTTCGCTGTCGAGCGCAAAGCTCAGCACGAACTCGCCAGTCTGCGGGTCGGTCGAGGGGTTGGCGCGAACGAGACGCTCGCCGGTGAAACGCGGACGGCGCTCCACCACTTCAGACGATCCGCCGCTGTCGGGATAGGGCTGCACCACCATGGCGCCGATCGGCGTCCGCCCGGCGGCGGCATCTTCCGGCGGCACGTTGCGCACCATGTGGAAGGTCATCAGCGCCGTCTGGCCGATGCGCGCCTTCAGCATTTCCGGGTCGCTGACGCCGGGCGCCTGCACGATGATGCGATCGTCGCCCTGCCGGACAATCGTGACTTCGCTGGTGCCGGTCGGGTCGATGCGGCGCCGGATCACCTCGATCGATTGCTGCGCCGCCTGGCGGCTCAATTCGCGCAAGTGCGCCGGCGTGATGCGCGCTTCGATCAGGCCGTCCGCACTCTCCGTGAACTCGATGATGTCGTTGCCAGTCGTGGTCGACTGCCCGAGCGGGCGCAGCACACGCCGCGCCGCTTCCATTTGCGTCGGATCGATCAGGCGAATGCGCGCTGCATCGCCGACCACGCCGCGTCCGGTGTAACGAATTTGCGGGTCCGCCTCGCGCAGCGCCGAGGCCATCTGGTCGGCGATGTTATCGAGCTGCTGATGCTGCATCGTGGCGGTGTCGATCTCGAGCAGCAGTTGCGAACCGCCGCGTAGATCGAGCCCGAGATTGATCGCCTGCTTCGGCAGGAAGTTCGGGATCTGATCCCGCATCTGCTCCGGCACGAAATTGGGAAACGCGAACGCAATCCCCATCGCGGTCACGACCGCAACCAGGATCACCCGCCACCGCGCGAGCTGAAGCATGTGGACTATTCCGCCTTGGAATCGTTAGCCGGCGCCGGCTCAGTCTTGGACCGCACTTCGGCGATGGTGTGACGCAGCACCCGCACGACGACGTTCGGCGCAAGCTCGACGCGGACTTCATCGTCCTGCACCGATGTCACCTTGCCGACGAGCCCACCGGCGGTGACCACGTGGTCGTTCTTCTTCAAGGCCGCGATCATCTCCATGTGCCGCTTGCGCGCCTGCTGCTGCGGCCGGATCAGCAAGAAATAGAACACGACGAAAATCAGAATGAGCGGCGCGATCTGCATAATCAGACCGGCGGTCGGATCGCCAGCCGCTCCGGTTTGCGCGTATGCGGAAGAAATGAACATTGAGCCTCTTATGAGACGGCCAAGCCGTTCGCTGATGGGAGGAGCTTCGGCCCCGAAAGAAGGCCGGGACTATATCGGCCAGCGGCGCCTTTTCAATCGGATGACGCTGCCGTTTTGCGCCGTTTCGCCGCAGCTAGGGGTCGCGTGTCGTCATCAGCGGCGCAGGGTCGAGCGCCTCGCTGCCCCGGCGCACCTGAAACAGGAGCCGCGCCTGGCCATTGGGACGCGCGCCAAGCTCGGCCACCGCCTCCCCGGCGCGTACGCGCTGGCCCTCGCGCACCAGCGCGCGGCGATTGTAGGCGTAGGCGGTCACGTAATTGTCGGCGTGGCGGATGAGCACGAGGTGGTCCAGTCCCTCGATGTCGGCGCCGGCGTAGACGACATCGCCATCGGCAGCGGCGCTGATCGCCGCGCCTTCGCGGCCGGCGATCTCGATGCCATCGATCCGCATGCCACCGGGCTGAGCGCCATAGCGCGCGACAATCTCGCCCCGCAGCGGCCAGGCGAAGCGACCCGACGGGTTTGGCGCGGCGGCGCTCGGCCGCGGTGTGTTCGGAGCCGCTTCCTCGTATTGACGCGCAATTGCCGGCAACACCAACCGATCGCCGCGTCTTACTTCATAGGGCGGCTGCATGCGGTTGAGCAGCGCCAGCGACCGCGCGTCGATATCGTAGCGCCTCGCCACGTCCTCCAAACTCTCGCCGCGCGCCACGACATGAAAGCGCGGCGGCGGCAGCGCAATCACGCGCCCCGGCGGAAGCGCGTAAGGCGGCTCAAGCTGGTTCTGATCGATCAGCGCACGGATCGGAATCTGATAACGCGTGGCGATGTCGTAGAGCGTCTCATCCGCCGCCACAGTGTGCGCGCGCGGCGGATTGGCCGGATCGAAACCCTGCCGCGGTTGCAGCGCATAGGCCGAAAGCGGCGTGCCCTCGCCATCGGCCCAATCCGGGGCGGGCGGCGCCTCGCTTTGCGGCGCTCCACGCTGTTCCGACGGCTGAGAACGCGGAGCGGGAGTTCCCGCACCGCCATAGGAAATCGGCGCACCGCCGCCGGCGGCGCAGGCGCTTACAATCAGCGCAAGGAATGGTCCGGCGCGCGGCACGCCGAAGCTTCCGCCAGAATCGCATCCGCACTCAAGCCGCAGACGGCGCCTCGCCCAATCCGCGCTCCAGCGGCTGCAAACGGATCGGCCCCAAATCCTCGCGCACGCCATTGCGAAAGCGGATCAAGCGTTGATTCTGCGCATCGCCCAAAGGCGCAACGATGACGCCGCCTGGCTTCAGTTGCTCAAGCAGCGGCGCCGGAAAATCCTCCAACGCCGCATTGACGATGATCCGATCGTAGGGCGCTTCATCGGGCCAACCGCCGAAGCCATCGGCGGTGTGCGCAAAGGTTCGCATCAGCCGCGCGGTGCCGAACTTGCCGCGCGCCGCGACGGTCAGATCGCCCCAGCGCTCGAGAGTGATCACCTTGTTGACGATGGTGGAGATCGCCGCCGCCTGAAAACCGGAACCGGCGCCAACCTCAAGCACCGTCTCGCCCGCCTCCGGCGCAAGCGCTGCGATCATGCGCCCTACGATCGAAGGCTTGGTCATGGTCTGCGCATGGGCAAGCGGCAATCCGACATCGTCCAGCGCCAAACCCTCGAGATGATCGGGCGCGTAGTGCGTGCGCGGCGTCCGCTCCAGCGCCGAAAGCGCGCGCGCATCGGTCACGCCAGCCTGGCGCATGTCGAGCACGAACCGCATGAGGCGCGAGGGATCGATGGTCATCGCGTCGCTAGTCGCCCAGTTTCGGCACGGCGCCGCCCAACACGCCCTTCAGCCGATGCACGGTGTCCATATGGGTGAGATCGACATGCAACGGCGTCACCGAAATGCGCCCGTCATAGATCGCCCGCAGGTCGGCGCCTTCCGGTGGGTTGGAGAGTTTGCCGCGGAAACCCAGCCAATAATACGTGCCGCCACGCGGATCGGTGCGCTTGTCGGCATAGACAATGTGGTGATCGCGTCGGCCTTGCTTGGTGACCTCCACCTCCTTCACCTCGTCCGGCGGCACATCGGGGAAGTTGATGTTGATCAGCACATCCTTCGGCCAGCCGTGCTTCAAGAGCTGGCCGACCACGCCAGGCCCGTACGTTTCAGCGGTTTCCCAGGGAATCTTGGCTTCTTCGCCGCGAAAGCCGCGCGCCTGCGACAGCGCGATCGCCGGAATACCCAATTGCATGCCCTGCATGGCGCCGGCGATGGTGCCGGAGAACGTCACGTCTTCGGCGATGTTCTGGCCGCGATTGACGCCGGAGAGCACAAGATCGGGCGCCTTGCCCTCCATCAAATGCTCGACGCCCAAGAGCACGCAATCGGTTGGCGTACCCGACACAGCAAACCGCTTGGGCCCCGCCGGGCGCACGCGGATCGGATCGGTCAAGGTCAGCGCGCGCGAGGCGCCCGATTGTTCGCTCTCCGGCGCGATCACCCAAACGTCATCGCTGAACGCGCGCGCGATTTTCTCCAGGATCGCCAGGCCCGTGGCGTGAATGCCGTCATCATTGGTGCAGAGAATGCGCATGGCCGTCCGCTTAGCGCGAACGGCCATGGCTGTCACGAAACCCCTACTTCCAAGCGCCCAGAATTGCGCCCGCCGCGCCCCAGCACACCAAGAAATGCGCGAGGTTTACAGGCAGGTATGACGCTGTGTGAGCGCCATAGACATAGCCGTAGAGGCTGGTCGAAAACCCAAACAGGACAGCCATCAAGAGTGCGGTTGTGACGCCGCCCATCAGACCCGGTGCGTTACGCCACTTGATTGTGTGCGAAAGTCCGATCGCCGTCAGCAGCGGCATGATGATGCCAAACGGCATGCGCGACATGCCGACCGCAGCCGCCTGCTCAGCTGAAAAGCCGGTGAAGCCCTGATACTGCTCCGCCGTCATCAGCACCGCGAAAATGACGTACTCGATGGCATAGATCGCGATCGCCGCAACCAGAATGGCGAGCGCGTTGTGGCCCATGACTCGCATTGTTTTCTCCCTCGCTCAGCGGTCTAGCGCCGCCGGTTTGGGAGCAGTCTAGTCGGAGTCCGTGGGAGCGACGAATTCGTTTTCGACCAAGCGCGGCCCGAAATCACCGGCAATCGATGGCCCAAATATCGTAAGTGGGATGATCGATGGCGTTCAGGCTGGGGCTCGATGAAAACAGCCAGCCGTGGAAGATTTCCCGCCGCTCGCTTTCCTCGCCCTCGCGCGCGGGCGGGTGATCGAAGACGTTGACGTAAATCCGCACCAGCGGCGTTTCCTCTGGCGCGTTCTTGTAACAAGCGCGGGCGATGACTTCGAGCGAACCGATGCGGGCCGGGCGGCCGACCGTCAGCGTATAGTCGCGGGCGTGTCCAGTGACTTTGTCGAGCCCGCGCACGACTGCGCGCTGCGCGAAAGCGGGACCGACGCTCAAGGTCAAAATCGCCAGGGCGGCGGCAAGCGTACGCATCATTGAACCGTGTCCTCCGCGGCGGCGCTCGCCCCGCCTGATCCTTGCGCGAAGCTGGCGAACAAAGTGAGCAGATCGATGGCGCCTTGCGTGTTTGGGATTTCAGCGCCGGGCGGCAACGGGTCGAGCCCGGCCGGCTCGATCGACACATGGGCGCCCCCAAGCAGACCGTCGCTGGCGATCCGCGCCGTGGAATCGTCGGGCACCTGGACGCCGATATCGAGCGCAAGCGTCAGCATGGCGTTGTAGGTGTTGGGGTCGAGTGTGACCGAACGCACCACGCCGACTTTGACGCCGGAGATGCGCACGTCGGTGCCAACGCCGACGCCATCGACGCGCTGGAAACTCGCACGCAGTTCATAGCCGCCGGCGCCGCTGGTCTGGCCCGCCTGCGCCACAGCAAACGCGAAGAAACCCACGGCGACCGCGGCGACGGCCGCGCCAAGAATAGTCTCGCCCCAGCGCTCGAAGTTCACCTTCACTGCGCCTTCTCCGAATCCGGCGACCAAGCTTCGTAGTCGGCCGTTGACGGCTGCCTAACGCCGCCGCGGGCAAGCGAACCTTTCGGCCGATAGGCGCGCACCGTCCCGGTCATGTTCGGCTGATGCGGCTTTTCCCACTTCTGCCGCTTCAGCGGCGCCACCGTCGGCGGCTCGGCGATGGTGTGATGCATCCAACCATGCCAATCCGGCGAAACGCGGGAAGCCTCGGCTAGGCCATTGTAGATCACGTAGCGGCGCTTGCGGCCCTCGATGCTGGGCCGCTTCTCTTCGTAATAGCGGTTGCCCTGCTCATCCTCGCCCACGAACACCCCGCGACGGCCGATATCGAACAGCGCACCCAGGGTGGCGCCGTTCCACCAGGTAAAAATCCGTTTGAGCATGGGCTTTTGTTTGTCTCCCGGCAGGCTTCTTCAGGCCGCTTTGCACGATTCCCAGAGCCAAGCGGCGCGCACTATGGCGATACCCCAACTCTCCGTCCAGTGCATCAGCGAAACAATATCCGGTGGTTATCCCAAGCTGCGACCTACTAGATGTTGATTGCGAGCCCGGATCAAAGGTAAGACTCAGGGTGCAAGGCCCCCAATGGAGCATGAGCCTATGTCCGAAGCGCTCGACGACGACATCCGCGCCGACGTGGAAGCCCCGGAGGCGTGGACCCCTGTCATGGTTCAAGCGGCGCTGGAGGCGGGTCTAGCCGTGGAGAACCCTCGCGGCGCCTCGGTCAGCGCAGCGTTGGCGCGGGTCGCCGAACGCATTGGCGCCTGGGCCGACGATCCAGCCTTGGGGCAAGCGATACTGGCGCTGCTTCAAAGCGGACGGGTCATGCTCGATCCGCCGTTGCTACGTGCGGCGCTCTCGCCGGGCGCAGAATTGGCGGTTTCTGCTGCGCTGCTTCGTTGGCCGACCCAGCGCAACGACGAAATAGAGGCCATTGCCCGCGTGCAGACCCTGCTGGCCGCCGGCGCCAAGATTGGCATTGCCGGCGCGCCCTCGCCTGCCGCGCTCGATGCACTCGACGCAGCCGCGCGCCTCGCCGATCCGATCGGACGCGACGGGCCGTCGATCATGATCCGCCCGGACGTCGCGGACGCGCCTGACTTGATCGCCGCCTCCGCTGCACGTTCGCGCGCGAGCGCTGCGCTTGCAGCAGGCGCGCGGGCGCTCGATGCGGCGCTCGCCGACCTGGCCATCGAAGCCGTGCGCAACGGCCTCAATCCCGAGCACGGCGGCGTGCAGCGCAAGGCCGCCGCCGCGCGTTTGGCCGGCGCGCCCGACGCCGACATCGTCGCCGCTCTCGCAGGCGCCGCGGCGCGTGGGGCCTATGCGGCGGCGATCGACTCTGGCGCAGACCGCGCGCATCGGCGTATCGCTATCGCTGCCCCCGAACCGGGCGCGCACACACTGACCGCTGTTGGCGTCGGCGCCATAGATCCTACCGGCGCAGCGCAGTCCGACGCTGAATGCAGCGTCATCGGCGCCAGCATTTCGCTGCCGCGTTTCATGGACGAACGAAACTTCGACTGCGCGGCATTCGAGCAAGCGGTCCGCACATTGGTGCGAGTTCTCGACACGGCGCACGGCGCCGGAGCTTCGCCGCGCCGACCGATCTTCATACGGCTTGAGGGGCTCGCCGCCCTCATCATGCGCGCCGGGCTCGGCTACGATACCGATGCGGGCCGCAATCTCGCGGCCAGCGTTTCCGCTCTGGCGCACGCCTGTGCGATCTCCGAGAGCGCGGCACTCGCCGGCGCCGCGGGCGCCCACAGCGAATGGGCGCGCGACAAGCGTGCGGAAGAAGCGCGCGTCAAGGCCGCTCGCGATGCAGCGAGCGCACTCGCCGGCGCCATCGCCACGCGTGCGCAGGCAATTTACGCCGCGCTGCCCGGATCGAAGAACGCCGGCTTGCGCTGCGCGATCTCTATCGCCTTCGCCAACGACACCGCCGCGGCGCGCGCCATCGGCGCGTCCGCGCCGGGCCTCGCGCCAATCGAGAGCGTAGCGAGTTATGGACGCCGCGATGACGGCGCATTCGGACGCTTGTTGAGCGGCGATGTTCGCGCCGCGCTGGAGGTGCTGGGCTACGGCGCCGACAGAATCG
Source organism: Proteobacteria bacterium HN_bin10 (assembly GCA_002083515.1). Lineage (GTDB taxonomy): Bacteria > Pseudomonadota > Alphaproteobacteria > Caulobacterales > Aquidulcibacteraceae > Vitreimonas. Next base: position 89,236 of record LWDN01000051.1, read on the forward strand.
CCGCCATCGCGCAGCACATTGAAGGTCATCGTACGTTGCGTGGCGCGCCCGGCGTCAACCTCGAACGTCTGGCGCAACTGGGACTCACTGAGCCCGCCCTCGACGCCATCGAAGAGGCCGCCGCCGACGCCTTCAACCTCCGCGCGGTCGTGCACCCGCTCGTGATCGGCCCGGAGCTTTGCGAAGAAGTCCTAAAGCTGCCGCCGGATGTCGCCGCCGGAAAGCGCGGCGATCTCTTGATGACGCTCGGCTTCAGCGAAGACGAGATCGCCGCCGCCGAGGCCTATTGCTTGGGCGCGGCCGAACTCACGAGCTCGGCCGATCTGAAACGCGAGCACGCCGCGATCTTCGCTACTGACATCGGCCCGGAAGCGCAGATCGCCATGGCCGCTTCGGTTGCATCCTTCGCAAGAACAGCGCTGAGCCTGACGCTGGACGCGACCAACATTCAGCAACGCACCGCGTTGCTCGAAGCTGCGCAAGCCGCGGGTGTTGGACTTATCGCCATGAACGTCGTGGCGCCGCCGATCACGCTGACGTTGGCCGATCCCGACGATATCGAAGCCGCGGACCGCCGGCTTCCAGCCGGCAATCCAGTCAACGCAACCGAGCCGGAAAACCGGCAGGATGGGGGGCCGACACCCCATCAACGCCGCCGCCTGCCCGAACGGCGCAAGGGCTACATCCAGAAATCCATCGTCGGCGGGCATAAAGTCTATCTGCACACCGGCGAATACGACGACGGCGAACTCGGCGAGATTTTCATCGACCTGCACAAGGAAGGCGCCGCCTTCCGTTCCCTGATGAACAATTTCGCCATCTCGATTTCGATCGGCCTGCAATATGGCGTGCCGCTCGAAGAATATGTCGACGCCTTCCTGTTCACGCGCTTCGAGCCCGCGGGCGAAGTGCGCGGCAACGACACCATCCGCCACGCCACCTCGATCTTGGACTACATTTTCCGCGAGCTGGCGGTCAGCTATCTGGGCCGCGCCGATCTGGCCCAAGTCGATCCGTTCGACGCGCGCGGCGATGGATTGTCGAAGAAAGCCCAGGACGCCGAGAGCGCGGCGCGCCTCATCTCACGCGGCTTTGCGCGCGGGGCGAGCCCGGACAATCTCGTCATGCTGCGCCCGCGCGCCGTCGTCGAGAACATCCGCGACCGCAAGGAAACGCCGTCAGCAAAACCGACGGCAACCGGCTATCGCAGCGACCCGTGCGCCGCGTGCGGCCACTTCACCGTGGAGCAAACCGGCAAGTGTGCAGCCTGCGGCGCGACGGGCGAAGCGAGCGGCGGTTAGGAATCTCGCCGTCGCCCTCGCGGCGCCGGCCAACGGCGGCCTAGCCCTTGGCCTGTTCCACCACCCGAATGTGCAGCTCTTTCAGCTGCTTCGGCGTGACTTCGCCCGGCGCGTTCATCATCAGGTCCTGCGCCTGCTGATTGAACGGGAAGACGATGACTTCGCGGATATTGTCGACGCCGGCCAGAAGCATGACGATGCGGTCGACGCCCGGGGCCGAGCCGCCGTGCGGCGGCGCGCCGTAACGGAAGGCGTTCAGCATGCCGCCGAATTTTTCTTCCACCACCTCGCGCCCGTAACCAGCGATCTCGAACGCCTTGATCATGATCTCTGGCTTGTGATTGCGGATGGCGCCGGAGGAGAGCTCAACGCCGTTGCACACGATGTCGTACTGGAACGCGGTGATCTTCTCGATCGTCGCGCGATCGCTGGGATCGAGCGCCAGGAATTTGGCGTGATCGTAGTTCGGCATCGAGAACGGGTTGTGCGAGAAGTCGATTTTCTTCTCTTCCTCGCTCCATTCGTACATCGGGAAATCGACGATCCAGCAGAACGCGAATTGCTCCTTGTCGGCGAGGTTCAGTTCGTCGGCGACCTTGTTTCGCGCCAGCCCCGCGAATTTGTAGAACACGCTGGGATCGCCGGCCACGAAGAAGGCCGCGTCGCCGACCTTCAGGTCAAGCTGATCGCGGATGGCGTTGGCGCGGTCGGCGCCGATATTCTTGGCGATGGGACCGGCGCCGCCTTCTTCGCCTTCGCGCCAGAAGATGTAACCCAAGCCCGGCTGGCCTTCGCCTTGCGCCCATGAATTCATTTTGTCACAGAACGCGCGCGAGCCGCCGGAGGGCGCCGGAACCGCCCACACGGCCGTGCTCGGCTTCTCCAGAATTTTCGCGAACACGCCGAAGCCGCCGCCGCGGAAGTGGTCGCTCACATCCGCCAAGATAAGCGGATTGCGCAAATCCGGTTTGTCGGAGCCGTATTTCGCGATGGCCTCCGCATAGGGGATGCGCGGGAAAGCGCCCGCTTTGGTCACGCGCTTGCCTTGCCCGAATTCCTCGAACACGCCCGCCAGCACCGGCTCTATGGCGTTGAACACGTCTTCCTGGGTGACGAAGCTCATCTCGAAGTCGAGCTG
>LWDN01000052.1:0-48131 GCA_002083515.1 Proteobacteria bacterium HN_bin10
CGATCATGCCTTCGCGGATCGCCTCATCGACGGGCATGCCAAGATCAAGACGGCTGTTGATGCTGGTCATGACGACCAGACCGTTCAACACCGCAACGCCGGCAAGACAGATGAAGCCCACCGCCGCTGAGATCGAGAATGGCATGCCGGTGAGGAAGAGGGTGTAGACCCCGCCCGCGAGCGCTAGCGGCACGGCCGTGAACACGGCGCCTGCGGCGCGGAAGGTGCCGAGCGCCATGTAGAGAATGCCGAAGATGAGAACAAAGCACGCTGGTACGATCAGCGACATGCGTTGCGACGCCGATTGTAGGTTCTCAAACTGGCCGCCCCAGACGAGGTAAGCCCCAGTCGGCAGCGCCACTTCGCTGACTCGGCGCTGCGCTTCGGTGACAAAAGAGCCGAGGTCGCGTCCACGCACATTGGCCTGCACGACGACGCGGCGGCTGCCGTTCTCACGGCTGACCTGATTGAGGCCTTCGGAGAAAGTGAAGGTCGCAACTTCGCGCAATGGAATGGAGGCGCGTGGACCGTTTTCGGTTTCGGGCAGCATAACCGGGAGTGCGCCGACCGCGTCGAGATCGTCACGCACCGCCTCGGGCAAACGCACGACGACGTCAAAGCGCCGGTCGCCCTCGAACACGAGGCCGGCCTCGCGTCCGCCCATCGCCGTGGCAACCGTGTCGGTGACGTCCTGCAATGAGAGCCCATAGCGGGCTATGGCGTCACGATCGAAGCGAACATCGAGTGTCGGAAACCCGCCGGTCTGTTCGACTTTGACGTCGGCGGCGCCGTCGATCGATTGCAGCACCGCAGCGATCCGCCCCGCGGCCTGGCTCAATTCGGTGAGGTCTTCGCCGTAGAGCTTGATGGCGACGTCGCCGCGCACGCCGGCGATCAATTCGTTGAACCGCATCTGGATCGGCTGAGTGAATTCATAGGAATTGCCGATCAGTTGCGAGAGCCGCGCCTCCATGCGCGCGATCAGTTCGGGCTTCGGCTCATTCGGATTCGGCCATTCCGAGCGTGGCTTCAGGATCACAAACGAGTCCGAGATGTTCACCGGCATCGGATCGGATGCGACTTCGGCCGTCCCCGTCTTGGAAAAGACAAACGCCACTTCGGGGAATTCCGAGATCAGTTGCTCGACGCGGGCCTGCATCGCCGCCGATTGCTGCAGTGATGTCGATGGGATGCGCACCGCCTGAATGGCGATGTCCTGCTCATCGAGCTGCGGGATAAATTCACGCCCGAGCGTGAAGAAGAGCGCACCGGCGATGACGAAGACGGCGACGCCGCCGGCGATGACCGTCTTGGGCTTGCGGAGCGAGTAATCGAGACCGGGCTCATAGCGATTGCGCGCAATTTCGATCGCCTTGACTTCTTTCTCGGCGACCTTGCCCCGAATGAGAAGGGCCACCATCGCGGGCACGAATGTGAGAGAAAGGATGAATGCCGCTGCCAGCGCCAACATCAGCGTGATCGCCATCGGCGAGAACATCTTGCCTTCGACGCCGGAGAAGGTGAGCAGCGGCGCGAAGACGAGGAAGATGATCATCTGACCGAAAATTGTCGGCTTGATCATCTCGCGGCCGGCTTCCAGCGTCTCGTGAAGACGCTCCGGCAGCGTCAGCAGCCTGCCTTCGTGGTGTTGTCGCTCGGACAATCGCCTGAGGCAGTTCTCGATGATGATGACCGAACCGTCGACGATGAGGCCGAAATCGAGCGCGCCTAGGCTCATCAAATTGCCGGAGACGCCAAAGACATTCATGCCGATCGAGGTCATCAGCATGGAGAGCGGAATGATGAGCGTGGCGATTATCGCGGCGCGGACATTGCCGAGCAGAAGGAAAAGTACCACCGCGACCAAGAGCGCGCCTTCGGCCAGGTTGCGCTCCACCGTGGCGATGGTGGCGTTCACAAGCTTCGAGCGGTCATAGACGACTTCGGCGACAATGCCGGGCGGCAAAGTCTGCCTGATCTGTTCGAGCCGTTCCGCGGCGGCGGCAGCGACGGTGCGGCTGTTGCCGCCGGTGATCATGAGCACCGTGCCCACGACCACTTCGCGCCCGCCCGAAGTGGCCACGCCGGTGCGTAAATCGCCGCCAACGCTTACATTGGCGACATCGCGCACAGTGATTGGGACGCCGTCGCGCGTGGCGACGACGGCTTCGGAAATCTCTTCAAGCGTGCGGATGCGCGCGTCCGCACGCACCAAAAACGATTCACCGCCTTGTTGGATAAAATTCGCGCCAACAGAAAGATTGGCGCGTTCGAGCGCGTCGGCGAGTTCGGAAAAGGAAATGCCATAGGCGGAAAGCGCGCCGGCGTCCGGTTCGACAACATACTGCTTTTCGTAACCGCCGATCGAGTCGATGCCGGCGACGCTTGGCACCGAACGCATTTGCGGCCGGATCATCCAATCCTGAATCGTGCGCAAATAGCCAGCCTGTGCGACCGGATCGGTGAGGCGTTCGCCTTCCACGGTCAGGTAAGCGCCGTCCGGCTGCCAGCCGGGTTGGCCCGCTTCAACGCGCCCGCCCTCGGCGTTGGGATCGGCATAGTGCACCGTCCACATCAACACTTCGCCGAGGCCGGTTGAGATCGGGCCCATTTGCGGCTCGACGCCGTCGGGTAAACTCTCGCGCGCTTGGGTCAGCCGTTCGGCGACCTGTTGGCGCGCGAAATAGATGTCGACATTGTCCGCGAAGACGACGGTGACCTGGCTGAAGCCGTTGCGCGAGATCGAGCGCGTGCTTTGCAGTCCAACGATTCCCGACATCGCTGTTTCGACCGGGTAGGTGACCAGGCGTTCGACATCGAGCGGACCAAAGGACGGCGCCACTGTGTTGATCTGGACTTGCCGATTGGTGATGTCCGGAACCGCGTCGATCGGCAAACGCATGATGTTGTAGACGCCGATGCCGGCGACGATGAGGACGATCGCCATGACAGCCCAGCGGGCTTTGACGGCGAGTTCGATGAGACGGCTGATCATGAAAGCGAAATCCGGTCAGGAAAAATGAGAAGGGGCTCAGTGGTCGTGCGAGGCCGAGCCCTTGCCGATTTCGGCTTTCACGAGGAATGCGTTTTCCGACACGTAGGCTTCGCCCGCCGCGAGCCCCGATAGGATCTCCACTTGCGTCGCACCGGTTCGTCCGAGCGTGACTGGGCGCGCCTCATAGGTGTCGTCGCTGACCCGTACGAAGACGACGCTTCGGCCTTCGAGCGTCTGCACCGCATCGCGCGGCACGGCGACGGCAGCTTGTTGGGCCGCCGTGACCACTGCGCCGCGCACCGCCATGCCGGGGCGAAGGGCCGAGCCCTGTGCAACCGAAATCGGCGCGCGCGCGATCAAAGTCTGGCTGTGCGCGTCTGCGGTCGGCAAGACGCTGGCGATCTGCGCTTCAACCCGCGTCGCGCCATCAAGGCCGGTGATAAAGACGCGCTGACCCGAACTGATGCGGCCAATGTCGCGCGTGGCGACATTGAGTTCGGCCTGCAAGCGCGAAAGGTCGCCGACCACGAAGAGTGGCTGTTCGCTGGTCACGTCGCCGATGTTGGTCTGACGATCAAGCACGACACCTGCGATCGGTGTGACGATGGCGTAGGTTTGAAGGCTTTCAGCGCTTTCGACTCGCGCCAGCGTCTCGTTACGGCGCACGCTGTCGCCGACATTGCGCAGAACCGCACGCACCGGGCCTGAGTAGGGCGCGTGAACTTCAGCGCGCGCCGATGGTTGCAGCATGATGCGCCCGGTGAGATTGAGCGTTTCCTCGATCGCTCCGGGTCCGGCGGTCGCAACGACGATCCCCGATTCTCGCGCGGACTCGACGGGGATTGTGACGCGCTCGCCGCCGGCTTCCTCTTCGGCGTGTCCGGCTTCGCCTTCGGCGTGCTCTTCCTCGCCCTCCGCGTGACCTGCCTCGGCGGCTGGCTGTTCGGACTCAGCTTCTCCAGCGCCGCAGCCGGAAAGTCCGAGCGCAAAAACCAGTGCGATTGGCGCGAGGGCGGCATGCTTCATTCTGAAGGTGTTCATTGATGTTGCTCCTCGAAGGGCAACGCTTCCCCGAAGCGCGCCGTGAGACGGTCGAGCGCCGCCTCGTTGTTATGAAAAGAACGCAGAGCTTCGACGCGGGCTTGGCGCGCGTCAGAGAGCGCGCGCTGGGCGTCGAGCACGTCGAGATAAGAGAAGGCGCCGCGATTGTAGCCGTCTTGCGCCAGAGAGAGAGCGCGTTCAGCCTGTGGGATGACATCCTCTTCTGTGGACTGAACTGCTGCCGCGTCAGTGGCGATTGCGCGTTCGAGTGCTGCATACTCGCGCGACAGCGCCCGCCGTCCCGCTTCCAGCTCAAGCTCCGCGCGGCGCTGCTCGGCGCGAGCACGCGCCACAGAGCCTTGATTGCGGTCGAAGACGCCCAGCGGAATTGAAACGCCGGCCACCAAAGCGCCTTCGCCGTCACGATCCTCGAACCTGCGATAGCCCAGGCTGAGCGTCGGGTTCTGCCAAGATAATGAACGCTCAACGCTTAAAGCGGCGCCTAAGCGGTCGCGCTCGGCGGTGAGGCGGGCGATGTCCGGGCTCGTGTCGCCTAACGTGTCGTGTTCGTGATCGCGCGCGCGCGGCAGCGCGAAATCAGCCGCGATTAGGTTGAAGCCGTCGTCGCCGCCGAAATAAGAGGCAAGACGCGCCCGCGCCGTCGCGGCCTCCGCTTGCGCGCGCGTCAGTGCGATGCGTGCTTCAGAAAGACCCGCTTCAGCACGCGCGCCGGCCATAAGCGGATCGCGTGCGGCGGCGACCCGGCGCGCGACCGATACGTTGAGTGCTTGCGCCGTGGCCAGACGCTCTTCGGCGATGGTTACGAGTTCTTGCGCCGCCAGCGCATCATAGTAGGCGGTCTGAACATCGCGCGCGAGGTCGAGACCGCGCAAGATCCGGTCAAGTTCGGCGCCGTGAAGCTCGCGGTCGGCAAGGCGGACGCGCGCGCTGCGCCGGCCGCCAAGCTCAACCTCTTGCGACAATGAGAAAGTGGTCTCAGCGCCGCTGAAGCCGCGGAGGTCGCCACGGCCATTGAAATTCTCAACCTCTGCGTCGAGGGTCGGGTTTGGGCGCACGCGCGCTTGCCGCACCCCGCCTTGCGCCGCTTCGACGCCAGCGCCCGCAGCACTCACGCCGGGATCGGACTGAAGCGCGCGTTCGATCGCGCTCTCCATCGTGAGCGGCGCGCGCTCTTGGGCGAGCGCCGCCGGCACGATCATGGGCGCGGCGATGGCGCTGATGGAGACGGTTGCGACATAGCGCAGAATGCGCGCCGAACGCCGCTTTGATCGGTGTGAATCGAGCATGAAAAGTCCGCGATGCGTGAATGTGCACGCGCCGCAGACAGCCTGCGGAGCGTTAGACGATCGCGGTGGCTTTTGGTGGTCGCTCTAGCCCATTGGGCGCGTTGATTGGCGCGCCGTGCGTGTTGCGCGGGGCGGCTACGCGCAACATGACTTGCGCGGTGACAACGTCGCCGGTGAGGGCGGGGGTCATGCCGTTGCAGTGAGCGGCGCAACAATGGTGTTGAGGCTGTGCAGGGTTCGCCGGGGTCTGTTCACTATCCCCTGCGGTCTCGACGGCGGATGCGTCTTGGGCGTCGGCCATGACATAGACAATGCCTGCCTGCGCGTTGTCGGCCGCCGCGTGCGCAGGGGACGCTTCTTCGAACATGATGAAGCCGAGGAGGGCGATGCAAAGCATCGCCACCCAGCGCCTCCAGTTCATGTCGCCCGAAGCTTGCACCCGCTTCACCCTTGCATCGCCGCAGCAGATTCGCGGCGCGCCTGGCTATATACAGCCCATGACCCGCTGACGAACAGTAAACACATGATGGCGCCCACGGCAAAGTCAGGCCAGGGCGATCGTGTCGCAGCTGTCGCGGCGGCGGCGAATATGACCAAAATGTTGCCGAAGGCGTCGTTGCGCGAGCAGAGCCACACCGAACGCAGATTGGCGTCACCGTTGCGTAGCGGAGGCAACGTTATAACAGCGCCGACATTCACCGCTAAGGAGAGCGGCTCGGTAAAGCCCATCGCCGCCGCTTCTGGCGGCGCCGTCACATCGGGAGATTGCTTGCCATCCTCTGCTTCGGAGCTGGCGACGCGCAGTGCCCGTGGCTTGGGTAAGAGCGGGCGCCGCTGTCTCGGAGCTCGTGAAAGCAGACGCCGAGCCTCGCACCTCAGACGTTATCTCACGCGTGGTCGTTCGAACAGAGGTTATGATCGTTGAGCGACTCGATGATGCGGCATTCGCTGGCCGCCCCGCCGGAGCAGGCAACGATCATGCGCGAGAGTTCCTGTTCGAGCGCGCGGAGTTGCTCGATGCGCAGACGTACGGTTTCCAGATTGCGTGTCGCGATACGGTCGGCATCGCAGCATGGACGCTCGGGGTGGTCGGCGAGATCCAGGAGCGATCGGATGTCCGCCAGTTCGAAGCCCAGCGTGCGGGCGTGTCGGATGAAGGTAAGGCGGCGCACATCCTTGTCTGAAAAGAGCCGGCGACCGCTTTCGGTGCGCGGAGGCGGCCCGATCAGTCCTTCCTGCTCGTAAAACCGGATGGTGGGGACCTTGAGGCCGGTGTCCTTGGCGACTGCGCCGATGCTCAACATTGGGCTTGATCCTCTAGTGACTTGAGGATGTAGGTCAGGTGGCATTGATTTGCGAGATATCTGATGCCCCCACCCTGGACCCCTTTTACCGTGTTGAGCCTGATCGTTGCGCTGTCGGCGATTCGCGCCTGGTTGGTGAGCCGCCGAACCGGGGTCCGCACCTACGGGTTTGGCCGCCATGCCGCCATTCAGGGCGTGGCCGAACGGCTCTGGCGTCTTGCCGTGCTCGGCGCGCTTGTCCTCTCCGTCCTCACTTGGCTCGCGCCCGATTGGGAGACCGCAATTGGCCGCCCCGGCTGGGCGACGTGGGCGCCGCTGCGATCGGTGTCAGCCGCTCTGTTCATCGCAGCACTCGCGATCATCGCGATCGCGCAGATGCAGATGGGCGCCTCATGGCGGGTCGGCGTGCCGAAGGAGGGGCCTGGCGAACTCGTCTCGCGCGGTCTCTTCGCTTGGTCCCGGAACCCGATCTTTGTTGGCTTGCTGACCGCACTCGTCGCCTTGCTGTTGTGGTCGCCAACCGTCTTGAGCGCGGCCGTTCTCGCCGGCGCGTGGACGCTGACGCTCGTGCAAGTTCGGATCGAGGAGGAGGCGCTGCGTGAAACGCACTGCGATCGCTATGAGCGCTACGCAGCCGAGGTTGGCCGCTGGTTCGGCCGCCGTCCGCTCGGATGGGCTGCAGCAGCGAGGTCCGCGCCGTGAGCGAACCAAGCACAGCCGGGCGCCTTGCGCACCTTGGGCTGATTCCTGTGATCGTCGCGCTTGATCTGGCCACCAAGGCTTTGGCGCGGAGCGAATTGCGGTTCGGCGAACCCGTGGGCGTTCTGCCGTTCCTCGATCTGACGCTCGGCTTCAACCGCGGCGTGGCGTTCGGGTTGCTGAACGACACAGGCGGGCTCCTGGTATTGGTGGTCACCGCAGCGATCAGCCTCATGTTCGGCCTCTGGTTTTGGCGCGAGCCTCGTGCGGTCACCCGGCTTGGCTTGGCGCTCGTGCTTGGCGGCGCGCTTGGCAATTTCTTCGACCGGTTGTCGCGCGGTGACGTCACCGATTTTCTCGACCTGCACGTGTCGGGATATCATTGGCCTGCATTCAACTTGGCCGACACTGCGATCACGTTCGGCGCCGTCGTGCTGGTCGTCGACATGCTGCGCACGCGCAAGGAGACGCGCTCATGAGTAACGATACTGCGTTCACGCCGGCTGCAGGACGGCCCGAATGGACGCCCTTCTATGATTTCGCTATCGCGGTCTTGACGCGTGAGCGCCGCTGGCGCGGCGCTTTGCTGCGTCAAACCGCGCCCGTGCCCGGTGATCAGATTCTAGATGTCGGATGCGGCACAGGGACCTTCGCTGTGATGCTGAAGCGCGCCGAACCGCGCGCGCACGTCGTTGGTCTCGATCCGGACGCCGATGTGCTGACACGGGCGCGCGCCAAGGCGGCAAAGGCCGACGCGGAAATGGCATTCCGGCAAGGCTTTGCGCGTGATGCGGACGCGGAAGCCGCGCGCTTCACGAAGGTCGTCTCGAGCCTGGTATTCCACCAAGTGCCAATGGACGAAAAGCGCGCGGGCCTTGCTTCCATGTGGCGCGCGTTGCGTGCGGGTGGGACGCTGCATGTCGCCGATTACGGGCTGCAGCGCACGCCGCTGATGCGCGCAGCGTTCCGCCAGATCCAAAAGCTCGACGGCTTCGACAATACCGAGCCTAACGCGCGCGGCGTTCTCCCGGAGCTGATGCGCGAAGTGGGTTTTACGGCAGTGGAGGAAACAGAAGTCATTGCGACCGTCACTGGATCGATATCGCTCTACCGCGCTTTGCGGCCAGACGCTTAGCGCTCGTTTTCGCACCACGGAGGCGGCTTTTGCTGATGAATTGGGTTGAGAAGGCGATGACGAACAGGCCCGTCCGCGCCGTAGTCGGCGCAGCAGGGGAAGCGGCATGAGCGACGATGAGAGCTACGAGGCGGTGACGGCTGAGCAACGGCGCACGCTCTGGATCGTGCTTGGCCTCAACCTGTTGCTTGTCGTTGTGATGGGCGGGGCAGGCTTCTCGTCGGATTCGAGCGCTTTGATCGCCAACGCGCTCGACAACGCCTCCGATGCAGTCGTCTACGCACTAAGCCTGTTCGCCGTCGGCCGCTCGCTCAATTGGAAGCGAGGCGCGGCAGGCGTCTCCGGCGTGCTGCTGATCCTATTTGGCCTCGGCGTCGTCGCCGACACCGTGCGTCGCTTTCTGACTGGGTCGGAGCCGATCGGAACCACAATGATGGTCGTCGCTTTGTTCGCGGGCGCCATCAATCTCGTGTGCGTTTGGCTGCTCGGCCGTTTGAAAAAGAAGGAAGTGCATCTTCGCGCCGCCGAGACCTTCAGCTTCAACGACTTCATTTCCAATGGCGGCGTCTTGGTCGCCGGCGCGCTGGTGGCGTGGACCGGACAGCGCTGGGCCGACCTCGTTGTCGGGTGCTTGGTTGCCCTCGTCGCGGTTAAGGGCGGCGTCGACATCATTCGCGACGCGCGTCGCACCAGTGATGAGGACTGAAGCGGATCCATCGCAGCTCCACCAAATTGCAAGAAAGACGGACGCCATGCCTGCAACAAATTTGGCCCCGGACGATCGCACCGCCGGCCGGCGTTTCAAGGTGACCGGCCTTGATTGTCAGAATGAAGTCCGCGCGCTCAAGGCGGCTGTGGGGTCGGTTGCGGGCGGGGAAGACAAGCTCTCATTCGATACCAAGGCCGGATGGATGGAGGTGTCGCCAGACGTGAGCGCGTCCACCGACGCAATCGAAGCAGCGGTTTCGACCACAGGCATGAGCGCGGCCTTGTGGACTCTGGACGAAGCGGCCGCGTGCGGCAGTCGCGCGGGAGACGAGACGACGCGAGGCAGCGCCCCCGGAACGGTCGTTCTCAAGATCCATGGCATGGATTGCGGCGATGAAGTCGCCACGCTGAAGCGCGAACTCACCGGCGTCGTCGACGAAGAGAGGCTTTCCTTCGATCTCATCAATGGCCGGATGTCGGTGGTGGGCGCTCCCGACGCTCAACTCGTTACGCGGATTGAGCGGGCCGTTGCGCGCGCCGGCATGAGCGCCGAACGCTGGACAGCAGGCGTCGTTGGCGACGGCGCAGCGGCAGATGCGCGCCGGCGCAAGCTCCAATCACGCCTGACCGCGGCAAGCGGCGTCCTGACGGCCATTGGGCTTGCCATTCACGCCGTTGTTGCTGGCGATCTTGTCTCTGCATTGAGCGAAACGCCGGGCGTGACGGCGCCGCCGCTGCCGGCGATCATCGCCTACACCGGCGCCATCGTTTGCGGCGCACGCTACGTGGCGCCGAAGGCGCTGCTCGCGGCGCGCAGGCTGCGTCCAGATATGAACCTGCTCATGATCGTGGCGGTTGCGGGCGCGGTCGTAATCGGCCAGTGGTTCGAGGCGGCGACAGTGTCATTCCTGTTCGCGCTCGCCCTGGCATTGGAATCGTGGAGCTTAGGGCGCGCGCGGCGGGCGGTTGCCGCGCTGATGGAGCTCGCGCCAGACATCGCCACGGTGAAAGACGCCAGCGGCGCCGAGCGCGAAATCTCCGCTGGCGCCGTGAGCGTCGGCGCCCACATTGTCGTGCGCCCAGGCGAGCGCGTACCACTCGACGGGCGCGTCACCGCCGGCGAAAGCGAAGTGAACCAGGCGCCCATCACTGGCGAAAGCGTGCCGGTTCCGGTGTCGCCAGGTGCAATCGTCTACGCTGGCACGATCAACGGCGAGGGCGCGCTCGAAGTAGAGACCACGAAAGCGGCGGGCGACACCACGCTCGCGCGCATCATCCGCATGGTCGGGTCTGCGCACAGCCGGCGCGCGCCCACGGAGCAATGGGTCGAGAGCTTCGCGCGCATCTACACCCCGATCGTGATGGCGGTTGCCGTTCTCGTGCTTGTCGTCCCTCCGCTGTTGTTTGCGGGCGCCTGGGACGTTTGGTTCTATCGCGCCTTGACGCTGCTAGTGATCGCCTGCCCGTGCGCGCTTGTGATCTCAACACCAGTAAGCGTCGTCGCTGCGCTCGCGGGCGCAGCCAAGCAGGGCGTGCTCATCAAGGGCGGTGTTCATCTGGAGACGCCGGCAAAGCTCCGGGCCATCGCCATGGACAAGACCGGCACGCTGACCGAAGGGCGTCCCCATGTCGTTGAAATCGCAACCTTTGACGGACGCAGTCCCGAGGCGCTGCTGGGCTTGGCGGCGGCGCTGGAAGCGCGCAGCGAGCATCCGCTCGCGAAAGCCATATTGGCAAAGGCGGCCGAGCAGAACGTGCAATTCTCGCCGGGCCAGAGCGTGCAGGCGATACGCGGAAAAGGCGTGACCGGCCGTGTCGGGGAGAGCGACGCCTGGCTGGGTTCGCGCGGCTTCCTCGAAGAACGTACGCCAAGCGCACAGCGCGCTGAGGCGCTGGCGCGCGCCGACGGGCTTGCCGGAGCAGGCCGCACCGTGGTCGCAGTCGGCGACGGCCAACGCGTTTGGGGCTTGATCGCGCTCGCCGATGCGGTGCGGCCTGAAGCCAAGAAAATCGTCGCCGACCTGCATGCCGCCGGCATCGAGCGCGTCGTTATGCTGACTGGCGACAACAGAGCCACCGCCGAGCGCATTGCCAGCGAAACGGGCGTGGACGAAATTCACGCCGAGCTTTTGCCCGAACGCAAGGTGGCGGAAGTGGAAGCGCTGGTCGCACGTTACCGTGCGGTGGCGATGATCGGCGACGGCGTCAATGACGCCCCGGCGATGGCGCGGGCCAATCTGGGCGTCGCCATGGGTGCGATCGGCTCCGACGCTGCAATCGAGACTGCCGATATTGCGCTTATGCAGGACGATCTCTCGCGGTTGCCCTGGATCATCCGTCATTCCAAAGCGACGATTGCGACCATTCGACAGAACATTGCCTTCTCGATCGGGGTCAAAGCGGTGTTCACGATCCTGACGTTGCTCGGCGCAGCTTCACTGTGGGGCGCGATCGCCGCAGACGTGGGCGCATCGCTCCTGGTCGTGCTGAACGGCCTTCGACTACTCAATCGTGAACAAACCTAGGTCGGTCGGCAGGCATCTGCATTGATGGCGCCCATCCGGAGAGATCGACTTGAGCGAGAACACATTGTCGCTGCTCTTGGACGCGCGCAGTGCGATGAAGCGAGGCGCCGGCGCCATCGCGGCGCGCCAGCGCGCGCGCCTCGGCGAGGCCGTCACGCACGCACGCGCGCATTCCCGATACTATCGCGATCTCTATCGCCATCTTCCCGAAGGTGTCGATGATGTCGCGCTGCTGCCGGTCACCAACAAGAAAGAGCTGATGGCGCGGTTTGACGACTGGGTGACAGATAATGACGCGACGTTCGAGAAAGCTCGCGCGTTCGCTGAGCGCGAGGACCTGATCGGAGGGAAATTCCTGGACCGCTACACGTTGGCGACGACCTCGGGCACAACGGGCACGCGCGGCGTCTTCCTGCTCGACGATCGCACGATGGCCGTCACGCAAGCCGTAGCTTATCGCATGTTGAATTCATGGCTTGGCTTCGGCGACTTTCTGAAAATTGTCGCCGGGGCCGGGCGCACGTCCATGGTGATGGCCACGGGTGGGCATTTCGTCTCCGCGGTTGCAGCAGCGCGTTTGCAAAGGGGAGGCGCCGCGAAGGCTGTGCAGGTGCTCTCCGTGCACATGCCGATGGCCGAACTCGTCGAGCGCCTCAACGCCCATCGCCCCGTTCTTGTCGCACCTTATGCGAGCGCGGCTGCATTGCTCGCCGACGAACAGGAGGCGGGGCGGCTGTGCATCAAGCCGGTGCTGCTCGCGCTCTCGGCCGAAGGCTTGCCAGAACGCGAATACGATCGGATCGCGGAGGCGTTCAAATGCAAGGTCGGCAACAGCTACGCCGCCACTGAAGTCACGTTCTTAAGCTATAGCTGCAAACATCATTGGCTGCACGTGAACGCCGACTGGCTCGAACCTGTCGACGCCGAGTATCAGCCGGTCGCGCCGGGCGTTCATTCCCATACAGTTCTGGTCAGCAACCTCGCCAATCGCGTGCAACCAATCCTTCGTTACGACCTGGGCGACAGCGTCGTGATGCGGGGAGATCCCTGTCCATGCGGCAATCCGCTTCCCGCCATCCAAGTCAAAGGCCGCTCAGCGGAAGTGCTCTATCTCACCAGTGAGCGCGGCGAACGCGTGGCGTTGCCGCCGCTCCTTTTCGGCACGATCCTCGACCGCACCCCGGGCGTTGAGCGGTTTCAACTCGTTCAGATCGGTCCCTCGGTACTGCGTGTTCGGCTTCTTGCAATAGCGCAGGAGAGCCGGGATTTCGTTTGGCGCGCGGTACGCGGCCAGATTGCGAACGTGCTCGCTCAGCATGGCTTGGCGCACCTGAGCATTGAACTGGGTGAGGAAGCGCCAGAACAATCGGCGGGAGGAAAATTCCGGCAAATCATCCCGCTCGCTCAATGAGTGAGTTGCATCCCATTCTCTCGAACGATGCCGAGACGGCATTGGACAAGACAGGGCGCCTCGCTTCGCGCGGGCGCAATGGAGTGCAAGCCGCCCGCTGGATCGAGCGCGGCATGGCTCTCGCAGCCGGCGCCATCGCAACCGCGGGGCACGCGCCTTTTTACTTCGCGCCGCTTTATGTGATCGCCATCGTCATCCTGGTCCGTTTGCTCGATGCGGCAGCACTTCGCCCCAAGCGCATTGCTGCGGCGTTCGGCTTAGCTTGGTGGTTCGGCCTCGGGCATTTCGCGAGCGGCCTTCACTGGCTGTCGGCGGCGTTTTCGTATGATTTCGGCGCATGGGGGATTGTCTTCGGCGCCGGCGCCGTGCTCGCGCTCGCCGCCTTTCTCGCTTGCTTTTGGGGAGCAGGGGGTGCGCTGGCGATAACGCTTTGGACACCCGACGCTCGCCGCGTGCCGGTCTTTGCGATTGCCGTCGCATTGGCGGAATGGCTGCGCGGGATCGCGTTCACAGGATTTCCCTGGCTGTTGCCAGGTTATGTTTGGCCTGCTGGCGAACCGATTTCGCAATCAGCGTCGGTGTTCGGCATCTACGGTTTGTCCGCGCTCACTTTGTTTTTCGCCGCGGCTCCCGTCGTCCTGCTTGACCGCACAATAAATCTCGCCGCGCGCCTCAAATGGATTTGCATTCCTGCCGTTACCTTCGCGACCGTTTGGAGCTGGGGCTCCATGCGGCTTGCTGGACACACTCCCACCGCCTTGGGGCAACCTGTCGTGCGCGTGGCGGATTCAGGTATGAGCCAAGCCGACAAATGGGCCGAACGCCCGGACCAGGAATGGCGCGTGCTGCAGCGCTATCTCGAAGCCAGCGGCTCGGCTCGCGAAGCCGACATCGTGATCTGGCCCGAAGGCGCGATCCCTTCGATGAATTCATACACGCTGGAAAATACTGACCTCATGGGCGCGCTTGGCGCCGGCATGGGAGAGCGAACCCTCGTGCTCGGCCTGACGCGAAGAATGCAGCGCGGCGAACGCTCCTTCCACTACAATTCCGCTGTCGTGATCGACAACTCCGATGGAGTTACCAGGGTTGGCGATATCTATGACAAGCATCGCTTGGTGCCGTTCGGTGAGTACATCCCGTTCTGGCGTCTCTTCGGCGCATTGAATGTCGCTCCGCTGCAGAGAATCGGAACGGGTTTTGAGCCGGGCGCTGCGGGACCGCGTCGCATCGCTGTGGAGGACGCCCCGGCCGCAACAATCCTGATCTGTTATGAGGCGATCTTTCCGGGTCTTGCGCCAAACGGGAGGGAGCGCCCCGGCTGGATCATCTCGCTCACCAACGATGCTTGGTTCGGCGAGGGCGTCGGTCCATCACAGCACTTCGCGATCGCTCGCTATCGGGCCATCGAGTCGGGTTTGCCAATGGCGAGAGCTGCGTCCGGCGGCGTTTCGGCCATCATTGATGCGAACGGGCGCGTCGTTGCGGCGAACTGGGGTGGGGGCTTCGCACAGGCGAGTCTTCCCCCGGCGCTCACAGAAACGGCGTATTCCCGTCTCGGCTTGGCATCCGTCGCGACGTTACTTCTTATCCTTAGCATCGTGAGATTCATTCCACTTAACGGGCGCGCGCGGGGCCCCTCCATTGCGGCAGGGCCGACGCCTGCGCGCCAATTGTTCCCGTCTAAAGGCTCTCGATGACCGTCTTGAGCTTGGCGCGAACGACTGCCGCAGCTTTTTTCAAGTCCGCATTCTCAACCGCGAGCATGGATGCCACCGGGTCGATGGCGGCGACTTGCACCCCGCCTGCGCCCTTGTCTTGCACGATGACATTGCACGGCAGCATCACGCCGATTTTGTCTTCGAGCTGTAGCGCCTCGTGCGCCAGAGTTGGATTGCAGGCGCCAAGGATCCGATACCGGCGGAAGTCGATGCCGAGCTTGGCCTTGAGCGTCGCCTGCACGTCGATCTCGGTGATGACGCCGAACCCCTCTTGGCGCAGCGCCTCGGTAACGCGGCGAAGCGCCTCGTCGAAATCCACTGCCAGCGTCGTCTCAAAGTAATAATCCAAGTCCGTTCTCCTCAAGGACAGACCTCTTCACGAAGCGATGTCCTTCTTGGCGCGCTCAAACTCCTCTGGGCTGATCTCGCCCTTGGCGTAACGCTGCTTCAGGAGGTCGAGGGCGGCGGCGCCGCTCGATCCTCCCCCGGTCAGCCAGCGAAACACAAAGAGCGCCGCGAGCACGGCGAGGAACGTGCCGAGAAGCCCGTAAAGACTTAGCATGAGCCAGCCGCCCATCATCGAACCGCCCACCTGCGGACCCCAGCCGTCTCGCCAGCTTGGCGCGCAAGCCGCCAGGACCATGCTTAAGGCAATGCACGCCGACGTCGCGTTCGCCAAAGGGTGGAGATTCATTGTCCTACCAAGCGCCGCACATGCCGCCGCCATAACGGTCGAACGTCGCTTTCTGTTGCGCGTCGAGTTCGGCGTAGAGTTGATCGACCGCCCGCGCCAGCGCATCGAGCGAGTCAGCGCGGGCGCGCATCATGTCGCGGTGGACGCCAAGCCAGCTCGGCGCCGTCGTGGTTTGGCCTCCCATGAACGTCATCATGCGATTGTGCATATCAAACATGGACTGCGAGTCGGCGCGCGCGGCGGCGGCGTAGGCGTTCCATTCATCCTGCTGCGTGGACCTGATCGCGAGCGCCGATCGCATCGCGTCGAGTTGCGTGTCGATGTTCCCGCTCTGGCCCCAATAGCCGCCCATCATGTGACCGCGGCCCATCATGCCTTGGCCCATCATCCGGTCATGCGTCATGCCGGGCCCCATCATGTAGGGCCCCATCATGCCCTGACCGCCCGCGCCCATCGGACATCCGGCCATCGGGCCCATCATCATGTGGCTCCAGCCACGGTCGGTAGGCGAAGCCCCTGGTTGAGCAAGCGCCACACCAAGTGCGACGAAAGCGGTCGCGGCGAGCGCAGTGATGGCGACACCAGCACGTTTCATGGCAGTCACTCCGGCCCACGGAACAGGGTCTGTCGCTCATCTTGAGCCGACGCCCGGCGGCGTCTTTGATCAAGCTCAAGGAACGAGGGGCGCCGTTTCGTCGGTGGCGCCCCGGCGGCCAAACCATCGCCCTACCTTGGCTGCGTAGCGTTCGTACGCATCGCCATGCCTTTCGCGCAGAGCCTCTTCCTCAATGCGCACTTGCACCAGTGTGAGCGTCCAGGTGGCGGCGAGCACCGCCGCGGTAATGAGGTGCGGCGACCACAAGAACATGGCCAGCACCGCGCCAACCATGCCGACGAAGATCGGATTGCGCGACCAAACGAAAAAGGCCATGCGCGACGAGCGGGCCTGGTCCTTCTGCCGGAACGCCGATGCGCCAGGACGCGCCCATCTGCAGCTGAGCGATCGCTATGATGAGAAAAGAAGCGACGAAGATGAAGGCGGACATCCATTTGAGCGCCGCAAGGTCTGCCAAGGGCGGCCGGCCAAAGACCAGTTCCAATCCCGGCGCAAGCCACGCGGTGACCGCCGCGGCGAGCGTCAGTCCGGTGGCAAACTTCCAATTGCGTTCGGCCAGGCTTTGGATCGCCGCATGGCGGCCAAAACTGAAGGCCTTGACGCCGTGCTTTCGCTCGACGCTGAGAACGCGCAGAGCCGACACGGCTATAATGGCGAGGAGGGCCGTCAAGGGGAGCCATGAAGGGGGCATCGGGGATCTCTCGAAATCCAACGCCACAGCCTCTACATTCTCTAGCGGCTAGAGGATCAAGGGCAAAAAATGCCGAGTATTGGCGCGGTCTCGAAACGCACCGGAATCAAGATCCCAACCATCCGCTTCTACGAGGCCGAGGGGTTGATTGACGCACCGCCGCGGACCGCCAGCGGCCGGCGGCTTCATGCCGATGAGGAGGTGCGGCGGCTTTCGTTCATCCGTCACGTGCGGGCGCTCGGCTTCGAATTAAGCGATATCAGATCGCTGCTCGACCTGTCCGATCATCCCGAGCGCCCTTGCGGTGAGGCCGACGCGATCGCGCGGCGCCACCTTGAGGACGTAGACGCGCGCATTGCCCAGTTGCGGGCGCTGAAACGTGAACTCACGCGCATCGCCACGCCGTGCGAAGGCGGCGCCGCTGCCCAGTGCCGCGTCATCGAAGCGCTCGCCGATCAGCGCGCTTGCGCAGGCGATCACGCGCGCCCGGCGAGTTGGCCCAATAGATGATGCATAGCTGAGCTAGCTCTGCGAGCACCCATCGCCCTGCATCGGCGGACACTTTACGTCCGCATAGGAACAGAACACGCAACAATCGCCAGGGTTCGGCTTCAGCACCACGCCACATCCCTTGCAGTCATAGAAATACTGGCAGGCATCTATCGCCATCACCTCGACCTCGCGGTGGCCGCATCGCGGGCAGGTGATCGTCGCGTGAAAAATGGCGGCGCCACTCATCGGGCATTCATCCAGTCGAGCAACTGGCGTTCATAGTGCGGCATCGCAATAGCGCCCGCGACCAGGACAGCGGCGCCGACCAAAGCCACGAGAACGAGCGGCCGTGGACGGCGTCCGCCCCAGAACGCGGTTATGAATCCGATGAGGATGAGGACCGCCGTGAGGCCTAGCAGATATGGCTTCGCCTGCGCGAACCAGGCCAAGTGAGCGACCACCACTGTGCTGACCCCGATCTGCGCCAGCAGGAGCGGAAGCACGCAACATGAGGCGCCTATGAGCGCGCCTACGCCGGCCAGGATGCCGCCGCCAGCCAGGACGCCACTGGCGTTTCGGGTGCTTGTATCGTTGCTCATGCGCTCAGCGTAGAACCTGTAGTGGCTACAGGAACAAGGGCCTATGCGCAAAAACTCCGACGCTGACCTCACCATCGGGCGCCTGAGCGCCGAGGCCAGGGTCAATATCGAGACCATCCGGTATTATGAGCGTATCGGCTTGATGGCGAAGCCGCCCCGCTCGGACGCTGGGCGCAGACTCTATGACGCGGCCGCGTCGCGTCGGCTTTGCTTCATCCGGCGTGCGCGAGAACTGGGATTTTCGATCGAAGAAATTCGTGCGCTGCTGGGGGTCTCCGGCGGCAAGGGCCGCTGCGCCGACGTGCACGCGCTGACCATCCGTCACCTGGGAGAGGTCAAGCGCAAGATCGCGGACCTGAGAAAACTTGAGCGCACCTTGGCGAGAACGGCCGAACGCTGCGCACGCGATGCCTCGCCCGATTGTCCGATCATCGAAGCGTTGTCCGAGCCGCGCTGCGGCCCATGAAGATGGTTCCAATTGTGTATTTATGTTCGGGCGCTCGCC
Organism: Proteobacteria bacterium HN_bin10; assembly: GCA_002083515.1. Taxonomy (GTDB): domain Bacteria; phylum Pseudomonadota; class Alphaproteobacteria; order Caulobacterales; family Aquidulcibacteraceae; genus Vitreimonas. The sequence goes on from LWDN01000052.1 coordinate 18,444, forward strand.
TCGCACGATCTACCTGTTCGCGCCATGGCTGCGCGATTACACCGATCGCGCAGCTCCGCGTCGTTTGGCGATGCGCGATACTGAGCGAGTAGCCGGCGGCAGTGCTGGCCAAGCGCCCGGATGCCAGGGTTCTGGCGCGGGGCGTGGCTCACGCCGCAGGGATCTCGCGCGATCTGCACCGCCGAAGGCGTCCGCGTAAAATCAGCGTGGTTCGGCTTGTGGTGCGCCCAAGCCGGTTGGGCTGTCAGCATCACAGCCAGGGCAATGACGTAAACGCGCATGGTGACTCTCCTCGTGGGCGAGGCAAAGGGAGCCTCCTACTATTGCTTCGGTCCCGAAGCCCGAGGAGATACGTGGCAGCGTTACCATTTGAGGGCGCGGCCGATCACGAGCGCGCCCGCGGCGGCGCAAAAGAGGATCGCGGCCAGATACCAGCTTGCGACGTAGAGCGCGGAGTCCATTGGGCAGCAATTTGCGTACGCTATGGCGGCAAGACTTCCTGACAGCGCGCCTATCGTTGCACCAGCCAGTGTCAGGCGCGTAGCGCCCAGGCCGCGCACAGCTACGAGAAGGGCGGCGGCGATGGGGATCGCGAGCAACGGAATACGATAAAGGCATTCTGGAACACCTTCACCGAGCCATGACCCCATGCGCGCCTCGGCCGGCGTGACCAGACACGCCACGAACGCAATCGCAACGCTGCCGGCGGCGAACAAGAGAGCGGGAAGCGCCGCATGGCGCGCGCGCGCGTTGGGCCGCGCGAGTTCCAAAAGGAGAGGGGCCGCCGCGGCTGCGGCCGCCAGTCCAAAGCCCACTTTCAGGATAACCGCGACGAAGGCCTGATCGAAATCGGCGCGCACGCCAAACAGCGCGGCCATCAAGACAAGGGAGAGGTGCGGGCGTAATTTTCCTTGAGCCCAAGTCGAACAAAGACGGTGGCGCAGGTGTACGTTTGAAGCGCTAGACGTCTGTTCGCGAACGAGCCCTTCGGACTTGAGCCACGGCTTCAACGTGAAAGCATCAGTCGCGGCACCGCTGTGGCCAGATCTTCGAGCGACATGTGAGGGCGGTGGTGAGTTAGCCGCGAGCGCCTACTTTGAAGAGCATGGCCAAGTGGAACGCGTTGGCTATTTGGCGCTGTCCCTGGAGAGGAAAGCAGCAAGTTCATCGACCCGACCCAGAGGATAGGATGATATCTCATTTGCAAGGTGTGGCTGGTCTTCCGCCCTGTAGACCAGAGCGGCGCCGTTGAAGTCCCCTTGGATGAGCATCGTCCGCAGAGCGCGATAATCGGCGGGTTCAATCCGCACGACGCAGCGTACAACGGTTAGAACATCCCCAGCGGTCGAACTGAGCGCTAGGTCCATAGCTCGATCTGACTCCCGCACCCGGGCGAAGATATTTAGGCCGTGTGTTCTGAAATGCTCCTCGCAGAGGCGCGCCACATCACCGAGCGGATCAGATCCAGACTGTGTTGCGTGTTTCATCGGGTCGAAGCCTATTTGCTCACCCCGCAGCATCAAACTGAAAGATGCGAATACGCTTCCCGCCGAAAGTCTGTACGTTAGCGGAAGATGATCAAGCGTTCGCGCAATTCCCGTAGCTAGGGAAAGAACCCTTTGGCAATGGGCCCTTCGGCCCAAAGACGCCGTGCGCCCGACGGCTCACAGTGCCCAGCGACGCCAAACGCGAGCGGACATGCGCAGCGCAATCATCATTGCGGTTTCACTTTTGATCGCGCTGATCGGCGCAGGGGCCGCCACGCAATATCTGGCGCAGGTCTTCGCGTATCAGCCGGCGCTGGGCGGACCGTGGATAAGAACGGAAGCGAGCGCTCTCTATGCACCTTGGGCGGTCTTCGAATGGACTGAGCGCTGGTCAGATCGTTTTCCCAAGCCATTCGCGGTCGCACGTCTTGTCGTGCTTGCCGGCTTCGCGGCGAGTATTCTTGTCGCGGCTCTCGGGTTACGACAACGGTTTCAGCTCAAACCGTTCGGCAAGGACGCATGGGCAAACTTCGCCGACATAGAGTCAGCCGGGCTCTTTGCAGAGCAAGGCGCCATCCTCGGCAGGTTCCAGGGTGAAATCCTGGCTTATGACGGGCCGGGCCATCAGATTCTGATCGGCGCTTCGCGTTCGGGCAAAGGCCGCGGGCACATCGTGCCGACGCTTCTGTCATGGAGCGGATCGGCAATCGTGCTCGACGTGAAAGGAGAACTCGACCACGGCGACCCCCGGCACGGCTTTCCGGGCGCGTCTGGGTATCGCGCGCTGTTGGGACCAGTCTTGCGCTTTGCCCCGACCCAGAGCTCATCCAATTGCTTCAATCCGCTCCTCGAAATTCGCAAAGGCGAAAACGAAGTCCGCGATGTCCAAAACGTGGTCGACATCATCGTCGATCCACACGGGCAAACACGCGGCGGCGAGCGGTTCTGGAATGACAGCGCCAAAAACATTCTAACCGGCGTCATCTTGCACGTGCTCTACACTGAACCGGTGGAGCGCAAAACGCTTGCGGCCGTGCGCGAAAAGCTCGCCGACCTCGACCGCGCCGCCGACGAGATGCGCTTGACGCTTCATCGCCTCAATCCGCGCACCAACATGCCAGAGGTGCATCCTGAAGTTCTGCACGCCTCCACCTCCTATTTAACCGGCGAGGAGCGTCTCCGCTCGGGCATCAAAGCAACTGCGGAATCCTTCTTTGGCATCTTCGCCGATCCCGTCGTGGTCGAGAAAACCAGCCGCTCGGACTTCCGCATCGGCGACCTTATGTGCGCAGAGCGGCCGGCAACGCTCTACCTCCAGCCGCCCCCGTCAGATGGCCCACGCCTCATGCCGCTGATGCGTCTCTTCATCGGTCAGGTCGCGCGCACATTGATGGAAGATCAGACCCGGGACGGCCATGGCCGTGAGAAGCGCCACCGCTTGTTGCTGATGCTCGACGAGTTTCCTCAACTGGGCCGTCTCGACTTCTTCGAAAAGATGATGGGCGCCATGGCCGGTTATGGCCTCAAAGCATTCCTCGTTTGTCAGTCGCTCAATCACGTCATCAAGGCTTACGGTCGCGACAACGTCATCCTCGACAATTGTCATTGCGTGACCTCATTCGCGGCAGCCGATCCAGAGACCGCAAAACACATCGCTGAAATGGGCGGCGAAGTCTGGGAGATGCGTCCGCAGGAGAGTGAACATCGGCCCCGCTCAATCCTGGGTCCGCAGAAAGGCGCCATCACCTATCGCGAAGAGCGCCGGCCGTTGCTGCTGCCTGGAGACGTGCGCGGTCTTCCTCAAGACCAACAGCTCATTTTCGTTTCTGGGTGCAAGCCCATCCGCTCGAAGAAACTGCGCTTCGATCAGGAGCCGATCTTTGCCGAGCGCCTGCGCCCCGCAGCGCCCAGCGTCGCCGCGCTCGTACATGACAATGAGTGGCGCGACGTGCGGGCTCTCGGCCGCCTGGTGAAGGAGAAAAAGCCGGTGACGCCAGCGAAGCGGCCGGAGCCGTCAACGCCGCCCCGCGCGCAAACCGACTTGTTCGAAGCGGATGAAGCGAAGGTTGCGCCGCCGACGCCGCCGACCGCGCCGCCACCGGCGCCCGCCGAAGCGGGGCCGAAGATCTCCGATCTGGCGCTCGCCAGCTTTCGCAATCCCGATGGCTCGCGGATGACCGAGCCGCCGCGCTCGAAGGGGATTTGAGCGCCATGCCGCGCAAGGGCATCACCGTCTATCTGACGCGCGATCTCGAAGTCAAAATCGAGAAGATTGCCCGCGATCAGCACCGCTCGGAATCGTCAGTCATCGCCGAGGCGGTGCGTGCACGCTACGCTGGCCGAGATGGCGACCCGCTGCCGCCGGTCAGCGACCAGCGGCAGGCAAGCCGTCTCGACGCGCGCCTCGATAAGGTCATCGGCGAGGGGCTCATCGTCAAAGAAGTGTTGCTGCTCTTCATCCGCGTGTGGCTGGAACACAATCCTCCGATAGACGAAGCGCTGGAAGACAGCGCTGCCGCGAGTGCGGAGGCTCGGTTCGAGCGGTTCCTTCAAATGGTCGCCAATGCTCTGCGAGGCGGGCGCTCGATCAGCGGCGGCAGTGTGCCGAATGGCGAGGAAGCGACTAGCGCCGGCGGAGAGTTCGGAGCAACCGCGCCATGAGCGGTGATGGATATGCGCTCGTTTCGGCCCGCCGCCGCTCAGCCTTGGTGCGTGCGCTGGGGCCGGCCGTCGCGCATGCCTTAGGCGAAGCCGACGTTGTCGAGGCTCTAGTGAACGCGGACGGTCGCTTGTGGCTTGATCGATTGGGACGGGGCCTTGAACCGACTGCGCACACACTTTCGATCGCGGAGCGCGAAACCGCCATTCGTTTGCTGGCGCACGAAGCGGGCGAAACCGTGGGCGCCGAACGCCCCGCGCTCTCGACTATTCTCCCGGATAGTGCGGCCAGGGTGCAGGCGCTGCTGCCGCCGCTCGTCGAGGCGCCGGTGATCGCTATCCGTAAACGACCGTCGCGTATTTTTGAACTCGACGACTATGTGACAGCTGGTATCGCAACAAGGGCTCAAGCCGATGTCTTGCGCGCAGCCGTGGCGCACCGGCGAAATATTGTCGTCGCCGGCGGCACAGGCTCCGGAAAGACGACCCTGCTAAATGCCTTACTCGCCGAAACACCGTTCCTCACGGCTCGCGTCATCATTTTAGAAGACACCTGCGAACTTCATTGCGCCAGCCCCAACAGCGTGCAGATGCTGACCAAGCGAACCGATCCGCAAACGTCGATGCGCGATCTGGTGAAGATGACGCTTCGCTTGCGACCCGATCGGATCGTCGTTGGCGAGGTTCGCGACGGCGCGGCGCTTGAGGTCCTTAAAGCGTGGAACACGGGACACCCTGGCGGGCTGCTCACTCTGCACTCCAATTCGGCCGCAGATGCGTTGCCGCGGCTTGAGGATTTGGCGATGGAGGCAAGTGCTGCGCCGCCCACACGCCTCATCAACGCGGCCGTGGATATGGTTGTGTTCATCGCCCGCACCGAGACCGGCCGTAGCATCACCGAGATTGTGCAGCACCGGCTCTGACCTCGAATCGAACGCTTCAAACATCACGACACTGCAAGCAAGACGCAGCGCAATCATGCGCGCGGTGCGACGCAGTCCGTATTGTCGAAACGCAACTCTGCGAGGTGCGACGAGGTGTTTGCGCGCGCGGTGAGAGCACGCGTCGGTGGCTGCGCGCAGGGCTTGAAAGCCGTTTCGTCGCGCGCGTCTTCGTGGAAACTATCCTCAACAGGCCTCTACGAGGCGGGGATATCACGATGCGTAAGGTCAACGCACAAGCAGCAGCTCTGACAATCACGATCATTGCGATTGCAGGACCAGCTTATGCGTCCGGCTCCGGCATGCCGTGGGAAGGGCCGCTCGAACAGATTGTCGATTCGATTACGGGACCGGTGGCGCGCGCCGCCGCTGTCATCGCGATCGTCATTGCCGGTGTCACCATCATCTTTTCCGAAGGCGGTGGCGGCGTGCGCAAACTCGCCTTCGTGGGCCTCGGCATCGCCGTCATGTTTGCGGCGGTTTCGTTCTTTTTGGATTTCTTCGGCTTCGCCGGCGGGGCGCTGATCTGACAGCGCACGGCTGAAGCCGCTTGAGTGAGTGACAACGACAAAGGAGGTCTTCGTGAACGACGATGAGCCAGACGGATACGCCATGCCTTTGCGCACCAGCTTGACACGCCCCATTCTGCTGGGCGGCGTCCCGCGCGCCTTCGCAATCCTCAACGCCACCATCGGCGCCGCGATTGGCTTTGGCCTGCAGCAGCCGTTCATCGGCTTGCCACTCTGGGCCGTGCTGCAAGGCGCCGCGGCATGGGCCGCCGCGCGCGACCCCTGGTTTCTAGAGACTTGGCCACGTCATCTGGCCAAGCCCGTCTATCTCTCAGCGTGACGCGTATGCTTGATCTTCGCCCTTACGCTTCGACCGGCGCTAAGCTCGCCGACTTCCTGCCGTGGGCAGCGCTGATTGCCCCCGGCGTGGTCTTGAACAAGGACGGCGCATTCCAACGAACGCTCGCATTTCGCGGCCCTGATCTAGATTCCGCCGTCGCCGCCGAACTTATGGGGGCGAGCGGCCGATTGAACAACGCTTTCCGCCGCTTCGGTTCGGGTTGGTGCTTTCACGTCGAAGCGCGCCGCTCGCCGGCGCCTGGCTATCCCGATAGCGAGTGGCCAGACGCAGTGTCGTGGCTGATCGACGAAGAACGTCGCGCTGTATTCGAGACGGCCGGCGTGCGCTTCGAGAGCCGTTATTTCCTCACGCTCGCGTGGCTACCGCCAGCCGAACGGCAAGGAAAACTTGAAAGCCTCGTCTTTGAAGGCGGCGCAGAGACCGCGGCCATCATCGACTATCGGCGTCATCTCGAACGCTTTCAGCAAGAATCCGACCAGTTCATCGCTCTGCTTGAAACCGCCATGCCGGAGGCGCGCTGGCTTTCGGACGAAGAGACGCTGACGTACCTCCATGATTGCATCTCAGATCGCCCGCACCGCGTCGCCGTGCCTGAGACGCCATTCCATCTCGACCAATTGCTGACGGATGCCCCGCTCATCGGCGGACTCGCGCCCACACTTGGCGCCAGGCATCTGAAAGTCATTTCAGTTCGAAGCTTCATCACCGAAACTGAGCCGGGGCTGCTCGACCAGCTCAACCGCCTGCCGATCTCGTATCGCTGGGTCACGCGTTTCCTGCCGCTCGACCGCGAAGAGGCGCGGCGCGAACTGGAGAAAATCCGCAAGCGCTGGTTCTCCAAGCGCAAGGGTTTGCTCACGCTATTGCGCGAGGCGCTCTTCCGCGAAGAGGCGGCGCTCCTCGACAATGACGCGGCGAACCAAACGGAAGACGCCGATGTCGCGCTGCAAGAACTCGGCGCAGATGCCGTCTCAACAGGATACGCCACTCTGACCATCACGGTCGCTGAGGCCGACGAAGAGCAGGCGAACGAAGCTGTCCGGCAGGTCCAGCAGGTCGCCGACGCGTTGGGCTTCGTTACGCAAGTCGAAAGCGTCAACGCCGTCGAGGCATGGCTCGGCAGCTTGCCAGGCCAAGCTTATGCCGACGTACGCCGGCCGATCCTCTTGTCGCCCAGCCTCGCGCATCTTCTTCCGACCAGCGCGGTGTGGGCGGGACCGCAGCGCAACGCGCATCTCAATGCACCGCCGCTCATGCTCACCGCGACCGATGGCGCGACGCCGTTCCGTCTTGACCTTCATGTCGGCGATGTCGGCCATACGATGATTGTGGGGCCAACGGGCGCCGGCAAATCGGTGCTGCTCGCGACCCTGGCCGCACAATGGCTCCGTTACGCTGATGCGCAGGTATTCCTTTTCGACAAGGACCGGTCCTCGCGCGCGACCATCCTCGGTCTGGGCGGCGACTTCTTTGATCTCGGCGAGGAGGACGCTCTAGGCCTCCAGCCGCTCGCAACGATCGATGACGCCGCCGAACGCAGCTGGGCGCTCGATTGGATCGCGAGCCTTATCGCCGGCGCCAATGTCACAGTGACGCCTGAACTGCGCGCCGAGCTCTGGCGCGCGCTGGAAGTGCTGGCTCAGCGTCCCCTCGAAGACCGGACGTTGACGCTCTTTACGGCATTGGCCCAGGACGCGACCGTTCGCGCTGCGCTGGAGCCGTTCACGCGCGCGGGATCATACGGGCGCTTGCTCGACCACGATCAGTCGACCTTAGGCTACGGCCGCGTCCAGGCGTTCGAGATGGCGGACCTCATGCGTCGTCCGCATGCGGCGAGCGCGGTTCTCTCCGTGCTCTTCCACGCGTTGGAGCGCCGCTTCGACGGCAAGCCCACTTTACTTGTTCTGGACGAAGCCTGGCTCTTCTTTAAGGACGCGGCGTTCGCTTCTCAAATTCAGGATTGGCTGAAGACGCTCCGTAAGAAGAACGTCGCCGTTATCTTCGCTAGCCAGGAACTCGCCGACGTTGAGGCAAGCCCGATCGCCTCAACCATCATCGAAGCGTGCCTTACCCGCATCTTCCTGCCCAACGACCGCGCGCGCGAACCACGTTCGGCCGCGTTCTACGAATCGCTTGGGCTCAATGCTCGCCAGATCGCACTCATCGCCACGGCGACGCCGAAGCGCGACTATTATCTCGCCTCACGCGCAGGCTGCCGGGTGTTCGAGCTAGGACTCGGCCCCGCCGCGCTTGCCTTCGTCGCTGCCTCGCGCCCCGAAGACCACGCGTGGATGGATCGCGTGATCGCGGAGAGGGGCGCGCAAAACTTCGCGCTCGCCTGGCTTGAAGCACGCGGCCTCGGCGACGCCGCCGATGCGGTGCGGCGCTTCAAGCAAAAGGCCGGATCGCCAGCAACGTCGGCCGAACAATCCTTGATCGCCGCGGAATAGGAGAGGGACCATGCAAAAGGCACTCAGATCTCTCGTGATGCTCGGCTTGGCCGCGATCGTCGCTGCGACGCCAATGGCGCCGGCACGCGCGCAGATGGCGGTCATTGATCCGACCAATCTGGCGCAGAACCTGCTGCAAGCCACACGCGCGCTCCAGCAGATCAACAATCAGATCCGCCAGATCGAGCAGGCGACGCAAATGCTGCGGCAAAACCCGTTGCAGCTCTCGCCCGAACTAACGCAATCCATCTCTGAAGCGCGCGAACTCTTCAACACCGCCCAAGGCATCGCCTTCGAGGTTAATCAGGTCGGGGACAACCTGCGCACGCTCTATCCCGAAACCTGGGAGGACTTCGATCTTGCGGGCGTGCTGCAGCAATCCGAGCGTTGGGAGCAGGAGAGCCGCGACAGTCTGCAGCGCGCCATGGAGGCGGAAGCGCGCGCCGCGCGCTCGATTGAGGGCTCGCGCAATCGCATCGACCGGGCTCTCCAATCTTCATCCAGCGCGGAGGGCCAAACCGGCGCGATCCAGGCCAGCAACCAATTGCTCGGCGTCACCGCAAGCCAGCTTGCCGAAATCCACGCGCTGCTGATTGCACAAGGCCGCGCGCTCGAAACCGAACGCATGGAGCGCCTCGCCCGCGAAGAACGCGCCCGCGAAATCCAGCGCCGCGCCTTCCCAACTGAGACCACGCGTTCAACCGAACCCGCACGCACGGCGTTCTGACGATGGATCCGTCCTCGCTCAATTCCTTTCTCGACCAGTTCCTGGCGCTGGCGGATTCGGGCTTCGGTCTGATCCAAGGCGACGTCACTTACGTCCTGAATGCGTTGATCGTTATTTCGATCACGCTGGCCGGCGCGCAATGGGCGCTGGCTGGCGAAGCGCCGATGGCGCCGTTCTTTCGCAAAGTCCTCTTCGTTGGCCTCTTCGCTTTCCTCGTCAACAATTGGGCGAGCCTCTCGACCATCATCGTCCGCTCCGGCGCACAGCTTGGCCTGAACGCCGGCGGCAACGGTATGAGCATGGCCGATCTGCACAATCCAGGACGCGTCGGCCAAATTGGCGTCGAACTCTTCGGCCGCACCGCGGCCATGGCCGAAGGCATGAACGTCTTCACCGATGCCTTCGCCATGGCGACGGTCTGGGTCTCGGCCGTGCTGGTGATGCTCGGCTTCTTCGTGTTGGCGATGCAACTCTTCATTTCGTTGATCGCCTTCAAGCTCGGAAGCCTCGCCGCCTTCGTCGCGCTTCCGTGGGGAGTTTTCAACGGCACTTCGTGGGTGGCAGAGCGTCCACTCGGATGGGTGGCGGGATGTGCAATCAGATTATTCGTTCTCGCCTTCATCGCCTCGATCGCCATCACCTTCGTCAACACGCTGCCAGCAACGTTCACGCTCAACGCCGGTGGCGTGCTCAATATCTTCCTGTTTGGCCTCACGGTGCTAGCGCTCGCGTGGTTTGCGCCGATGCTGGCGAGCGAAGTGGTGCAAGGTCAGCCGCATCTTTCCGGCTCTGACGCCATTCGCACCGGTGTCGGCGCGACCTTCGCAACCGCCGGCGGCGTCTACATGGCGCACGCCGTCTACAAGGCCGTCAAAGGCGGCATGATGAGCACATCGAACCGACTAAGCGGCGGCGGCGGCCGCGGCGGTGGCGGAAGCCGCGGTCGAGGCGGCGGAAGCGGCGGCGCACCGCGCGCCCCCATCAATTACGGGGCCATGCAGCCCAAGCCCAGATCGTCCGGAGCCGGTCCATGAACTTTTCCTTTCGCTCGCCAGCCCGCTCGTACGCGGCCGCGCCCGCGGACACGCCTTACAAACGCGCTCAACAGGAATGGGACGCGCGCATGGGCTCCGCGGTGCTGTCGGCACGGTCGTGGCGCGCCATCGCATTCGGCGCGCTGTGCCTGCTTGGCGTTAGTGTCATGTCGCTGGTTGTCGTCGCGCTGCAACAGCGCACCTTTGTGCATGTCGTCGAAGTCAGTCCCGAAGGGCAGGTGATGAACGTGCGCGCCGCCGACGGCCGCTGGACCGCCACGGAAGCGCAAAAGGCCTATCACCTTGGTCAGTTCGTGAGACTTGTTCGCTCCCTGCCGACCGATGGCGTCGTGCTCCGCGAAAACTGGCTACAGGCTTATCGTTTCCTAACGCCGCAAGCGGCCGCGCAGCTCACCGAGATCGCGCGTCAGGATGATCCGTTCCTTTCTCTCGGCAGAGTCGGTCGCACCGTGCACATCCGATCCATCATCGCCCGCTCCAACAATGCCTGGGAGGTGACGTGGGTTGAACGCGCCACCAATGCCACGGGGACAACCGATCCAGAAGTTTATTCCGGCGTCTTCACCCTGACGACGCGCGCGCCGCGCAACGCCGATGAAATCGCCAACAACCCGTTGGGCCTTTTGATTTCTGACTTTTCTTGGAGCCGTGAACGATGATCGTACGCTGTTCCTCCTTGGCGCTCGTTGTTGCCAGCCTCGTGATGCTCGCGGCCTCACCGGCGGACGCACAATCGCGACGCGCTCGCGCAGAAACGCCGGTCGAGACCTTGGCGAGCGCAAACTCTGCTGCGCGCCAAAGCCCAACGCGCGATGGTTTCGTGCAAGCGCGCCATGTGTACGCCTATCAGGAGGGCGCCATATACGAAGTGTACGCGCATCCAAGCTACGTCTCGACAATCCTCCTTGAGCCCGGCGAGGCGCTCACCGACATCGCTGCCGGCGATACCTCGCGCTGGATGGTGACGCAGGCCGAGAGCGAGACGGCGGAAGATGCGCGCACAGTCGTGCTGGTGAAGCCGAATGCCAGCGGGCTTCGAACCAACATTGTGCTCATCACTGACCGGCGCACCTATCTCATCGAGGCGATAGCGCAGTCCGGGTCTGCTTACTCAGCCCAGATCGCGTGGTCTTATCCTCGATCCGAAGCGACGGCGCCGGCTGCGCTCCTCGACAGTATCAATCTTAATTACAGGATCCGCACCACGCGCGGCGCACGCCCCGCATGGCTGCCTGCGCGGGTGTTCGACGATGGACGCCGCACCTGGATCGAGTTCGCGCCCGATGTCGAGGCGGGCGATCTGCCGCCGCTCTTCGCTATGACCGGCGAGGGCGCCGAACTCGTCAACTACCGAACGCTGCAGGGGCCGTCCGGCCAGCGCTACATGATCGATCGCATCTTCGATATCGCGGAACTCCGCTTGGGCACGCGCTCCCCGACGATCGTACGCATCGAACGCAATCCGGTCGATCGCGTCCGCACGCGTTCACGGCATGGAGCGCGGCCATGAGCGCTACCGCTCACATCACGCCCCCAATTGAAGGGCCGCCCAATTTGGCAATCCGTGCGAAGCCGCCTTCACCGCGACGGCTATCGCGCAAGGTGCTGCTCGCGGGCATGTTGCTCGCTGGCGCTGTCGTTGCGTTCGCGCTGGTCAACGGGTTGTCTGAACGTCCCGGCCGCGCGGTGGAAGCCCAGCAGGTCGCTGCTTCAGGCGGCCCGCCGGAATCCATCCAGGGCGCCAGCGACGAGTACGGCGCGCACGATCTCGCGGGCGCCGACCTTGAATTGGCCGACCCCGACCTGGAATTGACTTCCGAAGACACCGCGGAGCTTCAGCCGCCGCGCGATCCTGCCTGGGCGAACACCTCCAACCGAGGCGCAGCCGCGTCTTCCGCCGCGCCACCGCCTGATCCGCAAGCCGTAGCGAGGACATCCCCGATCCTGTTCACTCGTGCTGATGGAGATAACGCCAACGAAGACTCGAACGCGCGGTTGAATGCGCGTCTCACGCCACCTGGCTCACGCTATGAGATCAAGGCCGGCGATGTCATCCCAGCGGCGCTGGTCACCGCACTCAATTCTGATCTGCCAGGGCGCATCATCGCGCAAGTCACCGCACCGGTGTACGATACGGTGACAGGCCAGCATCTGCTCATCCCGCAAGGGTCTCGGCTGATCGGCACGTATGCGAACGGCACGCGCTATGGCGATCGTCGTCTGCTGCTGGTTTGGAATCGGCTCATCCTGCCGAATGGCTGGTCCATCAATCTTCAGGAAATGAACGCCACCGATCCCGGGGGCGCCTCTGGACTTACTGATCGCACGGACAACCATCTCGGCCGCCTCGGAATCGCAATCGGTCTCTCTGCCATCATCAGCGTCGTTGCCAACGAAGCGGAGGACGACGACGAGAACAGCAACTCGTTGTCGCAAAGCGTTGGCGACGCCGCCGCCCAGCAAGCTGCCCAGACCGGCGCCCGCATCGTCGACCGTGAGCTTGAAGTACGTCCGACCTTGCGCGTCCGCGCCGGCGCCCCCGTGCGCGTGCTGGTGACACGCGACATTGAACTTAGACCCTACCTCGCGCCGCGCACGCCGTGAGGCGGAACGACCTCATTCCACAGAAGGCGGTGGCCGACGAACTCTGCGTGAGCATCACCACCCTCTGGCGTGCGCGATCGAGCAAGCTTGAAGGCTTCCCCCCGCCGGTGATCGTTCAAGGCGCCGTCTTCTGGAGGAAGGCCGACATCGACCAGCTGGAAGACGCCTTGCTCAAGTTCAAGGGCCGCGGCGTCTTCGAGCGCAATCGCGAGGCGGAGCGAAAGCTGAAACGCTTGCGAGCGACCAAACCTGCCGCGGCAAGCCCCAAGCCACCGCGGGCGCCGCAACGCGATCTGTTCGATTAAGAGCTTCAGCAACCAATCTGCTGGGGTGAAGCGCTCGATTGCCGTCTATGAAACCCGAGGCGCAGGCGGCCGGACTTTGTTCTGGGGCGGACGGGGCTTTTCGCGCTGATTGCGTCTCACCTCGGCTGCTCCGTGTTCGACCTCCGCCCGAGTAGGGCGAGGTCGAACATCATGAAGGGACGCTCCGCGTTCTCTAATCGCGGCTCCAGATGCAAGCCTTCATTTGAGGAAGCCGTTCCGGGGAACGGTTTGCGCAGCAAAACCGCTTCCCCAGCCGAAATCAGGTGAAGCGGTCGAGGTCAAACCCCGAGCGAAGCGAGCCCGCCAGGGCGCGGAGCCGCGCGCAGACGCGAAGCGTCGAGCACGGCGAGCGGGGTTGAGCTCGTCCGCGCAGCCTGACATTCACGCTATCCGATCGAGGTCATGGTTCTCTACGCGGTCCGGCATCGGCCGCAACATGGCTCGGAGAGGGCGGCGCCGCCTATGGTCCCGATCGCGATCGCCTTTCGGCTTCGCAGCGCGGGTGCGCGCGGTCGCTTGGCCCCGTCCTCGACGGACGGCTTGTTAGCGCGATGCCGACGTTAGCCGGCGAGTGCGCCAATTGGGTAAGCGTTGAACTCCTTGCCGGTGACCCAGAGCCGATGCAGCAGCACAGCGAGCTTGCGCGCGAGCGCTACCTTGGCTTTGCGCAGACTTGATCGCGCAGCAAGACGTTCGCCCCATTCGCGTAGCGCGCTCGGTTTACACCAACGGCCCATCAACACGGCCGCCGCCTCAAACAAATAGCCTCGCATGAAGGCGTCGCCACATCGCGAGATCTTGCCTTGATAATCGACTTCGCCGGACTGCCATCGTTTGGGCGTGAGGCCGAAATAAGCGCCGACATCGGCGGAGCTGGAGAAGCGAGTTGGATCATCGACAGTTGACATGAACGCGAGCGAAACAAGCGGGCCTATGCCGGGCACCGTCATCAACCGTCTGGCGACAGCATCCTCACGCGCTCGCGCAACCAAACGCTTCTCAAGCACCGCAATCTGCTCACGCAGGGCCTGCCAAGCGTTGAGCAAGGGCTCGATGATTGCGCCGAGCGTCGGGCTGTCTTGCAATGCAGCGTTGACGCGCACCGCGAAGACGCCTTTGCAACCGCGACGAACGACGTGGCCGTGCGTCTTCAGCAAGCCGCGGATCAGATTGGCGATGGTCTGACGTTGGCTGACAAGTTGCGACCGCGCCAGCAACATGCTGCGCAGATCGTGAGCGTCCATGCTTTTCACGGCGACTTCGCGATACCATCCGGTGCGCACGATCTGCGCCAGGCAGAACGCATCGCCCTGATCGGTCTTGTTGCGCTGAAGCTTGATCGCCGCGTAGACGTGACGCGCATCGAGACATACGGTTGGAATCTTGCGCTTACGAAGCTGCAGCGTAAGCCACGGGGCGAACTGACCCGTCTCCAACCCGGCTTGCACCAAATCAGGCGCGTGCTGATGGAGCGCATCACGAATGTTGTCGGGGCAAACCGAAGTCTGACCACGCCACACTGGCGCGCCGACTTCGTCAATTACACAGATGTGAACGGCGTCGAGCGACACGTCGAGGCCGGCATAATGTTGGGACATGGGATGGGCCCTCCAAATTTGGCGAGAGCGTCCATCAAACGCTCGTCGATCCGGGGCTCCAACCCCGCGATTAGGCCATGTCCCGACGCGAACGAACCGGTCATCGCGCGCAGCGCGGGTCAAGCGCAGGGCCGCGCGCAGCGCGGTTGATGCGTGGCTTCGCTTGACGCGCGCGAGCACGATGACACTCGTTGTTCCGCGTCAGCGATCGACGCGCGAAGCGGCGAGGCGCGCCGCAAGCGCGGCTCGATGGCGAAGCCACGAGAGCGCGGCCGCGCCTGCGCGGCGACGCCCACCATCGACGCCCGTGGATCAGCCTCCGCGATCTCTCCCCTCGATGCCGCCGTCAGCGCCATCCCATGATGTGCCGCATCGCCTCCAAATCCGCCGTCGTCGGCATTGGTCCATTCCTGCGCCGCAGCCGACAACCGGCGTTTGGCCAAAGGTGCGTCCTCAACATCAAGCTCGTCGCCGCTAATCTTCGCGATTAGGTTTGTATCCGCTCAATCAATCCAGAGACCATTGTAGAACCCGGCGTCGCGCCGCTGCGCCATCAGCCCGCGATGGGCGCTTTCTGCAACGCACAGCAGGAGAAAGGCCAGCAGCGCCCAGGCATACAAACCCACCAGGAGGAGAATGACTGTGCTGATGCGTAGGACGACTCCATCGATCGCAAACCACACGCGAAGCATCGCCCACATGCCGATCAGCAGCAGCGCGTGCTGAAGAAGGGAAAGGGCGTCGTTCATCATATGCCATCGGGCTCAGGTTGGTCGGCGCGCAGCCAGGATCTCACGCCGCCTGCTTCGGCGATGGGTTCGCGAACGCCTTCACGCTCTTCGCGCGTCGGCCAGCGCTCGCGTCTCACGACACGCCACAGGCTTCGGTAGAGACGGCATAAGAATAATGAGAAGCGCACACGCGTGGCCCTTCGTTCGAGAAAACGGAGGGGCCCGGCATGGCGGCGCCAGGAGAGACGCGCCGTCAGCCGCTTGAACTCACGCACGCGTTCCAAACGTGCGTCAGACATCTCGCGCGCTTTCATAGCCGTTACCCGCCGGCTTGCTTGATTGCTCTCAAGCCCATGCGCGCGTTGGCCTTGACACTATCAGAACAAATATGGAACGCAAGCAATATGACGCGCGCTGATTGGAGGGCGGGAACGCGCCTTCAACCGGCGCGAAGAGCTGCCGAAGGACTACGAGATGGGCCAAGGCCGCTGGAGCAAATGGAGCGTCGGCGGCGACGAGCGGCACACGCTGGAATTTGGTTTCGCGTATCGCTTCGACGTTCGCGCCGGTCCTAAGTCCAACGCGCTTCATCCAGACTTCTGGTACGCGAGTGCGCGTGCGGGCTCGCTTGGAGAATTTCCGACATTCGAAGCTGCGGCGCAGGCCTGCGAGGATGAAGCGAGGCGTCTCATCGAAGAGGCGCTTCGGCGTGGCGACTCCAGCTACGACATGAAGCTGATCGGCGAACAATGGACGCTCTATTTGGCGCTGCCCCATCGTTTGCGGTCGCGGAAAACGCGCACGCGGTACAAGTGAAGCTGCATCACCCCGTTAGGAACGGTTCACAGATAAGCCACTGGCTTGAATGATGATTGGCACGCCGTCTTTGGCTGGGTCATTCAAGATTAGGGCGCTCAGGTTGTTGATAGATTCGGCCGGGTTAAGGTCGTCGAGGTCATCGCTCAGAGGCCGCGCTTGTGCATTTGCAAACTGCTCGGGCAGTGCGGCGGTGAATGGCGCGACGCGACAGATCAGAGACAAATACTCGCCGTTCGGCAACTCCGAGTAACCAAAGGGCATGCCAAGTTTTGCCAGTTTGGCCTCGAGCGTTTCCGGCTTTTCGTTCGAGAAGAAGAAACCTACTTCGATCGCCTGGCCGGCGGGTGCGGGCTCCCACCAAAACACAGGCTTGCCCTTTTGTCCTTCCGCCAGCGGCTGGCGGCCCCTCAGATAATCCGTCGGGAATACCAGGGTGAACACATGCGCCGCGCCTCGTTCAGGCGTTGGCGGGCGCTTCCATTTGGAAAGCGCTCGATCAGGTGCAGCATCCACCGGTGTCGCCAGCTTGGGCACGTAGCGGTCGGCGAGCGCGAAGCGAACCCATCCGCTGGCGTGAAAGCTCACCTTCGCGTGTCCCGTCTGACCATGCACGCCCAGATAAACGTCATTCTTGTACTGCGACACGACCCACAGTGAGGAGTGAGCGACGTCGCCCTTGCCTACACCGAACCGGAATTTGTCGACCTTCACCGCACCCTCTAACGCGATGACAATGTGCGTGCGAATTAGCGCGACCGCCATCGAGCCGCAGCAGAGGATGCACAATACGTGGGGCGGTTATCTGAAGTAGCTGGGGCCGCGTAGCACCCCGTGCGAGCCAAGGGTCTGATTAAACTGTATTTTCTTCCCTACCTTTGATTGCCAAGGCGCTTCGGGCGCGCGGCGGTTGGAGGCGTTGGCGGAGCCTCCAATATCTATGAGAATGGCCCGAGAATCGGGAAGTGAATGGAATGAGTGAAACTGGCGTTCTTGTCGCTTTCGCGGGCCCCATCGGGTCGCGGAAATCTGAAGTCAGCAAAGCCGTCGCCAAGGCGTTGGACTGGCCGCGGTGCAGCTTTGGCGATCATTTGCGTGCCGTGGCCGAACGCATGGGCGGCGATCGCAACGACCGCGCCCTCCTGCAGGAGCTTGGACAGAACAGCGTCCAAACCGACGTGGACAAGTTTGTAGGCGACGTCTTGGGCGACATCGATTGGTCGAAGACGCGCAACGTCATCCTGGATGGGTTACGCCACGCCGAAGTTCGTCACGCGCTCTTGCTCTATCTCCGCGCCCGCGATGTCGATCTCAAAGTCGTTTATGTCGAGATCTCCGAGCGCGAGCGCGAGGAAGTAGAATTGAAGCGTGGCGTTTCGCTTCGCGAGCTTGCGACCTACGACCGCGATCTAACTGAGGCGCAGATCTACGACATCATTCCCGCGTACGCGGATCTGAAAGTCAAAGGGGGTTGGCCGCAAGAATATGCAGTCGACACCATCATCACACGTCTGAATTTGCGAGAACGACCCCAATCTGCCGCGCACGCCTGAGGCCTCATGAAGGCGTTCGGTGTTTTTGAGGGCGGGGGAGTTCGAGGCTATGCGCACATTGGCGCGCTGCGTGCCGTGGAGCGCAGAAAGATCGAGTTTGAGCAGGTCGCCGGAACCTCGATCGGGGCGGTGATCGCAGCGCTGGTTGCGGCGGGTTATCGCGCCGATGACCTCTATAAAGAAGTCGATGGTAAGGCGGAGGGTGCGGCGGTCATCGCTTTCGACACGCTCTTCTCGGCGGATGATTGGCGAAGCATCGGACGAATGGCGCGCGACGCGCGTCGGTTGCACTGCGTCAGTCAGTGGCTGGAAGCGCGCGGTTTCCGCTCACCGATTGATATGAGCCATCCGCTGGGCGCGGCGGTCCTGGGTTGGATTGCGACGCCGTTCATTTGGATCGCTGCGCCTTTTGTTTATCCGCGTTATCGCCGGGCACATGCGAGCCTTTGGCGTCATTGGGGCGCGGTGGATGCAAGTCCGCTGCGAGCTTGGCTTGACACGACACTCCGCCAGCGTCTGGCTTACGTCCCTGATGATCGTGAGATCCAATTTGTCGACCTGAAAACGCCGCTCCGTGTGGTGGTTGCCGACGTGCAATCGGGTGCGTTGAAGGTGGTAGGGGACAATCCGCACGACCACGTGGTCGACGCAGTGATCGCATCGGCGTCAGTTCCCTTCTTTTTTCGTCCACAGCGCCGCGACGGATCGATCTTCGTCGATGGCGGCATGTTGTCCAACGTGCCGGCGTGGGTGTTCGATCGTGAACGCGCAGCGTTGGCACATTCCATGCCGACGCTGACGTTTCGGCTCATCCCAACGGCAGCGCTGCAAGCGCTCGCGGAGGCAGCGACCCTTGCGCGGTTTGCGCCGCGCCTGCTGGGGACGGCGCTTGATGGCGCGCGTCAACTCGAGCTTCGCCGCATTGATGACCACCACATGATTCCGCTCGATGCCGACATTGGCATCCTCGATTTCGACAAGTTGGAGCAAGAGCGCGCGACCCTCGTTATCCAGGGCGAGAGCTGCGCGGAGACGTATTTCCGCGCCAATTTGGGCCCATTCGATCCGGTGGATGGGCGGAAGGCGCTAAAGGCCATCGCTTCGATCATTAAGCAAGTGCTTCGGATAGCGGGTTATGTGAGGGTTTGCGCAATTTTGCCGTTGGACGAGGAGTATCTTCGCGTCGCCTGCGCCGCCAATATGGACGAGGACTTGGACGATCAATTGTTGATCCGTCGCTCGTCGCTCGGACCGGGACTCGCCTTTGCCCGCAAAGAGCCGGTCATCGTCACGGTTGATCGGCTGGATCCCGCACAGACGCTCGATCCGCTCTTCAAGTATGAATACCTTGCGCGGCCGCGGGCGTTGAAGACGATCTGCGCGGTGCCGTTCTTTGCTGATCCCGCAGATTGGCTTAAGGCGCCCGATCAACGTCAAACGCCGATGGGGCTATTGGCTTTCGACGCCGACGAAACGATGCGCACAAAATTGGTGGACCTCGCGGCTGAAGACGCTGTTGCAAGCTACGCGCAATTCGTTGGCGAGCGCTTTCGGCGCAATGAAGTGAAGGCGTTCGGCGTCGACATTCATGGCGCCGAAGACGGCGGCAATCTTCTGGAAATTGTCCCCGGCGTTGAAGTTTACGATCGCAAGGAACGCTCTTTGCGGATGGACCGCGAACTCGTAAAGCTTCAATCAGAGCTGGCGACAGCCGCTTGAAACGCGTTGACCAGGCTTTCGAGAGCCTGCGCACCGTCGAATTCCAAGTCCGCTGCCGCCTTGATCTGATCGAGCTCACGCTCCATTGCGTGTGATTGCCAATGTGCAATTTGCTCAGGTGCGTGCCCGCGCTTAGCAAGCCTGTCCCGCCGCGTCTCAGGCGACGTGACAAGAAAGATGAGGCTCGAACGAACTGGGAGACTACCTGCGTGCGCAGCAATGGCGTCCCAGACGCCCACGTGGCGAACCCCATCATAGATAAGAGCGGGCGTGGCGCTGAAGCCGTTACGTGCGAGAAAGTCAGCGACAAACGCGGCGGGCGCCTCGGTCGCCAGTCTCTGCCCAAGGTCTTGCAGCGCCGTTCGGTCGTCGGCGTCGAGGCCAGCTTCTTGAGCGCGAACGCGAACATAAGCCCCAAACGAGGCGATTGGTGCGTTCAATCGGGCACCTAGCGCCTTCGCGAGCGTAGATTTGCCGCTCCCAAGGTGGCCAGCGAGCGCGACGTGCATCTCAGGCTTCGATCAAGAGTTCATCTCTGGCGCCACCATAGGTGACCCAACCTTGCCTGTCTCGCTTTGCGATGGAGAACGGCGACACCGGCGCTGGGTCTTCAAGATCGATCAAGGTGGCAAAGTGCTTCTCACGCCGCTCTTCCCAAAAGGCGTCGTCACGCGCGAACAGCGCCTCAGCAAACTCATCGCGCAAATGGTCGAGTACGCTGGGGGAGAGCTGGTAGAACCGCACAGTGTGCGCGAGCGCGACGCCCATGATCGGTCCGCCGGAGCGTTTGAGAACGATAATGTCGCCCGCCTCGACGCGGAGGTAGGGCGCCCGTTTGTGCATGGCAAAACGCGATTCAATCGTCTTCCGTCCGTCGAGTACGGCCGAGAGGTAGGGTTCAACAAAGATGGCGAGATGAACCGTCGGATCGGAATTGCGTTTGCCGAGTGCGCTGCTTAGGCGCCGCCGCCAAGGCGATCTCTTAGGAACGTGCTCGACGAGCTGTTCAAGAATCGCGCGTCTTTCACAGATCTCAACCATGACTGCGCCCCGACAAGCTCTTCCATCGCGGCGGTTTCTCTGACCGCCACATCGTGGAATTGCCACATCAATGCCTGAGTCGCAGAACGATTTCCTAACGCAACCAGTTTCTCCAACGAATTCATCGGATCGGACGCCACGCCGTGATCGAGAGCCAGCGCAGCGAGGGCTGCGACGGCCTGGGGGAGCGGCGCCTGAAAAGCTCGATTTCCGGAAGTCCAGAAATTGGCGCGTGAGCGTCCTTCAGCCCGTGTGCTCACGGTTGGGAAGATCTCACTTTCCGTGAGCGGCGTGAGCGGGCCGTCATCATTGGGGTTGGTGAACAACGCACGGAACCGAACGCCGTCCAAGGTGACTTCAAAAGCCGCGGGGCGTTCGATCGTTGCAGGCGCAGGGGCTACGTCGCGCGTCTTACGGAAGGTGATGAGGTCGCCGCGACGCCAGTCCGGCAGGTGGGTCCGGATTCCCGCCTGCGCGAGGGCGGCGAGTTCGAACGCGGGCGAACGATAGCGAAGCACGCCGGGTTCGAGCGATTGAAATTCGAGTCCGAACCCTTTGGCGGCGGCGATCATCGCGGCGACATCAGCTTCGGCGTTCGGGCGAGCCCCCGACGGTGGCGCGCCGACCAAAACTATTGCGCCGATCGCGCATCGCCGCACGAACGCGTCGAACATCTCATCGTACGCGGAGGGGTACCAGGGAGGGTCGACAATTGCGGCGGTCACCGGGCGCGTCTCGGCGCTGACGACGGCAAACCTCGCGTCGTCTCTCGTCAGCTTACTCAGCACCGACCAAATGATGTCGTCGGTTCCGATCACGTTCCAATGCCGGTCAAGTGCGCTTCTGTTGGCGGCAACGACTAGCGACGGCATGCCGACAAGCAACGTAGTGTCCGCGGGCTGGGTCGCATCTTCGAGGCGCGCGAGCATTGCGACAGCTGTCCCGCTCGTAAAACGCCATTCGAAGTCGCAAGGGTGAGGCAGCGGCAATTCTGCGATTTGGTTGGAAACTGTCCGCGCGCTCAAGCCGGCGTCCACCAGCAGCGTCTCAATAAGAGGATCGGGCGCCGCGCGCCTCAGCGCCGTGAGCACGTCGCTCGGATATTCCCCGTTTAGAAGCTGGAGTAACGCGCGAAACGAACTCGGTCGCCCCGCAAGTGCGGCCAGGAGGTTTCGATCAATCGCGGTTGTGTCCTCAATTGTTGTCACGCGCGCGCGCCCAATGGAATAGAGTAGATGGGCGCTGCCCGTTCGGAAGCCGAGAACCGTCGTTCAATGAGATCATTCCAGAGTGCGATGGCTTGATTTTGCACGGCGTCGGTCTGAGCATTCGACCAGTGGCGTCGTTCTTGTCTCAGCGTGTTCGGCGCGAAGGGTTCGATGCGCAGAGGCACGATGCGAAGCGGCCAGGCTTCGTCGAGCTGCTGTAGGCGATCCATGAAGACGGGCATAGCCTCATCGACTGTATTCAATTCCGGCCCAGTCAATGTCACGTAGCCATAAAGGTCGATACCCAGACCTAGATAGCGTTGGAAAATCTCAAACTGTGCGTCGAAGCCGGCGCCGTCTGCGCCGGTGTTGAATTGAAAAGACGCGTTATCAAAGCCCTTAAAGCAGCATACGCGTCCATAATTCTTATGCGCGCGCAATCGCCGTCGCTGTTGGTCCGACAGCTTGGTGAAGAGATAATCGGTGCTGAGATTGTCGTCGGACCAAAGATAGGTCGTGTCGGCGGCGCCGGCGCGCTCGAGGCTTTCCATCATCCAGACGGTCCATTCCGGGGTCAGGTCTGGCGAGCCTCCGGAAAGGTCGAGGATCTGAGGCCGGTCGGGTTCACGAAGATAAAGGTCGACCAGAGCGTCAGCCGTCATCCAGCGTCCGCGCGTGGCGTCGCCGGCGAGCAGGTTGTAGGGCACGTAACAATACCAGCAGCGCCAGGCACATGCAGCGTTCTGAAAAACCTGCGCCAGCATCATGTCCGCGCGCGCAAGTCCAAGGGCCGCCGCTGCGGGGTCGATCGGCAAGGAGTTGGACGGCCAATTCTCTGACGTCGCGCGGCGAAAATGGCGGATGCGGCCAAGGCCTTCGCAATTTGGCGGCACGGTCAGATCGTCTTCCTGATCCGAGTGCTCCAGCCGACTAATGAGGATTTGCCCTTCAGTAGGTTTGATGATGCGTTCGCGCATACTTTTCGCGAACGTATCAGTTTGAATGAGGCGCGGCCCGCTCATTGCTCGGGCTCCATCTCATCGCCCTTTGGAGCGCTGGCTTCATCCTCCGGCTCTTCCGACGCCGGCTCGTCCGGCGCGGCCTCTTTCGGGAAGAGGTCGTCCTCGCGTCGTTCCAGATACTCAAGAATGAGGCCCTGGCAGAAATCGAGCTCAGCGTCTGTCAGCGGCCGATCGCGCGGAATGCCGTACCAGTATTCGAGGCATTTGCGGCAGCACGTCGCAGTGGCGTGCTGCGCGAAGTTGAGCGCCGTTTCTCCTTTCGGCGTTTGCGTGCCGTCACGGAAGATTTCCGGCCCAGCTTTGCCAACGCGCTGGACCAATTGCTTGCGGATGCGCGCCTTGATCTCGTCCATGCCAATCTTCTTGGCTTTCCGGAGTGAGTCTTCGTCAAATGGCGCATTGAAGAATACGTAGCGGATCAGTTCGCGCTGCAGCTCGGTGAAGGTGTTGTCGATGTCGCCAATGTTGCGTTGCCGCACGCGTGGGAAATCCACCAGTTGCTTGCCGCAACCCTGGCAGTTTCCAGAGAAGTCCACTTTCCTCTTCCGCCTATTAGGCGCAAAGCAGTGCAAGCCGGAATCGCATTTATGATCGCCGCATTTGATCTTCAGCGGCTCAAGGGGAATATCGTCGTCATCGTCCATAGCGTTAATCATTCAAAGCTAAGGTTAGAAGTTCGAGTTCGCTCTCATCTATTTTTGTGAAGTCGAAGCGTTCGAAGAACACATCGCGCGCGACGGCGAGCGGTTGTTCGCCGCTTGGCTGCAGATTGGCCGCCGCACCCCACCAATTCTCGCCCTGGAACGACAATCGAAATGCGAGGTAGTTCGCCAGTAGTCCAAGATCGGCGCCTTCGGCTGTCGCGACCTCTTGAACGGCGCGCTTCAGCTTTCGGAGATCGCCGTCGGCGGCGGCGACCGATTTTTTTGCAAGCGTCTCGGCCTGGCCGTCGAAGGCGACATTGCCGGCAAACCTCATGGCGGCCTTTTCCTCCTTGGAATCGCGCCGCTCGTCTGAGGTTTCCGGCGCCTCCACCACCTCCAATGTCGCATCGTCTGGGTTCTGCGCGGCATGGAAGAGTTCGTGCAAAAGGTCGAAGATCCAGCGCGCCGTGAAGGCAGTCGCCTGTTTCAGCACGACGACATTGACATGATCAATTCGCCAACACGCGCCGTGAAACGCGCCGGAATCATTGAGCGGGAGCACGACGACGCCGAGATCCCAGGCATAGTCGAGAGCGCTCCGAAGCGAGAGTTCGCCATACTTTTCGATCAGCTTAGCGCGGAAGGTCTTCCAATCCGCGGGCACGGGTTCACGTGGTGCCGACTGCATGGCGCGCGCGCAAAGCGTAGCAAGGTGGAAAGCGTACGCAGTGTAGATCGCCACCGAACGCGCATCGCGTCCTTTAGGCATTTTGAAGCGCGCCATTGCTGCGCCAAGCCCGGGCGGATCGGGTGCGACAGGTCCAAATAGCTGACTTTCCGACCATCCAAATAGCCGGGTTGTCGTGTTCGCCAGTCGCCGAACGCCTTCCGCCGACGCTGACAGCTGAGGCGAGAGGCGTTTTTGTATGAAGTCAGCATCGAGCCCGGTGGCGGCGAGGCGTTTGACCAAACCATCGATCGTATCGGCGTCATAGAGTTCAAGCCGCTTGCTGATGCGCAGGCCAATGGCGTCGGCAATTTGCCGGATGCGCGCGAAACTCGCGCCCTCATAGCGCGTCGTTTCGTAGCGTTGGATTTGCTGCTCCTTCAGACCGAGGCGATCGGCCAGGTCTTTCTGCGTCAAACCTGCGGCGATGCGCGCTCTGATCAAACCTTCAGGCAGCTCGGACAGAGCGCTTAATTCGAGAACGGAAATATCGCCGCCGCGCAGCGCTTCGTAGTCTTCAATTTCTTTGCGAATGAGATCGGCTTGGCTCTGCAGGGCGCCCTTTTGCGCCGCGGCAATCAGAGCGTCGCCATCTGCGGCCGAGCTCGCTGCGAGTTCTGCTTCGAAGCGTGCAAGCTGCGCGCGCGCCATCTGTAGCTGTCGTTCATTGGTAATCATGGCAGCGTTCTCAGGTCGATTTGCACCACGCCTTTTGCGAGGCCCGACCTGTCCTTCTGAAAGAACTCCAAGAAAATGACCCCCGATCTGCGCTCAGCGATCGCCCCCCACGGAAACGTTTCGCCCAGATATTTGGCTTTCATCGCTTTGCGGCCGTCCCAGTGCCGCAGCAAAATCGGATCGACCTTGGCGCCGTCGACGCCGGTCGGATCAAACGCCGCGTCGTAGTCGCCGGGCTCGTCCTTCGCGGACACAAAGCTCCCATCGACGATCACTACGAGGCAGCCCGCGGCTTTGAGGTTGCGCAGGGCCCGTAATAGGCCTGCGCAAAGTCTCACTCGCCAATCGTTCCAACCGAACCTCTGAGCAAACGCGGCCCAGGTCAGGCTGTGTACGCCCGGCGGCAAATACCCGGTGTCTTTGTCGAACTGGGGAATCACAGACACAACGATAACGTTGTGTGCGGCAATACGTCAAGTACAAAGGTAGAACACCCATGCATCTACGCGCTCGGATAATTGCTAGGAAAGCATCAAATTTCGATGCTTTATACGCCAGCCATGGGATTGTGTGGATATTAGGTATTCAAAGTATCATTATGTGATACCTTACGAGCGTGAAAACGGAACTTCATCCCCCGCACGCCCGCGCATACGTCGACGACCTGGCGGCCTCCGGCCGCCACCATTTCACGTCAGCGGACGCCCAAAAGGCGCTTGGCGTGTCGCCGGCGGCGGCAAAGCTCGCCCTGGGCCGTCTGGCCAAGCAGAAGCTCGTGGCCTCTCCGGCGCGGGGCTTTTACGTGATCGTGCCTCCTGAATACCGGGCGCTCGGCTGCCTGCCGGGCGACCAATTCATCCCAGCGCTCATGCAATGGCAGGGGCTCTCTTATTATGCCGGCCTGTTGTCGGCGGCTCAGTTTTACGGCGCGGCGCACCACGCGCCGCAGGTATTCCAAGTGCTGCTGCCGCGGCGGCGTTTGAATATCACGTGCGGCGCCGTGCGCGTCGCCTTCTACTCTCGCCGCAACCTCTCCGCTGTCGCGACGCGCATGTTTAATACGCCCCGCGGTACGATCGCCGTCTCAACGCCTGAGGCGACGGCGATTGATCTCGTCGGCTATCATCATCATGTCGGCGGCTTCGACAACGTCGCCACGGTCGTCGCCGAACTTGCGGAACAGATTGACGCAGCCAAGCTCGTCGATGCCGCGCAGACGGCGCCGCTGCCGTGGGCGCAGCGTCTTGGCTATCTTCTGGATCATGTCGGCGCAGGCGATCGAGCAGGGCCGTTGCGGGACTATGTGAAAGCACTCGCACACGATTATGCGCCGCTTCTGTCGTCGGCGGACTCGGTAGAAGCTGAACGCGACACGAACTGGAAGCTCATCGTCAATGAGCGCGTGGAGGCTGAGGTTTGATCCCGCGCGATTACATCACCGCTTGGCGTAAAAACGCGCCTTGGGTGCAAGACATTCAGGTCGAGCAGGATCTAGTCATCTGTCGCGCGCTCGTCGCGATCTTCTCCCATGCGCTCTTGTCGAAGGCGCTCGCGTTCCGCGGTGGCACGGCGCTCTACAAACTCTTCCTGAATCCGGCCGCTCGCTATTCCGAGGACATCGACCTTGTGCAGGTCGAGGCAGCACCCGCCGGGCCTATAATGGACGCGCTGCACGAAGTGCTTGATCCATGGCTAGGCAAGCCGACCTTCAAGCAAAGCGAAGGCCGCGTCACCTTCTTCTATCGCTTTGAGTCAGAAGGTCAGCCGCCGATCAAGCTCCGGCTCAAGGTCGAGATCAACACACGAGAGCACTTCACTGTCTATGGTCTGGCGACGCAGCCCTTCGCCGTAGACTCGCCCTGGTTCAAGGGCGAGTGCGCAGTTCTCACGTACGAGTTGGACGAACTGCTCGGCACCAAGATGCGCGCACTGCACCAACGCCGGAAGGGACGCGATCTTCTGGACCTTCATCTCGCCCTGAAAAGCGGCGCCGCCGATCCTGCGCGCATTGTCGAGGTGTTTCGTCGTTACATGGACGAGGAAGGCCATCCGACGACGCGCGCTATGTTCGAGAAGACCTTCGCCGGCAAGCTCGACGATCCGGTGTTTCGCGCCGATATCGCCCCGCTCCTGGCGCCGGGCTACGAGTGGGACATAGATGCGGCCGCCGACAATGTGCGCACGCGACTGATCGAAATCTTGCCAGGCGATCCGTGGAAGGGAGACGGCAAGCCGAAGGCGTGACGAGCCGTTGCAGTTTCCGCCCAGGAAACGTCGGGAAACGGCGGGAAATCATCGCTTCGGTGACGCGACCGCAACGACATGGTGGTGGGAGCCATGCGCCGTGGACCGCATCTTGGACGTGGACTTCGAGGCATTCGTCACACTGCGTTGGATGCAGGCTGCGGAGCGCGACGACTGGTAAGAGCATGAAGAGGCCGACTTTAACTCCGTTCACCGTTGCTTGTCGGTGCGGCGCTGAAACTCCTCGCGCGCCAGCTGCCTGCCGATCAGCCGGGCGAGTTCCTTCAGTTTCTCGTAAGCCTCCGGCGCGTGTGCCGCGAGGTCTGAGGTCTTCGGAAGCTCCGAGGAATCGGGCTCCCCGCTATCTCGATCAGTCGCCACAATCGGTTCTAACGGGAGAGCCACACGCCGGAAATGTCCGCAAAAGGGTTTGAGCCTTCAAGGCCCGTCCTTAGGTGGCTCCTGGACGACCAAGCTTCGATTCCAGTCCTGAAGCACGCCAAACACCTGGTCCCAGGCCCGGAATTCGGCCAATTCGGGGTTCAAACTATTATCGTCGCGGCCCACCAGACCCGGCCTGACTCAGGCTTATCCGTTCTTTGTCGCCTCGGGTGCGTGTGTGTCCTGCTCGGCATCGGGCGAGGGCTTCGTTGTGGAGGCGCTCGCCTCCTGTGCTTGATTTTGGCGCCCGCTTCTCTTGTCGTCTGCCGCCGCCCGGCTGTCGACGGCCGCCTCCGCCCGAGGAGCCTCAGACTTTTCACCTTGCGGCTGCGCGGACGCGAACGGCGGCAAACCGACGAAAAGCAGGCTGGCGAGTGCAATTGCAACATAACGCATGTCCAGGTCTCCTTTCGTGTTCTTCAAGCAGCCAGTTGAAATGTTGGGCTTGAGTGCTTGTGTTCGGCGTTGATCGAAAGCAGCGCCGCTTGGCTCATCGCCATGTGAACCGGATCGGGGTGGGGCGTATGACGCCAGATGTTGGTCGGCACCAGGTCCGGGTAGCTCACCATGAGCTGCGCCCCGCGGCCGGTGAGGACGGCCGCGCTTGCCTGTGCGGGCACGAACACGCTCTGACCGCGCGCCAATGTCCGTCCATCGATGCAAACGCCTGGAGTCAAGGCGGTTAGCACGTGGCAAGTCTCGCCGTCGGGATGGATGGTGCTGGATTCCGGCAGCGTCCAGAGTTCGACGCTGAGCGCTGCGTCGCGCAACCAGGTCTGACGTTCGCTTCGCTCTCGCGATGCGAGTACGCGTCGAACGGGGTTGGCGCGCGGCGCGCCATTGTCGGGATTGAACGATGGACGCACCTCGATCGCGGCGACGCCCGCGTCGAAACAGAGGCTAACCTGGTCGTCCACGCGCACAATGTCGCCGCGACGGCCCCGTATGCGGCGAATGCGGCCATTCGGCGTCGCCGCGGTCAAAGCGGCGTCGATCGGACTCTCCAGCACGCGCCAAAGCGCCAACCGGCCATCATGTTCTATCGGATCGGTCGGTTCTCCCGTCAGGATGAGACGCACGGAAGGAGGCGCGCGCCCAAGATCGCCGAGCATGCCGCTCGGATCGTCTCGGACCATTGCATCGAGCGGTTGGGCGTCATTGGCGGGGTTTGCGCCGTGGCTGCTCCAGATTTCGCCCACCGGCGCCGGCGGCCGCGGAACCCCCAAACACCAATCGCTCAGCTCCTCGCGACCCCAGCGGCGGGGAAGCATACGCGGGGTAATGAAGACGGGATTAGATGCCGATGGCATTGTCTGTCTCTCCTCGCTTCTCCTTTCATCAGAGGCGTGCGGAGCGGACGGGATTTCCATCCGCTCCGCCACAGGATCATGAACTTCGTCCCTAGAAGTCCATGTCCGCGCCGGCCGGAAGGGCCGGCCCCTTATCCTTCTTCGGCGCTTCAGCGATCGAGGCCTCGGTGGTGATGATGAGGCCCGCCACCGACGCCGCGTTCTGCAGGGCCGAGCGCACGACCTTTGCGGGATCGATCACGCCGTCCTTGAAGAGGTCGCCATAGCTCTCGGTCTGCGCGTTGAAGCCGAAATTGGCGTCTTTCTCGGCCAACAGCTTGCTCACCACGATCGAGCTTTCGACACCGGCATTCTCGGCGATCTGCCGCACCGGCGCTTCAAGCGCCTTCTTGACGATCTGCACGCCGATCGCCTGGTCGTCATTGTCGGTGGCGACACTGAGACGCGAGGCCGCGCGCAACAAGGCGGTGCCGCCGCCGGCGACGATGCCTTCTTCCACCGCAGCGCGGGTGGCGTGCAGCGCGTCGTCAACGCGGTCCTTGCGCTCCTTCACTTCGACTTCGGTGGCGCCGCCGACCTTCACAATCGCAACGCCGCCGGCGAGCTTGGCTAGGCGCTCTTGCAGCTTCTCTCGGTCGTAGTCCGACGTCGTATCTTCGATCTGTTTCTTGATCTGAGCGATGCGGGCCTGGATGTCGGCCTTCTTGCCCAGACCATCGACGACCGTCGTGGCATCCTTCTCGATCCTCACCTTCTTGGCGCGGCCGAGCTGCTCGATCATCACATTCTCAAGCTTGACGCCCAAGTCTTCGCTGATCACCTGGCCGCCGGTGAGGAT
>LWDN01000052.1:48194-58766 GCA_002083515.1 Proteobacteria bacterium HN_bin10
GCCGCGCAGCTTGTTGACCACCAGGGTGGCGAGCGCTTCGCCTTCGACGTCCTCGGCGATAATGAGCAGAGGCCGTCCGGTCTGGATGATCTTCTCCAGCAGCGGAATGAGCGGGCTGAGCGAGGAGAGCTTCTTTTCGTGCAAGAGCACGTAGGGCTCGTCCAGGACCGTCTCCATCTTGTCGGCGTTGGTGATGAAATAGGGCGAGATATAGCCGCGGTCGAACTGCATGCCTTCGACCACTTCGAGTTCGCTCTCGAGGGACTT
Source organism: Proteobacteria bacterium HN_bin10 (assembly GCA_002083515.1). Taxonomy (GTDB): domain Bacteria; phylum Pseudomonadota; class Alphaproteobacteria; order Caulobacterales; family Aquidulcibacteraceae; genus Vitreimonas. The sequence goes on from LWDN01000052.1 coordinate 48,462, forward strand.
GGCTTCTTCGACGGTAATCACGCCTTCCTTGCCGACCTTCTCCATCGCCTTGGCCAGCATATCGCCGATATCGCGATCGCCGTTGGCGGAGATCGTGCCGATCTGGGCGATTTCCGCATTGGTGGAGATTTTCTTTGATTGCTTTTCGATGTCAGCGACCACGGCGGTGACCGCTTTGTCGATGCCGCGCTTCAAATCCATCGGATTGCGCCCCGAGGCGACCGCCTTCATGCCTTCGCGCACGATCGCCTGCGCCAGAACCGTCGCGGTTGTGGTGCCGTCGCCGGCGCCGTCGGCGGTCTTGGACGCCACTTCACGCACGAGTTGGGCGCCAAGGTTCTGGAACTTGTCGGCCAGTTCGATTTCCTTGGCCACGGTGACGCCGTCCTTGGTCGTGCGCGGTGCGCCGAAAGATTTCTCGATCACCACGTTGCGGCCTTTAGGACCGAGCGTGACCTTGACCGCATCCGCCAAAATGTCGACGCCTTCGAGCATGCGCGCACGCGCATCGGCGCCGAAGTGTACAAGCTTCGCTGCCATTTGCATTCCTCAGTTTCGTTTCAGTGAGTGAGTTGGGATCACGCCGCTTTCAGGCCGGCGGACGGGCGCCCTTCGACAACGCCCAGGATGTCGCTCTCCTTCATGATCAGGAGATCCTCGCCGTCGATCTTCACTTCCGTGCCCGACCATTTGCCGAACAGGACGCGATCGCCGACCTTCACATCGAGCGGCGTCACCTTGCCGTCATCGTCGCGGTGGCCGGGGCCAACGGAGATCACTTCGCCTTCCTGCGGCTTCTCCTTCGCCGTGTCGGGAATGATGATGCCGCCGCGGGTTTTCGTATCCTCCTCAACGCGGCGCACGAGCACGCGATCGCCAAGGGGTCTAAACTGCATGGATATCTTTCTCCTCTTTGGCTCGCTGAGCGGAAAGAAGAGAGACTTCTTCGGCGCCGAACTTGGCTTCCGGAATTGAAGCAACATGGGCCCGCCTCTCTTGGTCCAACTCGGTTGACTCCGCAGCCGGACCGTCGATTAGCAACCAATCGGGCCGACTGCTAACGAGGGCGGAATTTGGAAACCGTGGCGAGGCCTTCAAGGGCTCCGTGGCGACATTACGTAGATTTAAAAAAGCGCATCGAAACAGAGGACTAAGCGGGAGCGCCGCGAGGGCGGGGCGACGACGAGAGCCCTGGCCCAAACGGCCTGCGCGGGCGGGGCCTGCGCGCAGCGGAATTAGCGCAAGGAATCCAGCGCCGCCCCGCCGGCGCTCGACAAGCGGGTGGGGTCCGCTCCGTGGCCGGAGCGGGCGCGGCCAGGCGAGGCGCGCTTGTGCTCGCTCGCCGCGCTGACAAAGGACCGGAACAGGCGGCGACACGGAACGCTGCGGATCAGAAATTCAGGGTGAAACTGCACGCCGATCCAGAAAGCCGCGTCCGGCCGCTCGATCACCTGGGCGATGCCGTTTTCTTCGCGCGCGCTGACGACAAGGCCGGCGCCCACGGCGTCGATGGCCTGACTGTGCACGGAATTGACGCGCAGCCGCTCAACACCGAGCACGGCGTGCAGTCGCGTGCCGGGCGCCACGTTGATCCACTTGCGGAAGTATGATTGCCGCAACCAATGCTGCGGGTACGCCGCCCAGCCGAAGCGCGATGGAAGATCAAGGTGCAGTGTTCCGCCCGCCGCGACATTCATGAGTTGGGCGCCGCGGCAGATTCCCAGCGTCGGCAAATCCGCTTCCGCGGCGCGATCAAGCCAAGCTAGTTCCATGGCGTCCCGCGCATCGTCATAGGCGTAGCGCAGCTTCTGGGCGGCGCCGAACCGCTGAGGATCAACATCGACGCCGCCGCCGAGCACCAGCCCGTGAAGCGCTTCCGTAGAGGCTGGAGCGGAGGCGCTCAGTCCCACCGGCCAGCCTCCTTCGAGCCTGATTGCCGCGCAGATCGCCCAGAACGAGAACAGACCGCCGCGGCTGGGTTTGGTTACGCCAATCCGCGGTCGCTCATGCTCATTCGATCGCCAGCTCATGCGGCTCTGGGTCATATCTGAGCTCCGGCGGCAGTTTGCCATAGCGCATCAGCGAAGCGAGGACGAAGAGCGCGCCCAGACTGACCAAAGGGTCATGCGAGTGGAACAGCTCATCGGGCGCGCCTTTGGCCGATTGGAGCGCGGCGCGCAGCTTGACTGCGGCTCGCGGCATGCTGAGGCCGGCCGCGATCGCGCGAGCGAGTTCTCGAGACGCCTCCAACAACCTACCGGATTGAAACTTCGACGCAGCCGAGGTCCATGTCTCTTTGACGGCGGTGAAACTCTCGTCGGACTCAGCGATCTCTTGGATGGCCGCCAGTAGATGGAGCCCGCCGACCTTGGTGCGCTGGCCGAGTTTTGGTTCTGCGGGCGTAGCGACTTGCCCGGTCGCGGCAAGCTCGTAGAGCATCCAGGGAAAGTCCACGCCCGAAGCCACGGTGTGAAAAAGCCCGGCCCAGAAGCGCGGATTTACTTCGATCAGAACGGGCTCGCGGGCGCCGTCCCAGCGGTAATCGACCTCGACCACGCCGGTCCAACTTATTTCGCCGAACAACAAATCAGCGGACGCCAGGAAGGGGGCATCGGCAACAGTCTCGCGCAGAACGCCAGCGCCGGCCTCGCGCGGATAGCGGGACAGATTTCGATAGGCGGTGCTCGCTTTGCGCACGCCGCGATCGTACAGCGCGGTCAGGCAATAATCCTCGCCAGCGATAAACTCCTGCACGAGCAACGACGGGGCGCCGTCCGCCGCGATCATCTGCTCGAGCTCAGGCGGCGAGCCGACCTTTCGCACGCCGCGCCCGCCGACGCCGCGCACAGGCTTAACGATCAATGGGAACAGTTCGGGCGGCGGCCCGTTTCCGGCGCGAATCTCTTCTGTCGTCCAGGTCGCCGGGATCGCCAAGCGCATGGCGCGCGCGGTGTGCAGCAGTTTGTCCTTGGGGTCGACCGCGCGGATGGCTTCGATGGGCGGCGCGGCGACTTTGATATGCGCGGAGAGCCGGTCCGCGTGGCGGGCGATCAGCCGCGTTTCGGAGAAGCACGGCATGAGAACGTAGGCCCGCTCATCCTTCGGTTTGTTGCGGATGATCGCCGCCTCCAGATCGTCGATAAAGCGGTCCGGATCGTCCGAGGCGCGGGCATGGGTGAAGTGCTTCTTGGCGTATCTCGAAAACGACAGCGCGGTCAGACCGACATCGTCACACCCGATCACCTCTACGCCGCGGCGGCCGAGAGAGTGCGCAGTGGTGAGCGCCATTAGGCTGCGCCCGTAGGTCACAATGGCGCGGCCTGGGTGCGGAGCGGTCGGCATGCTTTGCCCGTTGGCTGTGCGATGGAGGAAGATAGGGGCGCGCCGTTGCTTCCCTCAAGCCCCTCCAGCGGGACATTGAAGCCAAATCGACGGCTCCCAATCTCACCCCTCGCAAAATGCAAGTAGGGCGCGCGCGCTGGGAGTCTGGAATGGGCGGAGTGCGAGTTTTGGCGGCGTTCGCGGCTCTCTCGGCCGTATTGTTAGGTTCTTCATGCGATGCTCAAGAGGGGCCGGGCTCAGAGGGCTTGCGAACGGTCACGGCTCGCGGCGACCTGGCGCAGTCTGAGCTGGCGACCATTGCACTCTTCGAATCGGCGTCGCCATCGGTCGTCCAAGTCGTCAGCCGCACCACCGTTCTCACGCCGTTTCGCGTTGCCGAGCAGATCGGTGGAGGAACGGGCTTCATTTGGGACGAGGATGGCCATGTCGTCACCAACAATCACGTCGTCAATGCGCAAGACATTGTCGTTCGTTTGTCGGACGGCGCCGAGGTGCGCGCCACAGTCGTCGGCCGCGCGCCGCAATACGACATCGCGGTTCTGCGTCTGGGGCGTCGGCCCAACGCGCCGCCGCTCGCTATTGGGTCGTCTGCCGATCTTAGGGTCGGACAGGCCGTTTTCGCGATCGGCAATCCGTTTGGCCTCGACCGCACCCTGACCTCCGGCATTGTCAGCGCCCTTGAGCGCCGTCTGCCGCTTCCCGACGGACGTGAGATCGCCGACGTCATTCAAACTGACGCGGCCATCAATCCAGGCAATTCGGGCGGCCCGCTGCTCGATTCCGCCGGCCGCGTGATCGGCGTGAACACGGCAATCTACTCGCCGTCGGGCGTCTATGCCGGCGTCGGTTTCGCGGTGCCCATAGACAAAGTGCGGCGTGTCGTGCCCGAACTGATTCGCAGCGGACGCGCGCCGACGCCCGGGATCGGCATCCTTGCGGCGGACGAGGCCGTCTCGGCCAGACTCGGCGTCGATGGGCTTCTGGTCTGGCGCACTGTTCCCGGCGCACCCGCGGCCCGTGCGGGATTGCGAGGCGCCGATCCTGAGGCGGGCGTCCTGGGCGACATCATTATCGAAGCCAACGGGCAAAAAATCGAACGCCTGGCCGACCTAACCAATGAGTTCGATCGCGTCGGTATTGGCAACCAGATCGAACTCGTTGTGCGCCGCGGCGAAGAGGACCGGCGCGTACGCGTCGAGATCGAAGACATCGGCGCCCGATGACGCTCTGTCGCGCGGCTGCTTGGCAGGGGAAGCGCGACCCGCAGAGGTATTGAAGTCGAGCCTGCGCTTACTAACTCGTTTTCGCCGGACGCTCAAAGCGGGTTCGGCCACGGGCGCTGGCGGGTGTCCGGCGCGCCTCGTGATCCATGTTGCTTAGTCGAGGATATGGAAATGAGGAGCTTGGACTTTTCCCCGTACTACCGATCGAGCGTCGGCTTCGACCGCATGTTGAATGCGCTTGGCCGCGCCCAGCGCACGCCGGAGGCGGAAGCGGCGCTGCCGCCCTATGACGTCGAGAGCGTGGGCGAGAGCCGCTACCGCATCACCCTTGCGCTTGCCGGATGGTCGCCGGACGAATTGTCGGTGATCACGGAAGCCAACGCTCTGCTGATTGAGGGCCAACGCCGCCCGGCGTCCGCGGAGCGCAATTTCCTCCATCGCGGCATCGCGATGCAGCCCTACCGGTGTCAGTTCGAACTGGCCGACTTTGTCGTCGTGCTCGGCGCCGCGCTTGAGAACGGCCTTCTGACCATCGAGTTGGAACGTCAGATCCCCGAGGCCATGAAACCCCGAAAAATAGATATTTCCACGCGCGGCCAGACCGTGTGGGCGCAACCGCGCCAAGCGCCTGTAGCCGCTCAATAGCATGAGGAGAAAAACCAGGGAGCAAACCTATGAAGGACTTGATTCCATGGGGCCGGTCGCGGACCCCGCAACGATATGACGACAGACGCGGCGACGACCCGAGCCCATTCCTGACGCTGCATCGCGAGATGAACCGTCTGTTCGACGAGGCTTTCCGCGGCTTCGGGCCGCTGGGCGAATGGACAGGCGCCGCGGGCCTGGCGTGGCCCAATGTCGAGGTGACTGATCGCGACAATGAAATCAGAGTGACGGCCGAACTGCCGGGGCTCGATGAAAAAGACGTAGAGATCAGCCTTGAAGACGGCGCGCTCAGCTTGCGCGGCGAGAAGCGGACTGAGCACGAAGATAGCGATCGCCGCTACAGCGAACGCTTCTATGGCCGGTTCGAGCGTCGCGTTGCGCTGCCGTCCGAGGTGGACGAGGATCGAGCTAAAGCGACGTTCAAGAACGGCGTCCTCACGGTCACGCTGCCGAAAACGGAACGCGCCCGGCAAAACGTCAAGCGCATTTCGATCTCGCATTGATGAGCCCGGGGCTGCCCATGTTCATTGCCTGGAACCAGATGGTTGCAAGCGCGGCGCTTCTCGGCCTCGCCGTGGCGGGCCTGTGCTGGGCTCACGCCAACCAGACTGTGCAACAGGCGGCGGATCGCAAGCGCCGCGTCGCTGACGCGGCGCGGCGTCCGCTCCCGCCCAGCGCGGCTGCGAATGGCGATGGCCGATGCGCAGTCTGGCGGCAGCAGCGCGTTCACGCAGGCAATGCGATTTGAGCAGTGCACTCACAAAGCGCGTTTCGCTGGCGCAGATACGCCGCGCGTTTCAATCCAGTATGCCGGCCGTACGGCAACGAGTTCCGGACATTGGCGCCGTAAGCCATGGGTGCTGCGCGGCGAGCCGGCAGTGCGTCCTCCAATCGATCGGCTCATGGGATGGAGCGGCGACGCGGACCCGCACTCTCAAATTGAGTTGCGCTTCGCAACGCGCGATGAAGCGATGGCGTTTGCGCGGCGTCGCGGCTGGCTGGTGAACGTCTGAACGCGCGCGAAAGGGGGCCTGCCCTTATTCAAGTTCTCCGGGCGCCGGTGCGGGCAGGCGCCCGACAATGCCTTCGCGGCGGGGATCGGCGCCGCCTTCCAAACCGTTCTCGGTGACGCGGATGGCGTGAAGCCCGCTGACTTCGAGTGCGCCGGAGGGACGCAAATCCCAACCGCGCGCGCGCAACGCGGCTTCGATGCCCGGCGGCAGGCGCTGCGTCTCCGCGCTCACCTCGCCCGTGCGCGCGATGACGTTGCCGGTGTCGAGCGCTTGCTGCACGGGCTGGTTCCAGTCGAGCATGCCGATCGTCGCACGCGCCACATAAGCGATGATCGACGATCCGCCCGGCGATCCGGTCGCCAATTCAAGTTCGCCGTTGCGGTCGACCACGATCAGCGGCGACATCGACGAGCGAGGGCGCTTTCCTGGTGCGACGGCATTGGCGACGGGACGACCGTTCAAATTGGGCTCGAATGCGAAGTCGGTCAGCTGATTATTGAGCAGAAAGCCGTTGGTCATGCGCTGCGCCCCGAACGCGCTCTCAACGGTGGCGGTCAGCGACACGGCATTGCCCCACGCATCGACGACGACGAGATGCGTGGTGCCGTTTTCTTCGCCGAGATCGCGGCCCCAGCGGTCGAATAGGTCCGCGGTGCCTGGAGGGATGCCGGGATTCACGCGCCCTGGCGCTTGGCTCGCATCGATCAGCAGCGCGCGCGCGGTGAGATAATCAGGCGCGATCAGCTCCTGTGTGGGCACGGGCACAACCGTGTCGTCGGCCATGTAATGGTCGCGGTCGGCATAGGCGAGGCGGCTCGCCCACAGGAATGCCGACCAATCGTCGGCGCTGTCGGCGCCTTGCGGTTGAGGCCGCGCGCGCTCGTACATGCCAAGGATGGCGATCACCGCGTTGCCTGACGACGGCGCCGAGGTCGAGCAGACGCGATAGATGCGGTAGGCGCCGCACACCGGCTCGAACCGGCGCGGCTGCGCGGTGCGCAAATCCTCCAGCGTGAGCGAGCCGCCGCGCGGATTACGCCGCGCCGCCGCGACGATGCCTTCGGCGATGGGGCCTTCGCTCAACGCGCGCGGGCCTTGCGCGGCGATGGCGCGCAAAGTGGCGGCGTATTCGGGATTGCGCAAAGTCGCGCCGGCTTGCAGCGGATTGCCGCGCCGATCGAAGAAATAGGCGCGGGCGGCAAAGTCGGCGCGCAGGCGCATGCGTTCGCCGGCCATGGCGATGAACATCGCCAGGCGCGGCGACACCGTGAAGCCTTCGTCGGCGAGGCGGATCGCGGGCGCGAACAAATCCGCCCACGGCAAGCGGCCGTGATCGTCATGCGCGAGCTTGAGCATCGCCACCAGCAGCGGCGTCCCGACCGAGAGCCCGCTGGCTTGCGCATCGAGCCGGTTCATCGGCTGGCCGCGCGCATCGAGGAACATGTCGGCGCGTGCGCCGGCGGGCGCGACTTCGCGCCCGTCATAGCCGGCGATGCGCTCGCTGCGCGCATCGTAGTGCAGCATGAAGCCGCCGCCGCCAATGCCCGACGATTGCGGCTCGACTAGACCCAGCACCAATTCCGCGGCGATGGCCGCATCGACGGCGCTGCCGCCGGCGCGCAGCATTTCGAGCCCGGCTTCGACCGCGTGCGGATTGGCCGCCGCGACCATGGCTTCGCCGCGCGGCGCGCTCGCGCCCGGCGCGGAAGCAGTCGCGCACGCCGCCAGCGCCAACGCGAGCAACGGCGCGGCGAGACGCCTCAACGATCGCTTGTCAAACATCAGCCGCTCCAGATCCCGCCCGTTCCTACACGCAAGCCTTGATTTGACAAATCCGCAATCGCATTGCGTGCTGGAGTTAGCGCTTGCTGGCGTTAGGATCACGCTAGGTGATCGGGAGGATCGATGCGCAAGGTCGTCTTGAATGTGACGCTGTGTCTAGCGTTGTTCGCGGCGGCGCCCGCATTCGCCGACGGGCCGCTTCCTGCAAGCTTGCGCTCGGCGGGTGTCACCCAGGAACAGTGGGGCACGTTACAAGGGCAAGTACGCCATGCCGCAGCGCGGGCGAGCGTGTCGGAGTTGGCGCTTGCAGCAGTAGCAGAGCGACTGGGGCTCGCGCTCGCCGAAGGCGGACGTCAGGTGCTGGTGACCGACATTCTCGGTCAGCTCGATGCGCTTGCCACCCGCATCGCCGAACTAGAAGTGCGTTTCAATTCCATTGCGCGCGATGAAGACCCCGAGGTGGCAACGCTCGTTGCGCAGGCTCAGGTCGCCATTGGCGCGGCCGATCTTGATGCATCCGTCGCGCCACTCGCCGAAGCGCGCCGCCTTCGCGCCGAACGCAACGCGCAGCTGCGTGCGCGCCTGGAAGCGGGCCAGCGCGACGAAGCCGTGATCGCCGGAGTGCAAGGCGGAGTCGCACTACTGCGCGCTGACTATCTCGGCGCTGCGGCGCAATTCGAAGAAGCAGCGCAGCTTTCACCCGAGGACGCGTGGGCGTGGCGAAATCAAGCTGTCTGGGCGCTCCAGACATCACTCTCAGTGCGCTCGCGCACGGCCGACCCCGCTGGCTGGGCTCAGACAATGCTCGCCCTTTCGTCCGCTTACAATTCCCAGGGGCGGGTGAACGACGCACGTGTGGCCATGAACGCTGCAATCGAGGGTTTCGAGCAAGTGGGCGACGCCGTGATGGCAGAACAAACGCGTGCATTGCTTAGGCGGTTGCTGGCAAACTAGACCCCGCGCAATTGCGACATGCTGCGGGTCACTCCATAACCTCTTCATGTCCCGACTAGGTCCCTCCAATTCTCTCGCTGACATCAGCGGTTTGTCCATAGGCTGCGCCAAGGACGCGCGTGTGCTGACCGGCGTCACCGTGATCGTTCCGGACGCGCGCGCGGTCTGCGCCGCCGACGTGCGCGGCGGCGGGCCCGGCACGCGCGAAACCGACGCTTTGGCGGCGCACACTTTGGTCGATGCGGTGGATGCGCTCGTGCTGGCGGGCGGCTCGGTCTACGGGCTCGCCGCCGCCGACGGCGTCGCCGCGGCGATGGGCGCGGAAGGCAAAGGCTTCGGGCTTGTCGATCTGCCCGGCGTGCCGCGTTCGCCGGTGATCCCGGCGGCCATTCTCTACGATCTCGCCAATGGCGGCGACAAAGCCTGGGGCGACGCGCCGCCTTACAATGCGCTCGGCCGCAAGGCTTACGCGGCGCGCGGCAAGCACGCGCCGCTCGGCAATGCCGGCGCCGGCATGGGCGCGCTCGCGGGCGCGCTAAAGGGTGGGCAGGGCAGCGCCAGCCTTGTCACCCATGACGGCTTCACCGTCGCCGCGCTCGCGTGCGTCAATTGCTGGGGCTCGGCGACGATGCCGAACGATCGCGCCTTCTGGGCGCATGCGTTCGAGATCGATGGCGAGTTCGGCGCGGTCGCCCCCAGCGCGCAGCGTTTCGACGCCGAGGACTGGAGCGGCGCCAAGCTGAGTGCGCAGCCGCGCGCCAACACCACGATTGCCTGCGTCGCTGTCGACGCAGCTTTGGCGCCTGGCGAAGCGCAGCGCGTGGCGCAAATGGCGAGCGCGGGCCTGGCGCGCGCCATCCGCCCGGTGTTCGCGCCGTTCGATGGCGACGTGGTGTTCGCGCTCTCGACGGCGCAGCGGCCGCTGCCGGAACCGCGAGCGCTCCATATCGCCCGCCTCGGCGCGCTCGCCGCCGATTGCCTGGCGCGGGCGGTGGCGCGGGGGGTGTATGAGGCCGCGCCCTTGGGCGGCCACAAGGCCTGGCGGGAGCTGTGAGGGGGCGCTCCGAACGATTAAGCTTCGGGACGCGGGCAGCTTGCCCCCGGCGATCGGCTCGGCGCCGGCGTTTCTGATCGCTGTTGCCACCGCCAGGATGCTTTCGGTGTGGGTCCGCCCGTGTAAGGCTTTTAGCTAAGAGGCGCCCGCCTTTTGGAGGCTTCTGGCTTGGGGCGCCCGCGCCTTCCGCTTAGCGCCGCCGCTGAACCCCGACGCCGCCTTGCCAGCGCCTCGGTCGGGCGCTATGTCCCGCGCCTTCGCGCCCGTAGCT
>LWDN01000052.1:58798-80906 GCA_002083515.1 Proteobacteria bacterium HN_bin10
CGAATCTCTTCGGGCGCGCCATTTTCAGCAAACAAAGCAGATAGTTGAGCCTACCCGAGCCGCTTGGGCCCAGGCCCCCGTTTTGATCGCGCGGGGTGGGGTTTGTCGTCTCGAGCGTGGGTCCTTTCGAGGCTGGCGAGCGTGCCCATGTCTCGTTAACCGCGCCCGCCGCCCCTGAGGCGCGAAAGTCGCCTGCTTCCCGGTGAAATCGCTGTCGCAACGGCGCCGGACGCGGAACATCGCCGGTCGCGCGGGCGGGACGCGAAACGTGAAGCTGTTGGTGGTGGAGGACGATCCGAAAGCCGCACGGTTCCTGAAGAAGGGGCTGAGCGAGGAAGGCTTTGTCGTCGATGTCTGCCACGATGGCGAGCACGGGCTGCAAGCGGCGCTGAGCGGCCAGTACGGCCTGATGGTGCTCGACGTGATGCTGCCTGTGCTCGACGGTTGGCGGGTGGTCGAGGAGATGCGCGCGCGCGCCTGCGACACGCCGGTGCTGATGCTGACGGCGCTCGATTCCGTCGCCCACCGCATTCGCGGCCTTTCGCACGGCGCCGACGATTATCTGGTCAAGCCGTTTGCGTTCGGCGAACTGACCGCGCGCATCCGCGCCGTGCTGCGCCGCCGTCGCGGGCCAGCTGCGCACGCCTTGGCGTTCGAGGATTTGAGCGTCGACGCCAAGCGCGGCTATGCCGAGCGTGGCGACCGCGTCCTCGATCTGACGCCGAAGGAGCTGCAGCTGCTGGAATTGCTGCTGCTGCATCAGGGCGAGGTTCTAACCCGCACCTACATCGCCGAGTGCGTGTGGGAGATGAGTTTCGACGGCGACAGCAACGTCATCGACGTCAACATTCGCCGGCTGCGCGCGAAAGCCGACGATCCGTTCGAGCGCAAGCTTATTCACACCGTGCGCGGACGCGGCTATGTCCTTCGCTGACGCGCTGGGGCGCGAGCGCGCCGCCGCGGCCCCGCCGCCGGGGCAAGCGGCCAAGCGCGAACCGCTGCCGCGGCGTCGGCTCGATCTCATCTATTTCGCCTTGGCCGGCTTCGACCTGCTGACCATTTGTTTCACGCTGCTGCTCAGCAATTATATCATGGATCTCTACCAAGGCTCGGTGGCGCGGAGCACGGCTTGGTCGGCGCGCGTAGGGCAGTTGGTGCAACTGACGCAACGCGCTCAGGAGGTGAACGCGCCGGGCAACGACGTATTCGACAGCCTCGATGTGGCGCGTGAGCGTCACCGGAGAGATGCGGCGTCCGAACTCTATGCGGCGCAGCGCGATCTGGTTTTGAGCGATCTGGCCGCAGGTTCGTCCGGCGCGGATGTGTCAAGCGTCGTCGCCCACATCCGCGCAGCGGATCGGCACATGACCGACATGTTGCGCGAGGCTGACCGTATCTTCGCGGAACTCGACGCCGGCGACGATGGCGCTGCGGGCCGGCGCATGGCGACGATGGACCGGATCTATGCGCGCCTCTCGCGCAGCCTGCTCGATGCGGTCATCACTGTGCAGCAAATCGAGGACGCCAATCTGCAGCGTCAGGCGGCGCTCGTCGCCGACCTCAGGCGCCTCGAATTCATCGTCATGGGGCTGATCTTCGCCATCGTGCTGGCGGTGACCTTTTATGGCCGCCAGATCGGCCAGGTGATGCGCAGGACCGAGGACGCGCACAACGCCATGCTCGGCGAACTGGAGGCGGCGAACCAGGGCCTGGAACAATACGCCGACAATGTCGCGCACGAGCTGCGCAACCCGGTGAACAAGGTGCTGTTGGCGTCGGAGGTGGCGTTATCGCGGGCCCGCACCCTTGAGGAGTATCAGGACACGCTGGTGTCCATCGTCGAAGAAAGCCAAAGGCTGTCATCCATCGTCGGCAGTCTGCTGTTTCTGGCGCGCGCGCACCGGACGCGACTTGAGTTGGACGGGCGCCAGATCGATGTGGCCGGCGAGCTTGAGGTAATCCGCTCTTATTTCGAGACGACCGCCCAGGAGGCTGGCGTTGACCTAATCGTGCAGTGCCGGCCGGGAATCGCGCTGACGGTCGACCGCACCCTGTTTCAGAGGGCGGTCAGCAATCTTGTTTCAAATGCTTTGTCGCACACGCCTGCCGGCGGGCGGGTGGGCATCGAGGTCGCGTTGCAGGCCGATGGCGTGGCCATTGCGGTGCGCGACAGCGGCGAGGGCGTATCGGACGAAGATCGGGCGCGGGTGTTCGATCGGTTCTTTCGGGCCGACAAGGCGCGCAACGCCGGCAGCGGCCGCGTCGGGCTCGGGCTGCCGATCGCCAAGAGCATCATGGACCTGCACGGCGGCTCGATTTCGTTCGAGAGCAAGTTGGGGCAGGGAACCGTGGTTACCCTGGTGTTTCCGAGCGCGCGATAGGATTACAAACCTCGTCATCCGTTTGTCATTTTCGCGTAATGCGTGCGTCACGGCTGCGTAATTGGCGTTGCGTTATCTTCGGCGAATGCGGGCTGAGCAAGTGCGGCCAGAGAAGCTGCATTGACCGCTGCGGGGATGAGAATGGCGTCGCGACGCGCGGCACATCACGTAGTGCGTGGAACTTTGCATCCGCGCGGAATTGCGCCGAACCGGCGCCGCCGCACGCATGCGAGAGTGGCGCCGCGGCGTGCTCTGCGCGATGCGCAAAAACCGCCAATTGCATGGGTTTTCGCGCGAAATCCGGTGCGGCGTCTGAAGTGGCCGGCGCTGCTGTTGCTCGGCTACGCCTTGACCTGGGCGATGTTCGCGATCGGCGCCGTCGCCGGTTGACGAACCTCTCTGATTTGACTCGAGTGAATTGAGAATGCGCTGCGCCGCAGCGCGCTCGGCGCGGCGTGATCGCGCGTGCGCGGAGCTTTCGAATGTTTATTGAAGCGGCCTGGATTTTTGCCGGGCGCATCATCGGCAGCTCGCCTCCTAGGGGAGTGTAAAAATATTCCTAGCGCGCTGCGCTCCTCAATTTGAGAACGGCAAGAATGAGGCGCACCAGTTAGTCCTAATCAGCCGCAACAGCGGGCTGACAATGCGTTCGAGCATTGAGGGGGAGAACATCATGGTGCAGCTTTTCAGAACCGATCTTCAGTTCATTCTGGATCAAATTCTTCTGGCAGAAAGCGGCGGGCTGCCGCCAACGGCGTTCCACCCCTGGGGCCTGCGCACCGTCAGCGGCGTCAACAACCACATCATCCCCGGTCAAGAGACCTGGGGCTCGGCTGACCAGAACTTCCCGCGCCTGCTGACGCCGGTGTGGCGCAGCGCCGGCAACGTCACCCTGCCCGGTTTGCCTGGACAGGCGCTCGGCTCGCCCACGAGCTATCTGCAGACCTCCGGCTTCGTCTTCGACCCCCAAATTCGTCTGATCTCGAACCTCATTGTCGACCAGACCGCCAACAACCCCGCTGCGGTTGAAGCCAATGGCGGCGCGCCAGCGGTGGTGAGCCCCGGCCTGGATGGCATTTTCGGCACGGGCGATGACCGCGACGTCTTCTTCATTCCGAACGTGGCGCCGGACGAAGGCCTCTCCGCCCCGTTCAACAGCTGGTTCACCCTGTTCGGCCAATTCTTCGATCACGGCCTCGACCTCGTGAACAAGGGCGGCTCGGGCACCGTGTTCATGCCGCTGCTGCCGGACGATCCGCTCTATGACTTTGGCGCAGACGGCATCGTCAGCGCCGATGACGGCACCGGCGCCGATGGCATCCAGGGCACAAGCGACGACAGCCCGAACTTCATGACGCTGACGCGGGCGACGAACGGGCGCGGCCCGGATGGCGTCCTCGGCACAGCGGACGACATCCGCGAGCACAACAACCAGACGACCCCCTTCGTCGATCAGAACCAGACCTACACCTCGCATCCGTCGCACCAGGTGTTCCTGCGCGAGTACGCGCTCAACGGCGCGGGTGACGCAGTTTCAACCGGTCGTTTCCTCGACGGATCGCACGGCGGCCTCGCCACTTGGCTCGACGTCAAGAACCAGGCGCGGGACTTCCTCGGCGTTCTGCTGAGCGATCACGACGTTCACAACATTCCGCTGGTGCTGACCGACCTCTACGGTCGCTTCATCCCGGGCGCGAACGGCTTTGCCCAGATCGGCGTGCGCGTCGGCAACGGCGCGGACGGCATCGCCAACACAGCCGACGATGTGATCGTCTTTGTGGAAGGCGTCGCCGGCGGGCTCGACATCAACGACGCGGCGGCGGTCACCACGGCGCTGATCGCGGCGGGCTCGGCGATCACGACCGGCACGGTGGTGCGCATCAATCACGCCTTCCTCGACGATATTGCCCACGGCGCCAATCCGCGCACGGGTCAGATCGGCGATGCGGACAGCCTCGTCGGCAACAATGACGGCTTGGCCAACACGTTCGATGACGAATTGCTGGATGCGCACTTCATCACCGGCGACGGCCGCGGCAACGAAAACATCGGCCTTACCGCCGTGCACACTATCTTCCACGCCGAACACAACCGGCTAGTGGGCGCGATCCAGGACGAGGTGAGCGCCATTCTGGCCGCCGATGGCGCATCGGCCTTTGTGCAGGGGTGGGTGCTGCCGGGCGCCAATCTGGCCGATGGCATTCAGGCTGACGAATGGAACGGCGAGCGCCTGTTCCAGGCTGCGCGTGTGTTCACCGAGATGCAGTATCAGCACTTGGTGTTCGAAGAATTCGCGCGCAAAATCCAGCCGAGCATCGACATCTTCATCAATATCGACATGACGCTCAACCCGGCGATCTTCGCCGAGTTCGCGCACGTCGTGTACCGGTTCGGCCACTCGATGCTGACCGAGACGGTCGATCGCTTCGACGCCGATTTCTCGCTGGTCAACAGCGACGATCCGTTGGTGGACGACGCGCAGCAGATCGGTCTGATCGCGGCGTTCCTCAATCCGTTGGAATTCGTAGCTTCGGGCGCGGATGCCGACGATGCCACCGCGGCGATCGTGCGCGGCATGACCCGCCAGTCGGGCAACGCCATCGACGAATTCATCACCGAGGCGCTGCGCAACAATCTCGTCGGCTTGCCGCTGGACTTGGCTTCGCTCAACCTCGCGCGCGGCCGCGACACCGGCGTGCCCGGCCTCAATGAAGCGCGTCGCCAATTCTACGCCATGACCGGCGATTCGAAACTGACGCCGTACACGAGCTGGATCGACTTCGCGCAAAACGTGAAGCACCCGGCTTCGGTGATCAACTTCATCGCCGCTTACGGCACGCACGCGCTGATCACGGCGGAAACCACCATGGAAGGCCGCCGCGCGGCCGCCATGGCCATCGTCACGGGCCTCGATCAGACCTGGTCCGGCGGCACCATTCTGGCGCCCACGGATGCGCTCGACTTCTTGAACGCCACCGGCGCCTATGCCGGCGGCAGTCTGGGCGGCCTGGAAGCCGTCGACCTCTGGATCGGCGGTCTAGCGGAGTTGGCGCCGGCGTTCGGCGGCATGCTCGGCTCTACCTTCGCGTTCGTGTTCGAAACCCAGATGGAGCTGCTGCAGAACGGCGATCGCTTCTACTACCTGGCGCGCTTCTCGGGCCTCAACTTCCTGTCGGAACTCGAAGGCAATTCGTTTGCGTCGCTGATCATGCGCAACACGGATCTGCGCCACCTGCCGGGCGACATCTTCGCGACGCCCGATTGGACGCTTGAAGTCGACCAGTCCACGCAGTTCACCGGCCTTGGCGTCGACAATCGCGCCGATCCGACATGGGCGGACGAGGATTTGGCCAACAACCCGTTCTCGCTGATGGTCTCGCGCAACAACCCGGCGACAGCAGGCCCCGACACCAACTATCTGCGCTATAATGGCGTCGGACACGTTGTGCTCGGCGGCACCGACGGCGACGACATCCTGATCGCGGGCATCGGCGATGACACCATCTGGGGCGACGGCGGCAACGACCGCATCGAGGGCGGCAACGGCGCCGACATCCTCAATGGCGGCGACGGCGACGACATCATCACCGACCTTGCCTTCGACGACAACATCAAGGGCGGCGACGGCAACGACGTCATCCACGCCGGCGAGGGCATCGACCTCGTCATCGGCGGCCGCGGCAACGACTTCGTCAATCTCGGCGCGGGCGAGGGCGATGAAGTGTTCGCCGGCCTCGGCAACGACTTCATCACCGGCGACGGCACGCTCACCGGCCTGGTCGGCGGCTTCGGCGACGACTGGGTGGAATCTGCGTTCGGCATCGGCGGCTTGACCGGCGACAACGCCGACGTCGACGGCGCGGCGCTCAACTTCGCCGGCGAGGACGTTAACGGCGGCCACGACGTGCTGATCGGCGGCGGCGCTCCGAACGACTTCGACTCGTTCGGCGGCGACGACATCATGGTGTCCGGCATGGGCACCGACCGTCTCGAAGGCTTTATCGGCTTCGACTGGGTGAGCTACCAGAACAACACCCAGTTCGGCGCGGTTGCAGATATGTTCGTTCGCGTCTTCGGCCAGCCGCCCCTGCCGGGCGATCCGGGCGCCACGCTCGACCGCTTCGACATGGTGGAAGGCCTCTCGGGTTCGCAACTCAGCGACGTGCTGCGCGGCGACGACCGGCAAGTGGGCGCAGGGCTTGAACCTGAGCTCAACATGGATGGCCATGAGCTGAACGCCGAAGGCATCGCCCGCATCGATGGTCTGGGCGCCTTCCTCGGTGAGGCTGGGGCTGGCGTGAACGGCATTGTCGGCGACGCTGACGATATGTTCACCGGCGGCAACATCATCATGGGCGGCGGCGGCTCCGACATTCTCGAAGGCCGCGGCGGCAACGACGTCATCGATGGCGACGCGTATCTGACGGTGGCCATCGGCGTCGATCGCAACCGGGACGGCGACTTCCTGGACGCCAACGAGCGTGTCAACGGCATGCGCGAAATCCAGAACGAGATGCTCGCGGGCACGCTCAATCCTGGTCAGTTGGGCATTATCCGCGAGATCAACTATTCGGCGACGGCCGACGTTGACACGGCGGTGTACTCAGGCAATCGCGCTGACTACTTCATCGAGGGTCAGGATACGCTCGAAGGCATCAGCGACCAGAACGGCGACGGTTTCATTCAGGTGTTGCACTTTGCGCGTGACGCGCAGGGCGTCATCGTCCCGGGTGAAGCGGGGATCGACGGCATTGACCTGCTTCGCAACATCGAACGGCTGCAGTTCAGCGACTTGACGCTTAATCTGACCGAAACGCCTAACCTTGGCCCGGTCGGCGCGCCAACAATCGACAATCAGAATCCGCAGGAAGACGTAACGCTGCTGACGGCCAGCGCGGCAGGGGTCACCGATCCGAACAACACCTTCACGGGCGGGGCCATCACGGGACCGATTTCGTTCACCTGGCAAATGCTGGATGGCGATACCGGCCTGTGGGAGGACATCTTCGTCGTGGGCGGCGCCAACGGCAACGAGGGCCCGGTCCCGGCGATCGGACCGACTTTCACGCCCGGTCAAGACCAGGCGGGCGCCGCGATCCGCGTGCGCATGAACTACATCGATCAGAACGGTGTTCTGGAGACGGTGTTCTCGGCGCCAACTAACCCCGTCATCGCTACGAACGATGCGCCCGTCGGTGCGCTGGTGATCAGCGACCCGTCGCCGACGCAAGGCGATCTTTTGTCCGCCAACATTGCGTTCACGGATCCCGATGGCATTCACGCCGCGGTGTTCACGTTCCAGTGGCAAACGTCGGTCAACGGCGTGAACGGCTGGGTCGATATTGTTGGCGCAACCGGTCAGCAATTCATCCCTGGCGCGGCGGAGGTCGGTTTGTTCCTCCGCGCGGTCGTGACCTACACCGACGACGCGGGCTTCAACGAAATCGTGTCGTCTGCGGCGACCGACATTGTCGGCACGGTTATCACCGGCACCAACGGCAACAACACCTTGGGCGGCACCGCCGGTGCGGACCGCCTCATTGGCCTGGCCGGCGCCGACACGCTGAACGGGCTTGGCGGCGGCGATGTGCTCGACGGCGGCACGGGCACGGACACGCTCAACGGCGGCGCCGGCAACGACACGCTGCTGGGCGGCGCGCAAGTCGACACGCTCAATGGCGGTGACGACGCCGATACGCTGAACGGCGGCACTAGCAACGACATCGTCAACGGCGACGGCGGCGACGATACCTTCGTCTACGCCTTCGGCGATGGCGCGGACAACATGGACGGCGGCGCCGGAACCGACACGCTCAACATTGACGGCACCGACGGCGCCAACACGCTGGACGTCGTTTACAACGGCTCGCTGGTGTCGGTCGAAGGCGGCACAGTGGCTTCGATCGAACGGGTCAACGCCAATCTGCGTCTCGGCGTCGACACATTGACCTATGCCGGCACGGCCGCGGCGTTCGCCCTGACCGTCAACCTCTCCACCGGGGCGGCGACGGGCTTCACTTCGATCACCGGCGTTGAAAACGTCATCGGCGGCTCGGGCAACGACACGCTCATCGGCGATGCCGGCGCGAACACGCTGGACGGTGGCGATAATGGCGGCGCCGACTCGATCACGGGCGGGCTTGGTAACGACACCATGTTGGGCCGCGGCGGCGACGACAACTTCTTCGCCACCGCGCCGGCCAGCGGCACGGACGGCAACGACACCATCAATGGCGGCGCCGGCGTAGACATCTACTCGCTGGCCGCAACTACCAATGGCGCCGTCATCGATCTGGTTGCCGGAACGGCGACGAGCGGTCAGATCGGGACTGACACGTTGACTGGAATCGAAGGCGTCGTCGGTTCCGCGGCTGCGGACACGATCACCGGCAACGGGGCCACCAACATTCTGGCCGGCGGCGGCGGCGATGACGTCATCGATGCCGGCGGCGGCGCCGACACCGTGTTTGGCGGCCAGGGTAACGACACCATCAATGGCGGCGGCGGCGTGGACTTCATCCACGGCGAAGCCGGCAACGATACGATGACCGGGGGCACGGGCAACGACCGCTTCGTGTTCGCTGGCGCCTTCGGCAATGACATCATCACCGACTTCGACGAGAACCCGGGCGGCGGCCAGGACTTGCTCGATGTCACCGCGCTGGGCGTGACGGCGGCCAACTTCGCGACATCGGTGGCGATTGCGCAGGTCGGCGCGAACGTCGTGGTTACCATTAACGGGCAGACCATCACGCTGCTCGGCGAGGTCGTGGCCAACATCACCGCCGCGGACTTCATCGTCGGCCCGTGATCTCAAGGAAGCGCGGCCGTTCCAATTTGGAACGGTCGCGCGTCCCAGGCGTGTTTCCTAGACATAGAGGAGAAACGCCTGTCGCCATGCGCGGGGATGCGCAACGGTGCCGTTCTCATCTCGCGAGGGTGATTGTCGGTGGCCGGGCTCAAGCTGAAATTTCCTCAATTGCCTAAGTTTGGCGCGCGCGCGCGCGAGCCAAAGCGACCCAGCGAGCATGCGCTCGCTGCACTTGCCTGGGTGCGCGAACGAACCCGGAGCGTCCGCCGCAGAATCGACGGCTTCTTCGACGTTCCGTTCGAGTCCGTGGAGGGCTTCTCCGCCGCGCAGATGGTGAGCCGCGGGCCGCAGAGCCTGCGCACGCACGTGGCGCTCATCCTCACCTTCAGCGCCGCCATCAATCTGCTCTACCTGGCGCCTTCGCTCTACATGCTGCAGGTCTATGACCGCGTCATCCCGACCAGCGGCATCCTGACTCTGGTGCTGCTCAGTATTGTGCTCGTTGTCAGTTTGGCGGTGCTGGCCCTGCTGGACTCGATCCGCTCGCGCCTGCTGGCGCGTGCCGCCGTGCGCGTCGAGCGTGTCGCCGCCGATGCGGTGATCGAAGCCGGCATGCGCGCCCGCCGCGCCGGCGCACTCCCCGATGCAAGCCCGCGCGACCTCGACAATATCCGCGCCGCCATAACCAGCCCGGCCGCGACCGGGTTGCTCGATTTGCCCTGGACGCCGCTGTTCATCTTCGTCTGTTTCGTCATCCATTTTTGGCTTGGCGTCATGGCGATCGCCGGCGCCGTTCTGATCCTTGTGCTGGCTCTGGCGAACGAGCGCCGCAGCCGGGATTCGATCTGGCGCCTATCGAACTTGGCGACCCGGTTCTACACCGCGAGCGAAACCGACCTCTCGTCCGCCGAGACCATCCACGCCTTGGGCGCCAACAAACGCTTCCGCGATCGCCGTGCGCGGTCTCGGTCCGAATTTGTCGGTGCGCAGACCGAAGTGGCGATGGCAGGCGCGGGTTATTCGGCCGCAACCAAGGCGGTGCGGATGCTGCTGCAATCGGCGGCGCTCGGGCTGGGCGCCTATCTGGCGGTCGAGCGGCAGATTTCGCCCGGCGCCATCATCGCCGCCACCATCCTGACCGCGCGCGCCTTTGCGCCGGTCGAGCAGATCGTGGGCGGATGGCGCCAAATCGGCTTGGGCTACACATCGTATCTGGCGCTGCGCAAGCTGTTCACGGGCGCGGCCGGCGAGGTTGAGCGCACGCCGCTGCCGGAGCCCACGGGCAAGCTCGATGTCGAGCAGGTGACGGCCACCGCTCCCGACGGTCGCACGGTTGCGCTCAGCCAGGCGAGTTTCTCGGTCAATCCCGGCGATGTCGTGGGCGTCATCGGGCCGAGCGGCGCCGGCAAGACGACGCTGGCGCGCGTACTGGCGAACGCCGCGATGCCGAGAGCAGGCGCTGTGCGCCTGGACGGCGCGCGGTACTCGGATTGGGATGACGAGGCGCTGGCGCGCAACATTGGCTATCTGCCGCAACGTATCGAACTGTTTGACGGCACCATCGCCGACAACATCGCTTCGTTTGCTCCGAAGACCGCCGAGACCGCCGAAGCCATCGGCCGCAAGGTAGTGGCGGCGGCGACGCAAGCGGGCGCACATGAAATGATTCTGCGCCTCCCGCGCGGTTACGAGACTGAGCTCGGGCCCGCCGGCGCGGGCATATCGCCCGGGCAAGCCCAGCGCATCGCGCTGGCGCGCGCGCTCTTTGACGAGCCGTGCCTGGTTGTGCTCGACGAACCGAACTCGCACTTGGATCAAGAAGGGGAAGCGGCGTTGGCGTCGGCGATCCAGGCTGTGCGAGCGCGGCGCGGCGTCGCTATCGTCATCGCGCATCGCGCCGGCATCATCGGCATCGTCGATAAGATCTTGGTCATGCGCGACGGCCGCGTCGTCGAATACGGGCCGCGTCAAGCTGTGCTCGCCAAGCTGCAGGCCGCCGCGCCCGCGCCCACGCCAGTGCCTGTCGGAGGTTCACGTCAATGAAAATGGAACCGCCGCCGACTGACTATGAAGAGGTGCTGAACGACAATCCCTGGCGCGAAGGGCGTTTGGGCGTGGTCGTGCTGGCGCTGTTCTTTGGCGTTTTTGGATTGTGGGCCGCGTTTGCGCCGCTGGATGCCGGTGTTGTCGCCGTGGGGGAGGTCATCGTCTCTGGCAACCGCCAAGTGGTGCAGCACCGCGAAGGCGGCGTCATTTCGCACATCGCCGTGCGCGAAGGCGATCATGTCGCCGCCAATCAGGTGCTGATTGAGCTCTCCGCTGTGGAATTGACGGCGCAGGAGCGGGCGCTCGCCGGACAGGTGATCGAACTGGAAGCTTCGCGCGAGCGGCTGATCGCAGAGGGCGCGCGCCGGCAACAAGTGACGAGGCCGGCAAGCTGGGACGCCTTGCCGCCGGAATATGTCGAACTAGCGGATTCGGTGTTGGCCCGTCAGCAGGACGAATTGGAAGCGCGGCGTTCGGCGGTCTGGGCCCAGACCGGCGTGCAAGGACAGCGGCAGTCGCAGCTCAGCGCCCGTATCGCGGGTTACGAGCAGCAGGTCGCGGCGATCGACGCGCAGAACGCGTTGATCACCGAGGAACTGAATGGACTGCGCACTCTGGCCAGCGAGGGCTTTGCGGCGGAAACGCGGGTTCGCAGCATCGAGCGCGCGCAAGCCGAACTTGCAGGCCGCCGGGCGGAACTGCTCGGCCTGATCGCGCAATCGCGGGAAGGCATCGGCGAAGCCCGCATGCAATCGATGTCGATTCGTGAAGATCGCGCCCAGCTGATTGCGCAGGAATTGCGGGTGACGGACACGCAATTGGCGGAGCTGATCCCGCGCTTGCATGCGGTGCGCACGCAATTGGAAGCGTCGCGCGTGCGGGCGCCGGCTGCCGGTGTAGTGGTGGGCCTCTCCTTCTTCAATGAAGGGGCGGTGGTCGGGCCGGGCGAGCGCATTCTGGAGATCGTGCCCGACGAGCAAGACATGATCATGCGCGTGCGTATTCGGCCGATGGACGCCGATAACGTGGCCGTCGGCCAACAAGTCAACGTACGGATGGCGGCGTTCGAGGGTCGGCAGATGCCCTACATCCGCGGTGTCGTCAGCCGGGTTTCAGCGGATCGCTTCGAGGATGAGCGCAGCGGCGCGCACTACTTTGTGACCGAGGTGCGGGCGCCAAGCGCCGAGTTGCAGCGTATCAAGGAGGCCATGGGCGGGCGCGATCTGCGCCTCTCGCCGGGTCTTCCTGTCGAAGTTGTCATCCCGCTGCGCAAGCGCACCGCGCTTCAGTACCTGCTAGAACCGCTGAGCCAGGTGGTCTGGCGTTCATTCAGAGAGAACTGACAATGCAACGGTTTGGTGTTGTCCTATCGGCGCTCACAGCGGCCGCAGTTGCGCCGTCGGCTTGGGCGCAAACCGACGCCGAAGGATCGATCTTTCAATCCGAGGCGATCGCGGCGGTCTCGACCAACCCGGCTCTTGCGGCTGAGCGCTCGCGCGTGCGCGCCGTACGGCAGGCGATGCCGCAAGCCTGGGCGGAACTGCTGCCGCAAGTCTCGGTCGACGCGACCGCCATCGATCAGGATAGCACCGAGGAAGGGTTCGCGTTCACGGTGCGCGAGCAGCCGGAGTATTGGATCGCCTCCGTGCGCTCGTCGACCTTGTTGTTCGGCTCCGGGCGTGTGCTGGCGTCGACGCGGCAGGCGCGCGCCCAGATTGCTTCGGCGGTGGCGCTCTATCAGGATGCGGTGCAGAGCTTGGCGCTGGAGTTTACACAGGCCTACACGCAAACGATCTTCGCGCGCGCCGCGCTTGAGGCTCAGCAGGAGTCGCTCGCAAACCTCGAAGAACAAGTTCGATTTGCGCGGGCAAACCAGCGCGAGGGCTTCCTGACCCGCACCGATGTGGCCCAAGCCGAAGCCCGCGTTGCGCTGGCGCGTGCGGATCTGGCGCGGGCGCGCGGACGCGTCGTGGAAGCCGCCGAATTGTACGCACGGATCGCAGGGCACGCGCCCGGCAATTTGAGCGCGCCGCCCGCGCTTGAAGGACTTCCAGCCAATCTCGATGATGCCGTCACTTACGCCGAAAACGAGCATCCGGCCTTGGTTGCGGCGGTTGCCGACGTCGCCGCCGCGAACGCGGCCGTCGATCTGGCGGCCTCGAACGGGCGCATGCGGCTGTTTTTGGAATCCACCAATTCGACCTTCGACGCCATCGGAGACAACGAGGACTTCACTCAGGAGTTCGAGAGCAACGTATCGGTGCGCGCCTCCATGCAATTGTTTTCCGGCGGGGCCAACCGCGCGCGCACCCGGCAGCAATCCTATGTGCGCGATGCCGCGCGCCACACGCTAGTGGATACGCAGCGGCGCGTTCGCCAACAGGTCAACGTCGCCTGGTCTGACCTGGATTCGGCGCGTTCGCGGCTCGATGCATCGCGCACGCGCTTGGAGGCGGCGGAGCTTGCCAGCCGCGGCACGCGCCGCGAACAGCAATTCGGTCAGCGTTCGATGATTGATGTGCTCAACCAAGAGCAAGAACGGCTGAGCGCGCGCGTGGCGCTGGCCGAAGCCGAGCGTGACGTGGCGATCGCCGAGCGCAGGCTGGCGTCTTCCGTTGGCATCATCGCGCCGCTGCTCGGCATCGAGCGAGCCGCCAATCCGCGCCGCGAACCGAGGCCAGGCCCGCCCGTCGTCGAAGACGATCAATGGTCCGATCACGTGCCCGTCGCGCCAACGAACCGCCCGCGGCCAACCCGGCCGGTGGTGATGGAGGACGACGAAGGGTTCCCGATCCGAACCAATCCTAGCGCAAGCCACGAGCACACTTCGGCAGCGCCAGTTGTTGAGGAACCTGCCGCCACGCCCACGTCACAGACGGCTGCGAGCGCACCCGTCGCAATCGAGACCCCGGAACCGGCGCCGGCGCCGCCCGTCGAGGAGCAAGCCTCGACCGCCGCTCAACCCGCCGCTGCACCGCGGCGCGAACGCAGGCGCGCATCGCCGGCCGCAGACAACGACGATTGGTGGTGAGGTCGTGCAGAGCCGGCGAGCGTTTCTGATCGCGGGCAGTGCGGCTCTTGCGGGCTGCGGTTTCGAGACCCCAGGACCGTTTGCCAATGTTGGTCGAGACATCGACGATGTTGCGCTCACGAGTTCGGCTGGCGAGAGTGTGCGTTGGCGCGATCTCTCAGGCGGGCCGCGCGCGGTGTTCTTCGGCTTTACGCATTGCCCGGTGATTTGTCCGGTCACCGTCTATGAACTGACGGCGGCGATGGAGCGGACTGGCGCCTCGGCGCTTCGCATTCACTTCATCACCGTCGATCCGGAACGCGATACACCGGAACGCATGCGCGAGTATTTCTCCGGGTTTGGACCAAGCGTGACCGGCTTCACCGGCGAGGCCGACGCGCTGCGCCGGGTCTGGGATGCATTCGAGATCACCGCAACGCGCACCGCTTTGGACAATGGCGGCTACACTATCGATCACACCGCAACTGTGTTTCTGTTGAGTGGCGCAGGCCGCGTGCAAGACGTGGTCGCTTACGGCGCCGAGCCTGAAGTCTTGGATCAGAGAGTGCGAGCGTTGGTCAGCCGCTGATTGCGGCGGCGACTTGCGCGCCGGCCCAGATGATGCCGCCCCACAGGATCAAAGCGACGACAAACGCCATCAGCACGCCAAAGGCTTTGCCGCGCAGGGATGTTGGGTGGCGATCGCGCGCAAGTTCCACCCGCCGTGCGTCGGCCTGATAGAGGCGCGCCTGGTTCTGCCGGGCCAAGAAATCATCCTCGCATGTAACCGGGGGCTCAAACCCGGATCGTTAACTACGGATGAGGAAGAGCTTTATTCCGGGCGGGACATGGCATCGGCCAGCGGCCGCCAACCGGTGATCTCCACAGCGAAGCTGCTGATCTCGTTGTTGCGGCGCACTTCGGCGTCGATCCGAAAGAGTTGTAGCTCGAAGCCCGCAGGATTGACGCTGCGCCGCACCGACGAAATCGGGCTGGCGCGCCAGGTCAGCGTAGTTTGCGCATCCAGTTGAAACGCGCCGCTCGGCGCCTGCATTGGATTGATGTCTCGCAGAAGCGAAATGGCGTTGTGCACTGCAGAAGATTCCGCTTGCGCCGCTTCGAGCCGCGCGTGCCCGCGCGCCAGCTCCCCCAGCAGCGTGCCGATCGGAACCAAAGCGATGGCCACGATCGCCACGGCGGCGATCACCTCGATGGTGCTGAAGCCGCGCTGGCTCATGGCGACAGCACCCTGATCAGGGCGACGGCTGCCGTGGCTGCGGCGAGACCGATGCCGAAGGGCGCGCCCGCCAACGCGGCGTCGCCGCGGCCACGGATGGCGATTACTGTGATGGTCGCCACACCGGCGACCGCGACCGCAATGAGGCCGTGGGTGGGCCCGAGCACGGCGCCCATCGCGCCCGCCAGTTTGACATCGCCCAGGCCAAGCGTGTCGCCGCCGCGCCATGAATTGCAGATTTGGCGGATCGCCAGAAACAGCGCGCCGAGACAAAGTCCGCCAAACGCCTGCACGAGCGCGCCATCGCCGAATGGCATCGCCAGCGCCAACGCCAATAGCGCAAGCGTCATCGGGTCGGGGATGAGGTGATGGCGGCGGTCAGTCTCGGCGATGAGCAAGCAAGCGAGCACCAAAGCCGCGATGGGGACGAAGGCGATGCCGGCGATCGCTGAGACGCTCAAGGCAGCAAGTGCGAAGCCGCCAAGCGTAACGGCAATCGGCAATCGCAGATCGCGCCGCGCGCCCCACGCGCACAGCAGCGCCGCGAGCGCAACGAGGGTAAGGGTGGTGGCGTCGTGCATCGCGCCTAGCCAATCGACTCATAGACGCCGACGAGCGCGGACGCCAACGACAGCACAATGCCGCCGACCATCAGCGCCACGGCGGCGATCGCCAGCGGCTCGATCACGGTTGTCAGCCGTTTCAAGGCGTCCTGCAGATTTTCTTCGTGGCGGTCGGCGATGGTGTGCAGCATGCGAGCGAGCGCGCCTGAACGTTGGCCCGAGCGCAGCAGGCTCGCATCGATCGCCGATACGGCGCCGGCGTCTTGGAACGCAGCGTCGATGCCGCGCCCGGCGCGCAAGGCCGGAATGGCGCCGACCAGCGCGGCCTTGAGCTTGCCTTCGGGCAAAGCGCCCGCGCCCAGCGAGATGGCGTCGAGGATGCCGACGCCAGCGTCGAGGCTGAGCGCGGCCACGCGCGACCATGCCGTGCGTTGCCGCGCCGCCAGTAGGACGCGCACGCCCGGTGTGGCATGGCCGAGTTGCGAGACGGCGTTGCGCATTGCGCGCGTCCGCGTCAGCGCCCAGAGCGCAACGCCCGCTGCCGTCAGAATTGTCAGCACCATCGGTGCGTTGGCCTGGAACGCGACGCCGGCGTCGATCACGAAGCGCGAAAGTCCAGAGGGTTCGGTGCGGGCGTTCTCCAGCATGGTGGCGAAGCGCGGCACGACCGCGTAGAGCAAGAAGCCGACGCTGGCGGCGCCGCTGACCACCAGAAATGCGGGATAAGAGAGCGCATTGAGCACGTCGCGCTCGATGCGGCGTTCGAAGGCAAGCTGTTGCGCAGCTTCCTCCAGCACACGCGCGAGCTTGCCGCTGGCTTCGCCGGCGCGGATGAGGCCGTAGACGTAAGGCGGATAGAATGGCAGCGCCCGTTCGAGGGCGTCGCCCAATCGGTCGCCGCGGCGTAACGCCTGCGCGGTCTCGCGCAAGCGCGCCGATGCTTCCGAGCCGGGGAGCGATGCGGCCAGGGACTCGAGCGCTTCCAGCAATTGTATGCCGGCGCCGATCATGACCGCGAGCTGCCGCAGGATCAGGATGGCGTGATCGCGGGTAATGGTTTTCTGGCTGCTCGCCCCACCGCGGGTGTCCTCGGCCAGATCGAGCACGGTCAAGCCGCTCTGCATGGCCAAGCGCATGGCGTCAGCGCGGGTGGGGGCCTCGACCATTTGCGTCATGGTGCGCCCGTTGCCGGCTATCGCCCGGAAAACGTAGCGCCGCTCGCTCATTCGCCGGCCCCCAGCACGCGCAGCGCTTCGACGAACGTCGTCTGGCCCTCGCGCGCTTTGGCCAGGCCGTTTTCGAGCAGCGTCGAATAACCAACCTCGCGGGCCAGTGCGGCGAGGTCGGCTTCGGGTTTGCGTTCGCGGATCGCGCGACGGATTGTCGGCGTGATCTGCACGGCTTCGAACACGCCGGTGCGTCCCTGGTAGCCGGCGCCGTTGCAGGCTTTGCAGCCTGGCCCAATCCGCCAAAGCGGCGCGCTTGTGCGCATGGAAGCTGGCAACAGGCGCGCGGCTTTCACTTCGCGCTCGGCGTCCGGGTCGGGCGCCGCGCAGGCAGCGCACACGCGGCGAAGCAAACGCTGACCGATCAGGGTGCGCAGCACGTCGGCCAGCAGGAACGGCTCGACGCCGAGGTCGATCAGCCGGGCTGCCGCTGCAAGAGCGGAATTCGTGTGCACGGTGGAGATAACGAGGTGGCCGGTCAGCGCCGCTTGGATTGCCGTCTGCGCCGTTTCCGTGTCGCGGATTTCGCCGACGAAGATCACATCGGGATCCTGGCGCAAGATCGAACGCAGGCCGGCGGCAAAGTCGAGATCGATGTCGGCGCGCACGCCCATCTGAAGCACGCCCGGCAGGTCGAACTCGACCGGGTCTTCGATGGTGACGATCTTCCGGACGCCGTCATTAAGATGCGAGAGCAGCCGATAGACGCTGGTGGTCTTGCCAGAGCCGGTCGGTCCGGTGACGAGAATGAGCCCGTGCGGCTGGCCGATGGCGTCGAGCATCAGTTGGCGTTGATGCGCGGTCAGCCCGAGTTCGGTGAGTTCCGGTATTCGATGGGTGGCGCCGAGCAGGCGCACCACAATCGACTCGCCCCAGGTCGTCGGCAGAGACGATACGCGCACGTCGATGTCCTGGCCGGCAATGCGGATGCTTTGGCGACCATCCTGCGGCAGGCGGCGCTCGGCTATGTTCATGCCCGACAACAATTTTAGGCGCGACGCCACCGCTTCGAACATTTCCGGCCCGCCGACGCGGCGCTGCGACAGCACTCCGTCGACGCGCAGGCGCACGATCAGCTTGTCTTCAAACGGCTCGAAGTGCACGTCGCTGGCGCGGCGGGCGATGGCTTCCGCCAGCACCGAATTGACGAAGTCGATGACCGGCGCTTCCTCCGCCAACTCCGCCAAGCGCGCCGGATCGTTGAGCGCCGCGCGTTGCCCGCTCAGCGCAATCAGGACGGGTTCAACCGTCAGAGCCTTGGCGAGATACAGGCGCGGCGTTGCGCCGGCCCATTGCTCGATCGCTTCCTGGATCGCCGGCTCGTGCAGGCGCGGGCCGGCAGCGTTGAGTCGGCCCTCGGCGTCCACCCAGGCGATGACGTCATGATCGATGAACCAGCGCGGCGGCGCGCCGATGGCGGCGATGGCTTCGCGCATCGCCTCGAGCTGCGGGCGAAATTCCGCGGCAAGGATTGGCATGCCGATCTGGTCGCTCAAAAATTCCAGCACCTGATCTTCGGACACCGCCCCGACGCGCAGCAGCGACGGCAACGGATCGCCCTCGTGGTCCCGGCGGGCGGCCATGGCGGAGGCGTAGTCTTCCCGAGAGACCAAGCCACGCTCGATCAGGATTTCGCCCAGTTGGTGCATGGCCTCGCCGACGCCGGAATGCGCAATGATCGAAGCTAATAAGGCGCCGCCGTCCGAGCCAATGGAGGCGCGCGCGGAGCGAACATTTTCGCGCGTACGGGGGATTGGCGCGCCTCGTCGCGCGTCCGATGATTTGGTTTGCCGCGCAAACGCGCGCGCCGATAGTGGCGGCGTGAAAGCTTCTCTCAACACCGACTCCAGGAAGCGCCGCCGCGAGCGTGGCTACAGCCTGCTCGAAGTGTTAATCGTATTAACCATAATCGCGATGATCGCGGCCTTGGTTGGCCCGCGCTTGATGGCGCAGCTCGATCGCTCGAAGGTTACCGCCGCGCGGGTGCAGGCGCGCGCGATCGCCGCCGCCATCGAGACCATGCGTTTGGATCTTGGCCGCTATCCCACCAACGAAGAGGGCTTGGCGCTGCTGAACGAACCGCCGCGCGGCGACGAGTCCGGGCTCTGGCGTGGGCCGTATTTGGACGCGGAAACCCCGGTCGATCCCTGGGGAACGGCGTACGTCTACGAAGCGCCGCGCGAGGATTTCGCGCGGCCGCGGGTTGCCAGCTTGGGCGCGGACGGAGAGGCGGGCGGCGAGGGTTTGGCGGCTGACATCGTCGTCGGCGACAAGCCGTGACACGCGCCAGCGAGCGCGGCCTCAGTCTGATCGAGGCCATCGTCATTGCGACCATTACAGCACTTTTGGCGTTGGTGCTGATGCCGCTGGCGCCACGCACGGCGCGCCAGAGTTTCGCGGTCGCGGATCGCAGCGTCGCCGCAATTGACGCCGCAACCGCGGAGCGCGAATTCCGCACTCTGGTGCGATCGGTTTCGCCGCGGCGACTGGACGATCAACCGGATGTGTTACTTGAAGGCGACGCGGTTCGCGTGACGCTGCGCCCAAATCTGCCATCGCCAATCGCCTGCGCCGAGGCAGGCGCGCCGGCCGTACGCTTAGAGATTGTGGGTGACGCGCTGATCTGCGTGAGCGGGGAACGCAGGCGCGCGCTGCTGCGTTGGCAGCGAGGCGCGGTCGGTTCCCTGGCCTACAGCCGCGATGGCGCGACGTGGCGCGCGGCTTGGGACGAAGCAGGCGAAGCGCCCTACGTACGCTTCGAGCTTAGCAATGCCAACGCAACGCAACTCGTCTGGATCGAACGCGGCCTAAGGAGCGAGCCGTGAGCGGGCGCGAACGCGGCTATGCCCTGCTGCTCGCCGTCGCGGTGGTGGCGGTGCTTTCGCTCGCGGTGCTGGCCGCCGCGCGCGTGCAGGGCGATGCGGCGGCGGCCACAGCGCGGCTGAGTGAGCGCAACACTGAGGTGATCGGGGCCGAGAGCCTCATGAACCGCGTGGCCTTCCTGATGGCGACCGAACCGACGGACGGCCGCGCCCTCATGGTTGGGGGCGCGCAGCGTTGGGATGGCGCAACACTTTGGCTCGACGGCGCCTGGTATCGCGTCGCGGGCATGGATGGCGCAGCGATTGCGCTGCAAGACGAGGCGGGCCTGATCGATATCAACGCCGCCGATCCGCAAGCGCTTGCAGCGTTGCTGGCGTACGCCGGCGTTGGCGTTCGCTCTGACACGCTTGCCGCCACGCTGCTGGATTTTGTCGACGAAGACGATCTTGTCCGCGACGGCGGCGCCGAAGCGCGGGACTACGAGAGTCTGGGCCTGCCGCCGCCGCCCGATCGCGCGCTCGCTTCGCGCTGGCAGGCGCTGAACGCTCTGGGTTGGCGGCAGCAGCGGCTGGATCGCACCGCGCTTTGGGATTGGCTCGGAACCGGAAGCGTCGACGCCGGTCTCAACATCAACACGGCGCCGGCGCCGGTTCTGGAGGCGATGTTGGGCGATCGCCGCCGTGTCGACGCCATCCTGCGCCGCCGCGAAGGCGCCGCCATTAACGATGTTGCCGAAGCGGAGCTGCTGACGTCCGACCCCGAGCGCGTGGGCGGTGTGAGCTTTGCAGTGACGACTGGGCGTGTTTTTCGCGTCCAGGCGGTTTTCGGTTCGCAGCGGTCCCGGCATGGGATTGAAAGGCGTCTCGAGCTTGGCGGCGAGGCGGCGACGCAGCCTTTCAGGTGGATCGAAGAACGCGAGGTCAGATCGGCTCCGCTGCGCGATGGTGAATCAGTCATCTCCCTCTCGCTCGACGCGCCTGCTTCTTGAAGGCGGGACGCTCGCCGCCGATTCCGTGGCGCGCTTGGTAGGCGCGCGCGATCTGGTTGTGAGCCGCGCGCTCTGTCGTTTTCGCCGCTATCGCGCGCCGCAAACGCTGACAAAGCGCCAAGTGAATTTGGCCGCACGCGCCTACGCCGAAGCGCATGCGCCCTTCGCAGACACCGGAACCTTGGTGCTGCGCGCGCCAGGCGGCGCGGCGATCTGGTACTGGGACCGCAGCAAGCTTGCAGTGCTTCAGCCATTGCGCGAAGTGTCGCCCGAGAGCGTTTGGCGCGAGACCCAGGACGGCTGGCGCATTGTCGCCTGCGCCGAGGGCTACGAAGCGCAATACGCCGAGGCGGGCGCGCTGATGGCTTCGACGTGGCGGCGGCAAGCGTTCACAGCAGCGCAATGGACGGCTTTCACATTAAGCGTCGAATCACCGATGTTCGAGCCGTCGGTCGAGCCGCCGGCGCCAGTGACGCTGCCGCTCTCCGACGGGAGCTGGCGCGACAAAGTGGTGAAGGAACCGCTCGGCTGGCGCGATCTGGAGCGTGCTGGCGTGACCGCCGCGATCTGCGCGGCGGCGGTGGCGGCGTTGTTCGTCGGCCAAGCGCTCAGGTCGGATCAGGTGGCGCAACGCGAACAAGCGAATGCCGCGCGCATCGAGCAAGACTTGCGCAACGACCGCGACGTGACCCGCGCGTTGGAGCACAGCCGCGTTGTGCGCGCTTACGCTGTCGCAAGCGAAGGACCAGCCGTGCTCACGGCGGTGACGGAAGCGCACGAAATACTGGCCCGCTTCGGACTGCAAGCGCCGACATGGCGCGCCAGCGCCGAGGAGGTTAGCTTCATCATCGATGCCGCGATCTCCGAAACGCCAGTGCGGGACATCGCCGCCGCCATCGAGGAAGCGCCGCATCTCTGCGGCGCCGTGCCCGAAATTGCCGGGCAGGGGCGATTCGAAATTCGCGCCGCCATAGTGAGCGACGGCAACGCGTGCCCGGAGCCGCGCGCATGATCGCCGCCACC
>LWDN01000053.1:0-149 GCA_002083515.1 Proteobacteria bacterium HN_bin10
GCTCCCACGTGCACACCGGCTCTCGCTTGCCCTGGATCAGATTCGTGCAAAGTTCGGCGAGCAGGCTTTGGCCTGGGGACGGACATTACGATGACGGCCGCTCAATTCGTCCATCTCCATGTCCATTCCACCTATTCACCGATGAGTGG
>LWDN01000053.1:210-2210 GCA_002083515.1 Proteobacteria bacterium HN_bin10
ACCGTCGCCTTAACAGACACAAATGGATTGTACGGAGCCGTTCGCTTTGTCGAGCAAGCCAAATACCGAGGACTGCGGCCGATCCTTGGCACTGAGCTGACCACCGATGACCATCGCGCAGTTTTGTTGGCAAAAACGCCGGATGGCTATGCCAATCTCTGTCGCTTGCTGTCAGAGCGACACTGCAACCCTTCATTTAATTTCCTCCTATCCGTTTCACGTTATCGCGACGGCCTGATCATTTTGACAGACGACGCCACAGCGCTCACCGCATGGGCGAAGGAATCACGACATGATCTCTATGTCGAACTAACCCCAGGGCCATTGATGCACGAGACACTACTCCTCAGTCGACATATGAGTCTCCCGCCAGTCGCCACGAATCGAGTGTACTTCTCTCATGCTAACGACTTCGCCACGCACCGCTTGTTACGGGCCATTGCCCTCAACACAACCTTGTCACGACTGACGGACGAAGCCTGTTGCACACGAGCACAATGGTTGATGCCACCGACGCGCATGATCGCTCAGTTTCCTCACGTGCCGGAAGCGGCCGAGAACACCCTTCGCATCGCCGAGGCCTGCTACAGCGACTGGCGCTTCGGCGAAACCATCTTTCCAGCGTTTCGCCGACTGAGCGATGAAGAAGCCTTCCTGACGCTCAAGGAGATGACCTATGCCGGCGCACATGATCGATACGGAGCTATCACCCATGCTATTCGCGATCGGATTGAAAAAGAGTTGGCGATTATCCGGCACAAACGTTTTGCGCATTACTTCCTGGTCGTGGAGGAAATCGTTCGTCAGGCACCCCGTACCTGTGGGCGCGGGTCGGTCGCTGCGTCGATCGTCTCCTATTGCCTTAACATCACCCATGTGGATCCGATCAAACACAACCTCTTTTTCGAACGTTTTCTTAATCCAGGCCGCAAAGACCCGCCGGATATTGACATCGATTTCCCCTGGGACGAGCGAGACGGTATTTTGAAATGGATATTCGAGCAGTACGGCGAGCGCCAAGCCGCGATGGTGGCGAATCAAAACAGTCTCGGTTTCCGAGCCGCTATCCGTGAAGTTGCAAAAGTCTACGGCATACCTGCGGAAGAAATCGGCAGGCTGTCTTCGCAGGTCGTGCGTCAAAAAGATCTACTCGGCTTTTCCACTCCGCCGACTAATGAGCAGTGGCTTGGTCGACTCTCCCAGACTTTGAAGTTAAAGGCACCGTGGCCCGAGATCTTGGCTCAAGCACTGAAAGCGCAGAATCATTTCCGTCATCTCTCCATGCACTGCGGTGGCGTCGTCATCGTGCCTGATGAAATCCGACGCTACGTGCCGGTGGAATACACCGCCAAGCGCTTGCCGGTCATCCAGTGGGAAAAAGATCAGACGGAAGAGGCCGGGCTCGTGAAAATCGACATTTTAGGCAACCGGTCGCTGGCCGTGATTCGCGACACATTGGCAGCCATCGCCACCCATACAGGTCGAACTATCGACTACGGAACATGGGATCCACTCAACGATGTCGCCACACAAGACCTTATACGTCACGGCGACACGATCGGCTGTTTCTACATCGAGTCCCCAGCCACGCGCCTGTTACTGAGAAAACTGTGGCGGGGGATGCCACCGCATCGCCTCGCCGAGGCCGATGTCTTTGAGTATCTCGTCATGGTTTCCTCTCTGGTAAGACCAGCGACTAACCTATTTGTCGACGAGTTTGTCCTCCGAGCACAAGAAGGATCCTGCGCATTCTGGCATCCCAAATTGAAGGGAATATTGGACGAGACCCATGGCATCATGACCTATCAGGAAGATGTCTCAAGGGTCGCGATGGCTCTGGCGGACTTTTCCGTTGAAGATGCTGATCAGCTTCGCAAGATCATCAGCAAGAAACACAAAGAGCGGCAACTGCATGATTACTATCAACAGTTCTGGCGCGGAGCCGAAAAGAGTGGCGCATCGCCTGAGATGATCAACAAAATATGGAAGATGATCATGAG
>LWDN01000053.1:2254-2811 GCA_002083515.1 Proteobacteria bacterium HN_bin10
GTGTCGTTCAAGTCCGCCTATCTCCGCACCCACTACCCGGCAGAATTCATCGCCGCCGTCATTAGCAACCAAGGAGGCTTTTATTCGACCTTCGCCTATCTCTCAGAGGCACGTCGCATGGGGCTGGCAATTCTGTTACCGGATATTAATGAGAGTGATTGGGCCTACCATGGCGAAGGGGAACGACTGCGAATGGGCTTGATGCAAATAAAGACTATCCCCAAGGGGCTTGTGGAGAAAATCATCGAAGAGCGCAAAGAAAATGGCCTCTATCGATCATTTCAGGACTTGCTTCAGCGGGTGAAGCCGGACTTGGCACAGGCCAGAGCCCTCGTCCGCGCCGGTTGCTGCGACTCAATTGCCGGCGAACTGACGAGACCGGCTTTGATGTGGCGGCTCTATGCAGGAAACACGTTCCCTTCAGACCCTCTCCCAATACCGGACGAGTATTCCGTCTCTCAGAAGCGGGCTCATGAAATCGAATCCTTCGGCTTTCTCGCCAGCTGCCATCCTCTGACTCTTTACCGCGAACAGATCAGGCGGATGAGACCGGTACC
>LWDN01000053.1:2858-7204 GCA_002083515.1 Proteobacteria bacterium HN_bin10
TGATCACCGAGAAAGCAGCGGAAACCAAGCATGGCCAGACCATGGAATTCATCACATTGGAAGATGTCACGGCGCTCTATGATGCCACGCTGTTTCCCGAGGTCTACCGTCGCTGCTGCCATCTCCTCTTCTCAAACCGTCCGTACGTGGTCCGAGGGCTGGTGGAAGAAAGCTTCGGGGTTGCAACCCTCACCGTGCACGATCTCCACTTGTTAGAATCAACGAGGGATAGGAAGCGTGATGGACTCAGCCGGCTTGAAACAGATGTTTAACAAAAAAGCATCTGAACCAGCGAGCCTCATCCCTGGCATCCATTGACTCCGATCCAGCACCTGTTATCCTTGGATTCGATGAGACAGTTCCTTCTACAGTGCACTACAATTTTAGTGATCGTCATTGCCGCCACCATGGTCTCGGCACAAAGTCATGATTCCTCATCCCTCCAGTC
Organism: Proteobacteria bacterium HN_bin10; assembly: GCA_002083515.1. Lineage (GTDB taxonomy): Bacteria > Pseudomonadota > Alphaproteobacteria > Caulobacterales > Aquidulcibacteraceae > Vitreimonas. The sequence goes on from LWDN01000053.1 coordinate 3,307, forward strand.
GAGAGTAGGCCCGGCGATTCAGAGCGACTCCCCACTCCCGATGAAAACCAGACGCGGGCGGTGCAATCCTGCCTCCACCAGATGTCAGCTCCCACGCCATCGTGTACAGCCCACAGACTCCGACCTCAATCAACGGACGCAAGTAGGCCCTCATTTGAAAGACGAAAGTTCATTGAATTCCCGCAGCCGCACCGGCGCCAGCATCGACAGGCCATCAGCCACGCCATAGCTCCGTAGTCCGTCACCTGCATTTTCTTAGGAGGTAAGAGCAAGCCCATGATGCGCAATAAAGATCCAACCCTATTCCTTAATCTCATTTTCCTCCCACATGAGATTTGCAAGACCTGGCCAAGAAGGATATCCTCATCCCCGCCAGAGACGGTCAGAGCCCGTGTTATCAGATCAGCTTGTAATCCCACGATTGTCAGTCGGAAGAGGACTGGCTTCACAAGGTCTTCTTGCTTGGAGAAAGATGTACCGATGCAGTCTCACCAAGACTTTGGTGTCATGAGCAGAACATATGGACGTGATACAAGACTTGGCACGATGTCGACGATGCTTATGTTTTTATAGGCTCAAATAATGGCAACTCGTCGTGGTCTGCTCACCATCAGTGATTGGGTCGGCATATTGTATATGGACGATGTCATGAATATGCCTTTAATCCTTGAGGAGCTTCCAGAAATAAACACGTTAGATCTCTTCTACTCCACCATGCTTCAGGCAGGAATAGATGGAATAGAAGTTCCTTCAAATGAGAAAGAGCACGAATCAGTATCTCCGTTCCTAAAACGCCATTTAGTCTTTCGCTCCGGTAGAGAGTGGGTCCAGGCCTCTGATGTGGTAAAAAATGTTTTCGAACATTATCTTCCGTCGTACTCTTTTAATCTTGATGATTCTGATGATAATGAGGATGAAGACGAGATATTCTCCCTTTACTGCTTTCCTTGTGAGCCTCCTTTCTGCTCTTTCCACTGGCCGAAACCTCATCAACATGGGAAGTTTTCCCGATGCCAACAAACTGATTAAGAAATTACCGCCAGAGGTTTTCATGCCTGTAAAAGGTTTACTCAGTACTTTTGAGACTGTTAATCCAAGCACCATCTGCCCACGAGTTGCGGTGGATCGTGACAATGTAACGTTATTTCAAGACATACTGGAAAGTCAGCAGTACACAAAATATAAATCAGCTCACTCAGCACTCGAAGACCCTTCCATTCCAGCCCATGCTTCCGCTGGATACATTAACCGTGCAACGAAATCACTATGTGCTCAGGCCAAGAAATGGACAAAAGGAAAGAAAATGATTGTTTCCGTGCTACCATTTTCTGCTCGCATTGTAGATATGATATTCGGAGCGTTGCCTGGGAAGTTGGCTGAACTGTTTGCACGTATTACCCAAGATTGGCTAACAAGAAACCAGCGCCTAGTGGTCTACCAAATGAGTGGGGTCAAAGAGCAGGTATTTATGACACGCATCGACGCCTATTGTAGGAATAAGGTTACTAACCATGACAAGTCTAGCCAGGATCCTCGTTGATCTCTGCAATCGCCAGCATATCAAGGATTGTGGTCACTCCTGAAAATGGTGTATGGGGTGCTATCTTGTACTGTGCATCCGATGACCGAGTTGCCCCTTGGCCGAACCGACAAAAGCACAAATGGACGGGGCTAACACTTTCAAATTGAGAGTTTCCGACTGATAGGTGACTATTCTGGCCCGGAGTAGTGCCATCGAAACTTTACATCAAGTCTCTCCGCGTCTTGCTGGATCGGCATTACTCATTTTATTTTTCTTCTCCTCCGCCCTTTAGGACTCGCGGATACAGATTGACCACACAAGGGATGATTTTATGGACTCAAGCTTTTGGCACAATCGCTGGCAGACAAACCAGACCGGCTGGCATGAGCGCGACGTCAACCCGCTGCTAATTGCCCACTTCCCATCTCTCCACCTACCTCCTGGCAAGCGTGTCTTCGTCCCGTTCTGCGGCAAGTCGCTCGATCTCGGCTGGCTCCTGGCTCAAGGCTATGCAGTAGCTGGGGCGGAACTGAGTGAATTGGCCGTGACGCAGCTCTTTGCTGAGCTGAGAATGGAACCCACCATCTCAGAAGTCGGACAACACAAGCACTTTCACGGAGAGATGATCGATATTTTCGTGGGTGATCTCTTTGATCTGTCTCGCGAGGTCCTTGGCCCTGTCGATGCGGTCTATGACCGGGCTGCATTAGTCGCACTACCTGACACCATGCGAGTCCAATACACCGCGCATCTCAAATCTCTCACGACATTGGCACCCCAACTCGTCATCGGCTATGAGTACGACCAGACCGTCGTGCCAGGGCCTCCGTTTTCCGTCACGTCCGACGAGCTCCACCGCCATTACAGCGACAGCTATACCCTCACACCGTTGGCCCGTATCGACGTCCCGAATGGGCTCAAGGGAAAGTGCCCCGCAACGGAACATGTTTGGCGGTTGGAGAAAAGACCGGCCTAAGAAAAGAAGGGGGCGGGAATAGTTTCTATTACACTCCGATAGCCAGACGTACGGGATGGACGGTTTCCTGAATTCCGTACGGCCCGGTTGATTCCACCCGCTCAGGATCTACATACGTACCGAACAGCCGATCCCATACGGTAAACAGCACTCCGAAATTTGCCCCAGCCCTTCCAATCTCTTTCAGGTGGTGCACCCGATGATAACGAGGCGTGACGAAGAGCCACTCCAGCTTCCTCGATTGCCAGGTCACGTTCATGTGCATCCAGTTATTGGTCAGCACCATCAGGTAGGAGTACAGAGGGAAAAATAATGCTGGCACCGGCTTGAGCAGTGGGAACGCTAACAGATAGGGAATATTTGCAAGGACAACTTGTGGAAAGCTCGCTCGAACACCGGCCAACCAGTACAACTCCGTTGGCGCATGGTGCCATCGATGGATCGACCACCCCCAGGACGTATGCCAACACCGATGCATCCAATAGCCGATTCCATCGAGAACGAACAGGAACACGATCAGCTTGAAACCGAATGGAAGTGCCTGCCAACGCCAATAGGAGTAGTGCGGAAACTGGATTTGGTTCGTCACCTGTGCGGCGAAGACGAAAAAGATCTGGTACGTGGTGAGGGCTGCCACATCCGGCAGGAACACCTGAAAATATTGGACTGGATGTGTGGCCCAACAATACTCCGCCGCGAAAAAAAGCAGGCCGATTCCCCAATAGATGGCAATCCCTTCCCACGCAAACGCACTAGCAAGCGCGTCGAGCATTATTGTGACCCCAGACATGTGACTGTATAAAGGGCAAGGCGGGAGGATCGCTCATCCTGAAGGCGCTGGTCAAGTCCGTAGGGCTACATCAAAAGTAGGGGACTGCTCTGGCCACGAGAAGGGTTCTCATCACTCCATGACCATGACGAGAAGATTGATACACGCTAGGATAGCTCACTACTTGGAGAGCAGTCGAAAGCCGAAGCTATACGGGTAGCTGACACCATTCCCGGTGCTGAGCGAAAGCACCTGGCTAATAGCCTTTAGACATTAAACCGGAAATAGACAATATCTGCTTCTTTGATGACGTAATCTTTACCTTCAAGGCGGAAGAGGCCCTTTTCCTTCACCTTGGCTTCAGACCCGCAGGCCAACAAATCGTCATAGTGGTAGACCTCGGCGCGGATGAAGCCACGCTCCATGTCCGAATGGATCTTACCCGCCGCTTGCGGGGCTTTGGTGTTTCTGGGAATCGGCCAGGCGCGAGACTCGGTGTCGCCGGCGGTGAAAAACGTCACCAAATCCAGCAAACTATAGGCTTCGCGCGTCAGCCGGACCAGTCCTGATTCGGTCAATCCCATTTCACTCAAGAAGTCCGTCCGTTCGCTTTCAGGTAACGACGAAAGCT
>LWDN01000054.1 GCA_002083515.1 Proteobacteria bacterium HN_bin10
GGGTGGAGACGCTCTACGATGTCGGCGTGGCCGGGCTGCACCGGCTGTTGGGGCGCGCGGAGCGCCTTCGCCGGACGCGGGTGGCCGTTGTGGCGGCGGGCATGGACGGCGTGCTGCCCAGCGTCGTGGGCGGGCTGGTGGATTGTCCGGTGATCGCGGTGCCGACCAGCCGGGGCTACGGGGCGAGTTTCGGCGGGTTGGCCGCCTTGCTGACGATGTTGAATTCCTGCGCGGCCGGGGTCGGGGTGATGAACATCGACAATGGATTCGGCGCCGGGGTCCTGGCGCATCGGATCAATGTCCTCGGGGAGAGGCCTACAAAGCGAGACTTGCGGGAAAGGCGAGACTCGCGCGAAAGGTAAGAAGGGGGAAAGGGAGCCGTCACACGTCCCGCTCGTCGCGCGTGTCTCGCGCGCGTCGCCGAGACCTACTTCACTTCCAGCACCCCGCGTTTCGGCCAGGCGACCATCTGCGTGCGGGGACCCTTGTCGCTCACTTCGAGGAGCTTCGCACGCACTTCATAGTCGTAGCGCCCCGTCTGCACCAGCTGCTTCGATTGGTCCTTGCCATCCCAGGTCAGCAACAGATTGACGTGCGGTTTCCCGTCGGCCGGCGCGGAGGACGCGGCCGACGCGGCGGAGCGGATATCTTTCACCGGCTGGCGATCGGCCAGAAACTTCAACGACCGTTTGGATGGCGAGGTAATGAGCGACGACACTTCCAGCAGCGCGCTGTCCTGCACCGAGTGGGGCAGTTCGACTTCCACCGCGATCTCCATGGGGCCGTCGGTGGGCGAATAGGGGGCCGGCGTCAGGGAGACGGAGAGGATCTTGAGGTCCGGCGGTCTTGCCTCCCGGTGCTGGCGCTTGGCGGCCTCGGCCATCAGCGGCCCGAGCAGCAGACACAGGCCGATGAACCAGAGCGCGAGACTCGGGCATCGTCGAAAGCGTCCGAGCCGATGAGCGTCGTCCATAGTGTCGTGTCCGTGATGCGCTGAACGGCGGATGCGTGATGGGTTCGCGCGATTCCCTTGCTTCGTTGGTAACATAGGGTCCATGGCCTGTCAACAAAACGCGCGCGCTTCGCGTTGCCGTCGACCGCCCATTACGTTAAGATTGCCGCCTTGCAAGACACGGAAATCTCGTCGATGACCCATCTTCACTTCGATTGCTTCTCCGGCATCAGCGGGGACATGTTCCTGGGGGCCTTGGTCGACGCCGGCCTGCCGTTGCGCGAGCTGTCCAAGGGTCTGGCGGCCTTGCCGGTTTCGGGGTACCGGCTGAAAGCGCGTGCCGTGACGCGAGGCGCGATCCATGCCACGAAAGTGGATGTGACGATCCACAAGGGACTGGGCGCGCCGCTCACGCTTCGCCGAATCAATCGAACGATCACGGCGAGCCGACTCCCGGCTCGGGTGAAAGAGCAGGCGCTCGACGTCTTTCATCGGCTGGCGGAGGCGGAAGGGCTCGCGCACGGCGTCCACCACGGCGATGTCCGGTTTCATGAAGTGGGCGTGCTCGATTCCTTCGTCGATGTGGTCGGAGGGCTGCTGGGCTGCCACCTGCTCGGCGTCGAGTCGGCCACGGCGTCACCGATCAACCTCGGCTCAGGCTCGATTGAGACGGAGCACGGTACGCTCCCGGTTCCCGGACCGGCCGTGGCGGCGCTCGCGAAGGGCATCCCGATCCACAGCGCAGGCCCGGCGCGCGAATTGACGACACCGACCGGCCTGGCCTTGGTCCGCACCCTCGCCCGAGACTTCGTTCCCCTCCCGCCCATGCGAGTTCGGGCGATCGGTTATGGGGCGGGCACGGCGGACCCGCAGGGCTGGGCCAATGTGCTGCGGCTGTTTCTCGGAGAGACGTCGGCGCGCCATGGGGCCGGGCACGATCTGATCACGCAACTCGAGACCAATATCGACGACATGAATCCGCAGACCTACGAGACGGTGATGGATCGGTTGTATGCGGCCGGCGCGGTGGACGTGACCCTCACGCCGGTCACGATGAAGCGGAGCCGGCCCGGTATCGTCTTGACCGTGCTGGTCGCGCCGGAAAAGGCCGACGAAGCCGCGACGGTCATCTTGCGCGAGACGACGGCCTTGGGCGTGCGAATGATGGACGTGCGACGGCGCATTCTCACGCGGCGGATCGAGGCGGTGCGCCTGGGCCGCGAGTCGGTCCAGGTGAAAGTGGCCGAACTGGGGCCGGGAGAGGAGAGGGCGTCGCCGGAGTATCAGGACTGCAAACGGGTTGCGGATCAGGCGGGGCGGCCGGTGCGGGAGGTGATGGAGGCCGTCATGCGGGCATACCAGCGGGAGAAAGGCGCAATGAAAAGTGCAAAAGGAAAAAGGCAAAACTAAGATAGTGAAGAACCCGACCCACTCTAATTTTTCATTTTTCATTTTTCATTTTGCCTGGCCGGGGCCCGTCCGATGAGCGTCGGACTCTACGCCCTCTTGTTCGTGGCCTCGGTCGTCATCACGCTGGGCGGCTGCGCGCTCTTCACGAACGGCATCGAGTGGCTAGGGAAGCGCCTGCATGTCTCGGAGGGCGCGGTCGGCAGCGTCTTCGCGGCGGTGGGCACGACCTTGCCGGAAACGTCGATTCCGATCATCGCGATCTTTTTCGGGAAGGGGCAGGAGCAGGTCGAGGTCGGCC